>NZ_REHN01000006.1:0-467727 GCF_003693025.1 Lactobacillus sp. ESL0261
AATTACTGCGGGATAGATGGGGCAGGTCAGGATTGGCATTAATGGCATCAAGAATAAAAGTTACGCTGACTTTAAGCTCGCGCCTTAGTTGGGTAACTGCCTGGGCTATTTCCGCGGCTTGCGGTTCTTGGTCCGCTGGTCGACTAAGGCGCTCAATTTTTTTACGAATTCGTTCTCGATTTTCAGCTTCAAGTTCTGCTGGCGTAAGCGTTCGTTCTCTTGCTTGAGCCGCTGATTTTCCTGTTTGATCAGCTGTTCTCTTTTGGTCATGGGGCGGTCGTCCTCTCTGCTTGTTAACGATATTATACCCATTTTTACGGTATTCGCGCAGCCAGTTGTACAACATGCCACTACTTTTTAAGCCCAAGTCAATAGATACTCGACGGGCAGGCTCATGTTCAACTATGATTCGCCTAAGGGCCTGCTCCTTAAAATTACTTGTATAAGCAGTGAAAGGCTGATCTAAAATAGCTAGACCGTGACGGCCAATTAAAGCTAACAAGTAATTAATATTAGTCTTGCCAACCCGATAACGCTGACTTAGCTCAGCAGGGCTGATTTGATAATCGTGCCAAAGATGATAGATTTCAACTTTATCTTGTTTAGATAATTTAGACATAAAAATAACCCCCAAATTTGTCCTAAATTTGGGGGTCACTTCATTTTCAGAGACTTTTTTTGTTTATATATGTTTAATACCGATAACATTACTAAAAATAAACAAGTTACAAGTTGTTAATTATATAGTCATGTATTAAAATTTAATATATTAATTAAACTATTTCATTTAATTAATGATAATCTCGAAAAGAATAATGAAAAAATAAGTCAATTTTAAGTTTGTTGTTAAACACCTTACTTTTATTCTGTATAAATCTTGGATCAACAACTAGAATTTCTCGTTAGAAAATAATAATACATCTGTTGTTGCAAAAAGTTCACGGTATACGATACGTGCCAAATAAAAAGTTAGCTGCACATGTGCCTACATATGAAATAGTAGCAAAGGGAGCGAGAGTAAGTCTGCTTTTTTACAATTTCAAATGATTGTAGTTTTGATGGAATATCAAGTAGTAAGTTTATTTTGGCTACTAACCTAAAAGGGAAAAAGCGCATGAGAGTATTGACATATGCACTACCGGTCTCAGATTACATAGGTAAAAAGTACTATACTGTAAAATATGAGAAGGTTTGCTAAAAAATCAGCTTTTATTAACTCAGAAGGGGGAAAAGAAAATTGAATAAACAGGTAAAAAATAGCAAAATAAAGATGCTTATTGCTATAACTATGTCTTTAGCACTTGGATTGTTGGCAGGAAAAGCCAGTGATAGTAGCTTGTTAAATACAAATATGGTTGTTCAGGCAGCTCATGTAAAAGGCAATTTAGGGATACTGACCACACCGAAAAAGATGCGTGGCACCTGGTATGGCAAAGCTTTTGATTTAAACTATAAATCTAAAGTACTTAATAAATTAAGGGTAAAAGCTCATAAAATCGATTCTAATGAATTACATAGACAAGACACTAATGCCAAGGGGATCAAAAATACTAGGCAAACTAGAAATTGGGTAAAGGCTTTTTACCCTGTAACTTTTAAAAAAGACAAAAATATAAAGTATATCTTAATGTTTCCTTGGTTTAGTCCTGCTGCATCAGGTTGGAGCTTGGGTATATATCATTACAAAGGACACCGCGTTTTAATTGAAAGAACCACTTCTTCTTATAGAATAACTAATGTTTATTGGCGATCAGCTAAGCTAGCTAGAATGTATGGTGGTAAAAAACCAAAGGAGTTAAAAACATACGCTCAATGATAAAAACATTTTAACGAATTTTGTTATAGTCGATGCAAATGTCTCTGATTTTTCAGAGGCTTTTTTGTTTAATATTTTTACTATCACTTGCTTTTATCATAGTGCGTGTCCATAATAGGATGAAATAATTCCAATATGGGAGGTAAAGACTATGAAATTACGTAAAACAATTACTTGGTCAGTTATTGTGGCTGCCTTAGCTGCAGCAAGTGGAATTAGTGTTAATCAAACAAATTTGGTTCAAGCGGCTACTTCAAAAAAAGCCCAAAATACTGTCAACAAAACCAAATATGGCTTTAAGAGAGACTTTAATTTTTCTAAATCTTGGCAGGGCAAATGGTATAGTAATACTCATGATAAGTTAAGTAAAATGACCATTAAAAAGAATGGTTTCATAACACCTTGGACCGGAGAGTATGTTGAACTGGTTTCAGCAGGTAAAGTAAAAGGCACCAATAAATACTTGTGGCAAATGCCTCAAAGTTGGTTTACCAAGCATGATAAAATTTTCAAACATTTGGGTCGAGTAACAACTAATAAGATTAGCAACAAAAAATGGATTGTCTTTAGCCCAATAGATGAAAATAATATCAAAATCGGATATGCTTTCAGTTTACAAAATAAAAAAATTGACGGTAAAACCCAGAAAGTAATGTTTGAAGCTAATCCTAAGACTGGCGAAATCTATGATCAATTTTACCGTTCACCAAAATTAGCACAGAAATATCAGAATTATCATTTTAAGAATGAGACATATGCTCCTGTTTTTAATCAATATCAGAAAAAGTAAATATATATTTTAGAATTAAAAACTGGTTTTAAATGGAACCAGTTTTTTTCATAAAAAATGTATTTCTTAAATTGAGCAGCCAGTTTATAATTATTACTATATAATAAAAAGTATTTTAGGAGAAAATAAATGTCTAAAAAAATCACTGCGTTAATTGCCATAGCATCTCTCACTCTATCACTTGGTGTACCAATTAAAGCAAACGAGCCGCTAACGGTGAAAGCTGCGCAAAATCAGAAGAGCCAGCTTAGACTGGGACAGCAATTTAAATTTCCCAAGACTTGGCGGGGTAAGTGGTTTAGCAACAATAATCTCACACCGAGCCCCATGTTTATTCACAAAACTGCGTTTAATACTCCTTGGGCAAATGATTATGTTAAAGTTGTGAAAACAAGTTTTGTTAAAGGAACAAGAAAATATCCTTGGCAAATGCCTAATGCCTGGAAACAAAGTAACAAAGATGAACTTGCTAAATACATGCGTGTTACAAGTAAGAAAATAAATGGTAACAAATGGATTATTCTAAGCCCAGTCCAAGAAAAATCCTTAAAAAATGGCTATGCTTTTATAGTTAAAAAAGAATCAATTGCAGGTAAAAATCATAAAGTACTATTTCAAGGTAATCCTGAAAATGGTCTAGTAATAAATCAATATTTTAAATCTAAAACTTTAACTAATAAATATAGTGCATATGAATTTAAAAATATGAAGTATAGTAAAATTAATCCTCGTTAAGATATTAAACTGTAGTCTCAGCTATTTGTGATTACAGTTTTTTTATGAAAAGTTAGGGGGAAATCGTGAAATTACTGCTAACAGGGGATAGCATTATTGCACGCAAAGAAGGCTTAAAAGTGCCTCATATTAACGTAGCAATAAAAGAAAAAATACCAGGAAGCAAATTAGTTAATACGGCAGTTTCTGGTATTAATTCTGGCGCATTTTACGCTTTATTGCCAGATTTAGTGTTAAAAGTTGAACGTTGTGACAAATTGATTTTACTCTTAGGAACAAATGACCTGGCTATGCATAAAAAAGTTCCCGTCACCCAATTTAAGAAAAATATGTCACTCATAATTTCGAGCGTAATTTGTTTATATTATCCGCAAAATGTAATTTTGATTTCACCGCCTGCAGTTGATGAAACCAGACAAAAAAATAGAATCAATCGTGAAATAGCTATTTATACTGCAGAATTAATAAAACTAGCCGAAACTTATAATTTGCATTTTATTAACCTATTTCAAGCTATGATTAAACGTGGTGACTTAAAAACTCTTTGTCAGGGACAATTGAATGATGGCTTGCATTTTGGAACAGAAGGATACAAGTTATTGTCAGATTTACTGGTAAAAGAATTACAAAGTTAAAAAATACTCTTTTATTTTGTTTGCTATAGAGTTAACTCTAAGGTTTACAATTTGTTTGTAATCTTATAAAGGAGCAATAATAATGAAAGAAATCAAACTAAATAATGGTATTACAATGCCTATATTGGGCTTTGGAGTTTTTCAAATAACTGATTTGGGTATTGCTGAACGTGTGGTTGAGGATGCAATTAGATCTGGTTATCGTTTAATTGACACAGCTGCTTCTTATGGCAATGAAGAAGCGGTAGGAAAAGCTGTTAAAAATAGTGGAGTTAATCGACAAGATTTGTTTATTACTACAAAATTGTGGGTATCTGATACTGGATATGAAGCGACCAAACGCGCAATTAAAACTTCATTAAAAAAATTACAGCTTAGTTATTTAGATCTTTATCTTATTCATCAACCATATGGAGATGTATATGGCTCTTGGCGAGCAATGGAAGAAGCTTATAAAGCGGGAACTATCAGAGCAATAGGTGTTTCTAATTTCACTTCTGACCGTGTACTTGATTTAAGTTTGTATAATGATGTTCTTCCTGCTGTTGATCAAATTGAAACTAACCTTTGGATGCAGGAGACAAATGAAGTTTCTTTCCTAAAAAATCATCATATTCAGCCAGAAGCTTGGGCTCCATTTGCAGAAGGTAAACACCAAGTTTTTACTAATCCTTTGTTGTCAAAAATAGCTGCTAAACATCATAAAACTAGCGGACAAGTTATTTTACGCTGGTTAATACAAAGAGGAATAGTAGTGATTCCAAAGTCAGTTCATCATGAACGAATTATTGAAAACAGTAAAATTTTTGATTTCGAGTTAAGTCATGAAGAAATGGATCAAATCAGAACATTAGATAGAAATGAAAGTCAGTTTTTTGACCATCGTGACCCAGTTGCAGTTCAAAATATTCATGATTTAATTAGAAATGTAGATTGAAGGAAAATAACGTTGACAATTAAAGAAATAAGTCAGGAATTTGATTTAACAAAAGATACAATAAGATATTGGGAAAAGGAAAAGTTAATTCCTCCTGTTAAACGAGACGAGAACGGCTATCGTGTCTATGATCAGTATGAAGAGAATTGGGTTTTCTATATTAAGGTTTTGCGTAAAGCGGGCATGTCAGTAAAGCAATTAAAGTATTTTGTAAACATATATCAAGTCGGTTCATCTTCTGATAAGCGAAAAAGTTTGTTAACTGATCAGCGAGACCAGCTGAAAAAACGAATGATAGATATTCAAAAAACAATTAATTATCTTAATTATAAAATCGATCATTTTGATGATCACTTGTTAACTTTTGAAAAAGAAAAATTGGTATATGAAAGGTCAACCGAAATTTAATTCCGTCCAAAGGTCCTCTTAAAATTAGGTTTTAGGAGGTCTTTTTATATTTTACTGATAGAAAAGGTTTGTAACGACAGCTTGTATGACCAAATTTCTTTTGTTAATATTATTAATAAATTATAAATTAATTAAATCAGCTGTAAAAAACTATTTATTATCTTAATGATAGTTTAGGAGGCCAAAATGTACCATTATTTCAAAAAACATGCATTCATAGTTATAATAGCTTGCTTATTACTACTGTTAAATTCAGTATTGCAAGTTTTGGCTGCTACCAAAATGGCTGTACTCGCAAATTATCTTATTGCGGGTAAAATTGCCTCCTTTATTAAAATGTTAGTCATTATATTTATGCTCTGGTTTTTGACATTTATCATTTCCTTTTTTGAAAATTATCTTCAAGAAAACGCCACGCAGGATATTCTAAGTGATATTCGCAGTGACATTGTTACTAGTTTAATTAAACTTCCTCAAAATAAATTTAAAGAAAATCCAGTTGATTATTATGAGTCTTACTTGCAAAATGATGTCAATTTAATTCAAAAAGAAGGCTTAAATACCTTTTTTCTAATTGTACGTTTTAGCGGTAATGCGATTTTTGCATTAGCAGCACTATATCTTTATAGTTATATTCTTTTTCTTGCTGCAATTATTTTAGTTTTGATAATTGTTTTAGTTCCGCGTTTTTGTAAAAAGTTTCTTACTACCGGAGTTGCTAAGATTTCTCAGGCAAATGAAAAATTTTTAAAATATACGAGCAGTGGTTTGCACGGTTATGATACTTTATATGCCTTTAATGTTCTCAGCGAAATAAAGAAATTAGTAGCTTCTGGTTCACAATCACTAAAAGAGGCGAATGTACATAACACAGTTAGACGCTCAGCTGTTGACATTATAACTGGTGTGATTAATATAGGCAGTCAACTGCTTATTTTAGGAATTACCGGAATTCTGCATTTTCAAGGAAAAATCAGTGCTGGGGCTATTTTGGCCACTGCCGAATTAGCTACTAAAGTGTTCGACTCGGCAGGTATTATTAACCGTTATTTTGCCCAACTTCTTTCTACATCAAGTATCTTTGCCAAGTTTAATAATTTGAAAGAAGAAAGTGAAAATAAGGTTGAAAAATTTGCTAAAACAACTTTTCCTCTGGATTTTAGAACTTTGGAATTTCGCAATGTTTCTTTTGCATATCCTCAAGCAAAAGAAGAAATACTGCATAATTTTTCTTTTGTTTTTAAAAAAGGAGATTTTTATAAGCTAAATGGTATTTCGGGACGAGGTAAGTCGACCTTATTAAAGTTAATTACTGGTCAATTAAAACCCAGTCGCGGGAAAATACTGCTTAATGGAGTTGATATTAATACCATACCGCGAAGCATAATTAATTCATTGATTGTTTATATGCCACAAGCAGTTACAATTTTTCCGCGCTCAATTGATTATAATATTTTGCTCGGTCGCAACTATAATAAAAAAATTCTCGACTTAGTAAAGAAAGATTTTAATATTAGCGATGAATGGCAATTCGATTCTCTTTCTGGTGGACAGGAGCAGCGTGTTGCATTGACCAGGCTGATTGATACTAAAGGTAAAATGATTTTACTTGATGAAAGTTTTTCCAGTATTGATTTGCAAACAGCACAAGAACTATTACAAAAAATACTCAAAAGAGTTGAAACAGTAATAGTAGTTTCCCATCGAAATGAAGAAATTGCTCAATTTAATTTTAAAATTTTGTCATTAGATTGAGCTAAAATTAAAATTAAAAAGTTACCAGCAAAATCAGTCTGACTTACTGGTAACTATTTAATTAAAGTTAACATTATATTTACTGCCAATAGGTGGAAAAGTCGGCAATCTTAGCGGAGTTGTATGCCACTGGGTGAAAAGCGTAGCACATAATAAAATAAATGGAACATCTTCAGGTCGTTCAATGTCGCAGATTAAGACTACGCCCTCACTTTGAACAACAGTACGCACTGTTGCGACTTTTTTGATACCAAAGAGGAACTTATAACTTCCCTTTTTTATGCTGCCGGTGACTATATAATTTAACCTGGTAATATAGAAAAGATTAGCTACTTTATTGTTTAGTCTTTTAACCTTTACTAACGAATGGTTAACAACATCAATTGTATATGAAGAAATAATTCCATTGCCGTCAGTATAAAGTCGACCAATTTCTTTACCGGTAAATTTTTTTAGATAAAGGGTATGGTTAGGATTATCTAAATTGCCTTGAATAATATACTGAATTTTATTGTTTTCATTTGCTACAGGTATTTGACCATATTCCTGTTTTTGAGTTAATTCCAATAAGTAGCGCATCTAAGCACCTCTATTCTTTAGCGTTATTTTTAATAAATTTTCTTAATATGTAAGCAACTCCATTATCATTGTTTGATTTAGTTTTGACCTGTGCCAACTTTTTGATTGTCGGTATTGCGTTTGCCATGGCTACGCCGGTTCCAGCGTCTTTAATCATACTGGCGTCATTTAAATTATCGCCGATAGCAGCCACCTCTTCACGTTTAAGACCTTTCATTTGGGCATAATCAAGAAGTGCAGGTCCTTTTTGAGCTTTAATATCATTAATTTCAATGTTAGCAGCGGAACTTGAAGTAACAACGACATTGCCTAAAGCATTGATTTCTTTTTTAGCTTTAGCAAAGGCAGATTGTCCGTGAGCATCAAATGCGATGATCTTCATTATCTCAATTTTATCATTAGCTAATAATTGATCAAGATTCTCAACTAAAGTCATACTTAACATCGCATCACTACCAGCAGCTGTAGCAACAGCCCTTTTAAAAGTAACACCTGGATTAAGTATCATTAATGCTCGAGCAAGATTAACTACACGTTTACTAATATCGCTTGAATATATTTTATCAGTAGTTACTAATTCAAAGTATATATTATTTTCTTTAAGAATCTTTGAAATTGAACTCGCTTTGTCATTAGGCAATTTGTGTTTAACTTTTAAATTATTGTCGGCATCGTAGACTAAGGCGCCATTAATATTGATAAAGCCTGTCTTAAGGCCATATTTTTCAATGGTTCTGCGAGATTGGCGTGGTGTTCGTCCTGTTGCCACTAAAAATTCAATACCGTTTCTTTGTGCTGCACGAATTGCAGCTACATTTTCATCTGAAATAGCCATATCACTATTAAAAAGAGTTCCGTCTAAATCACAAGCTACTAATTTAATCAATGGTAAAATTGCTCCTCTTCCAAGTTTGATAAACATTTTGGTACTTATCATATTAATATATATGAAGAAAACCTTACTTTTTATTTTGTTGAACTTAGCTAAAAAGTAAGAAGAAATTAAAAGTACCAATTTGATTCACTTTGATAATTAATTTCATGATAACATAAAAGTTAGTGAAAGAAAGGCTGTTGAAGTAATGAAAAAGTTTATAGGTAATGACTGGGATAATATTTTGGCTCCTGTTTTCGAAAGTGAAAAGTATCAGCAATTACATGAATTCTTAAAAAAAGAATATGCCACTAAAAAAATTTATCCAGACATGTATCATATTTTTACTGCTTTTAAATTAACTTCGTTTGCAAATACAAAAGTTGTAATATTGGGGCAAGATCCGTATCATAATCCGGGCCAGGCAACAGGGATGAGCTTTTCGGTTAATCCGGGGGTAAAATTGCCTCCTTCTCTTCAAAATATCTATAAGGAACTTTATGATGATGTTGGTTGCAGACCCGTTAATCATGGTTATTTAAAAAAATGGGCAGATCAAGGTGTTTTACTATTAAATGCTGTTTTAACAGTCCCTTATGGTCACGCTAACGGTCATCAGGGTAAAGGCTGGGAAGACGTTACTGATGCTGCTATTAAGGCTCTTAGTGATCGCGGTAAAGTGGTTTTTATACTATGGGGTCGCTATGCTCAAAATAAAATCGTTTTAATTGACCAGAATAAAAATTTTGTGATTAAATCAGCTCATCCAAGTCCATATTCTGCGGATAGAGGATTTTTTGGATCGAGACCTTTTTCACGTTGCAATGAAGCACTGAAAAACTTTAACGAAATTCCAATTGATTGGCAATTGCCCTCAAATATAACAAAAGAAGATTTAGCATAGGTAGGAAGTAAATGAGCGTTTTCGATTTATTAAAAAATAAAGTAAAAAAAGCAGAAAAAAATATTCAAATAGTCTTTCCTGAAGCAAGTGATTCCCGCATTTTAAAAGCTGCTAGTAAATTGTCACTTGAAAAGGTCGTCACACCGGTTTTATTGGGGAACCAGAAAAAAATTATCGACTTAATTCAAAAGGAAAATTTAGATTTTGAAGATTTGAAAATAGCAAATCCCGTTAACTATGAAAATAAAAAAGCTATGGTTCAGAGTTTTATTAAAGCACGAGGAAAAGATATTCCACAGAGTGAAGTGGAAGAATCACTGAAAGACCCAAATTATTTTGGTACTATGCTGGTAGAAATGAATGAAGCTGACGGTATGGTTTCAGGAGCTGCCCATTCAACAGCTGCAACTGTCAGACCTGCTTTACAGTTAATTCATACGTCAAAGGGAATGAAACGAGTTTCTGGCAGTTTTATTATGGAAAAAAAAGATAAAAAGTATGTCTTTGCTGACTGTGCAATTAATTTGGATCCGGATAGTGAAACTTTGGCTGAGATTGCTTACCAGTCAGTTAAAACTGCCCAAATGATTGATATTGATCCTAAAGTAGCATTTCTAAGTTTTTCAACTAAAGGCTCAGCTAAGGGTGAGATGGTTACTAAAGTAAAACAGGCTGCTGAAATTTTTAAAAATAATCATCCTGAAATTTTGGCAGATGGTGAATTGCAATTTGATGCAGCCTTTGTGCCTGATGTAGCTGCAAAAAAAGCTTCTGATTCTCCTTTAAAAGGCCAGGCCAATGTTTTTATATTTCCTGAACTGCAGTCTGGGAATATTTCCTATAAATTAGCTCAAAGACTAGGAAATTTCACCGCTATTGGTCCGATTTTGCAAGGACTTCGTAAGCCTGTTAATGACCTATCGCGCGGAGCAAGTACTCAGGATGTATATAATATTGCCATATTGACTGCTGCACAGGTATTACTAAGGAATGAAGAAAATGAAGCTTAATGTCAATTCAGCGCAACAAATGCAGGACCTAGGTCGGGTTATAGCTCAGACTGCCCAGGCACATGATCTATTGTTATTAAATGGTGATCTTGGAGCTGGAAAAACGACCCTAACTCAAGGAATTGGCAGAGCACTGGGAATTAAGCGACCAGTCAAAAGTCCTACATTTACAATTGTCCGCGAATATCCTGAGGCCAGGTTGCCTTTGTATCATATGGATTTTTATCGCTTGGAAGATGATGATTTATCTTCGATTGATTTGAATGCATATTTGGCTGAACCCGGCATGGTAGTGATTGAATGGCCAGAAGTTGTACAGGAACAATTACCAGAAACTTTTCTAGAAATCACTATTAAGCGTGTTGATGACAGTTGGGATTCGACTAAGCGAATAGTTGAATTTGATGCAAAAGGCGCGAGAAACAAAAAATGGTCTAAAAGTATTTTACAATCATTAAATTAAAAAACAGGGCTGTTATGATGTGATCCCAGTTTATCCTAATTATAGGGTTCATATCACTTCGTCCTGTTTTTTCTATTATATTTGGTAAACCAAGTTTTTTAATGCTTCGTCACCATATTGCTCATCCTGAGCTATTAGTATACCTGCACATGCCTCACTGTCACTTAATGCATTATGGTGGTGCCATAATTCAACGTTAAGTGCTTTTGAAACTGTATCAAGTCTGTGATTTGGCAACTTAGGTTCAAGCAACTTGCTGGTTTGCAACGTATCAATGACAAAATAGTGTGGTTCTTGTATGTCATAACGGGCTAAACTCTGTCGCATTACATTTGTGTCAAAGCGGGCATTGTGAGCAGTTACTAACATTCCAGGCTGATACAAATCTTTTATTTTAGGCCATACCTCTGCCATTGTAGGAGCATCTTTGACATCTTCAGCAGTTATATCGTGAATTTGAATATTACGTGCATCAAAAGGCATTTGGGGATTAATGACGGTATAAAATCGATCTACGATCTGGTTGTTGCGAACCATTACTAAAGCAAGTGAACAAGCACTCTCTGGATGCCGGTTGGCTGTTTCAAAATCCATCGCGACGAAATTCATATTATCTCCTTTAAATTTTAATTTTAGTATAACATATGATGAAGCAATTAACTGAATGCGGTAAAATAGAAAAAGATTAGACAAAGGGGATTTTTGATTTGAAATTATCAGATTTAACCAAAAATGGCATAGAAATAAAAAGGCAGGTTCCGCTTAGTAAATATACATTTACAAAAACTGGCGGACCAGCTGAACTTCTTGCATTTCCACAAAATGAAAGTGAGCTAAAAAACTTGGTAATTGCCGCACATGATAACAATATTCCCTTGACTATAATAGGAAATGCTTCCAATTTAATAATTCGTGATGGTGGCATCTCAGGTATAGTTCTAATTTTAACCAAAATGAATCAAATTAAAGTTGATAAAAATAAAGTAATTGCTCAAGCGGGAGCGACTATTGTTGATACGGCTTTTACTGCTGCTCATCATGGTCTCAGCGGTATGGAATTTGCAGCTGGAATACCTGGCAGTGTTGGGGGTGCTGTGTTCATGAATGCTGGTGCTTATGGAGGAGAAACTTGTAGCGTTATTAAAGGTGTCAGGGTATTGACCCGTTCTGGTAAGTTTAAAAGTTATTCTCAGTCGGAAATGAAGTTTTCCTACCGTCACTCGTTGGTTCAAGAGAATGGCGACATTGTATTAGAAGCAGTTTTTGCATTAAAAAGATCTGCAAAAAACCGCATTCTGGCGGATATGAATTATTTAAATGCTTTGCGTCAATATAAACAACCATTGGAATACCCTTCTTGTGGCAGTGTTTTTAAACGACCAACCGGTCATTATGTTGGTCCTATGATTATTCAAGCCGGTTTACAAGGAAAACAAATTGGTGGTGCTCAAGACTCTACAAAGCATGCGGGTTTTATAGTGAATAAGGGTAATGCCACTGCAACTGACTATCTTGACCTGATTCATTTGATTCAAGAAAAAATCAAAATAAAATTCGGTCTGGATTTACATACTGAAGTTAGAATCATTGGTAAACCTAATGATTAACTCGAAAAATTATTAAGTTTGTCTATGATAGAAGGGAGCATTTATGCAGAGTAGTGGAGCACACATTTTTACATGGGGAAACCTTTCAATAATTCTTGATGTTCTGATTATTTGGTTTGTCGTTTACCACCTGGTAATTTTGATCAGAGGAACCAAGGCTGTTCAGTTAGCCAAAGGAATTGTCTTGATTTTTATTGTTCGTATCCTTGCGGGCATTTTTCAGTTACACACAACGATCTGGCTTATTGATCAAATAGTCTCGTGGTCAGTTGTTGGGATAATTGTAATTTTTCAGCCGGAAATTAGACGAGGTCTCGAACATTTAGGTCGCCTACCCATTTTTGGTGGTCGAGAAGACAGTGCCCGTGCTGAATCAATTCAGTTTATTAATGAACTTGATAAAGCTATTCAATATATGTCGAAAAGAAGAATAGGTGCATTAATTACTATTCAACAAGAAACTGGTCTGGAAGACTATATTGAAACTGGGATCAAGCTTAACGCTGATGTTACTGGAGAACTATTAATTAATATTTTTATACCTAATACTCCATTACATGATGGTGCAGTCATTATTAATAAGGATCACAAAATTGCAGTGGCGGCAGCTTATTTACCCTTGTCTGATAATAGTATGATTCCTAAGAGACTTGGAACTCGTCACCGTGCAGCTGTTGGTATATCAGAGGTGACTGATGCAATTACCATTGTCGTTTCAGAAGAAACTGGTGGGGTAACGATCACACGTAATGGTCGCTTTTTAGTTGACATGACACGAGATGAATACTTAAAGTATCTTAATGCAGAACTGGTCCCCAAGAAAAGTGGTAACGACAAATGGTATCAAAAAATTATTCGTAAGATATGGAAATGGGGTGCCGATCGATGAAAGAGTTTTGGAAAAAATCATGGTTTATTCGGCTAGTTTCCCTTTTAATTGCTGTGTTACTGGTAATTTATGTTAATTCTACCCAAGAAGGATTTTTGTCTCAGGGACAGACGGATAAAACTAAGCAGACTGCAAATAAAACGCAAACTATTAAAGTTCCCTTACAAGTTTCGGTAGATACAGACAAATTTTATGTTGTGGGTTATCCTGAAAAAGTAAGCGTTACCCTTGAAGGATCCACTGCATTGGTTACCTCAACTATCAATACCCAAAATTTCAGAGCATATATCGATTTAACGAAAAAAAGCATTGGTCAACACAATGTTAAAGTACATGTAAATGGTATTAATAAGCAGATTTCCTATTCTGTTAATCCACGCAGCGTTGAAGTTAATATTCAACGGCGAAAGTCCACAACTATGCCCATACAAATAGAGTATAATAAGAGTGCAGTTGGTGAGGGATATCAGTTGGGACACTCCAGTGTATACCCACAACAAGTAGAGGTTACTGGAGCTCGTTCCGAGGTTGATCAAATTGATCAAATAATTGCCAAAGTTGTTCTACCTAATGGAATCGATCATACTTATGAACGTCAAGTCAGTTTAATAGCTGAAGATCGTAAGGGCAGACAACTTAATGTTGTAATTGATCCAGCTACAGCTAAAGTGACAATTCCAATTACTACATCTAAGAAAGCAGTTAAAATAAAGCTCAAACCTGAACATGAAAAAGTAGATAAGGTGTATTCGCTTACTGTAAAAAATAAGTATGTTACGTTATTTGGTAATGAAAAAGATTTAGCAAAAATTAAATATCTAGAGGTTCCTGTTGATTTAGGTTCGGTTACTTCTACTACAACTAAGACTATTACTCTAGATTTACCTGATGGTATTGTTAAGTCTAATCCCACGCAAATTGCTGTAGAAGTAAAAGTAGATAATGCAAACGATTCAAAAAATAAAAATAATTAAGATAGAGAGGTTGTTTACTA
Source organism: Lactobacillus sp. ESL0261 (assembly GCF_003693025.1). Taxonomy (NCBI): domain Bacteria; kingdom Bacillati; phylum Bacillota; class Bacilli; order Lactobacillales; family Lactobacillaceae; genus Lactobacillus; species Lactobacillus sp. ESL0261. Next base: position 14,397 of record NZ_REHN01000006.1, read on the forward strand.
ATGTTAAAATATTTTGGCACTGATGGAGTTCGTGGAGTGGCTAATCAAGACCTGTCACCAGAATTGGCGTTTAAATTAGGTCGTGACGGTGGATATGTCTTAACCAAAAATAAAGCCAAAGAAGAACAGGCTAAAGTTTTAGTCTCACGTGATACAAGAATCTCTGGCCAAATGTTGGAATATGCTTTGATATCAGGTCTTTTATCTGTTGGAATTGAAGTCTTGGAAGTCGGAGTAATAACTACCCCTGGTTTGTCATATTTAGTGCGTGCTCAAGGAGCTGATGCAGGAGTACAAATTTCTGCTTCCCACAATCCTGTCGAAGATAATGGTATTAAGTTTTTTGGTAGTGATGGCTTGAAGTTATCTGATGAAATGGAAGGAAAAATTGAACAACTAATTGATGCACCTGAGGACAAATTGCCTAGACCTTCTGCTAAAGGTTTGGGATCTGTCACTGATTTTCATGAAGGCAGTGCAAAATATTTACAATTTATCGAAAATACAATTCCGGAAGACCTTAGCGGCATCAAAGTCGTTATTGACGGTGCCAACGGTGCTGCCAGCAGTTTGATTTCCCGGTTATTTGCTGATTGTGGGGTTGATTTCACTACTATTGCTATTAATCCCAATGGCTTGAATATTAATGATCATGTTGGCGCTACGCATACTAAAAAACTACAGGAAGAAGTGGTTAAACAGGGGGCGCAACTTGGTCTCGCTTTTGATGGGGATGCAGACCGTTGTATCGCTGTCGATGAAAATGGTCATGAAGTTGATGGGGATCATATCATGTATATTCTCGGAAGCTACATGGAAGATGGAGGTCGACTAAAAAAGGACACCATTGTCACTACTGTAATGAGTAACCTTGGTTTTACCAAAGCATTACAAAGGCGCGGGATTAAAAATGTTCGTACTCAAGTTGGCGACAGGTATGTTTCAGAAGAAATGCGAGCAAACGGCTATAACTTAGGTGGGGAGCAGTCTGGTCATGTTATTATGAGTGATTATCATAATACTGGTGACGGGATGTTGACTGGCTTGCATCTAATGTTAGTAATGAAAAAAACAGGCAAAACTTTAACAGAATTGTTAACTGACTTTAAAGAATATCCTCAGTGCTTAGTAAATGTTCCGGTTAAAGATAAGAATTCTTGGAAAAATCATGAACCGATTATGAATGTAATAAAAGAAGTTGAAAGTGATATGGGAGATGAAGGAAGAGTATTAGTTCGTCCTTCAGGAACTCAGTCGCTTCTGCGGGTAATGGCTGAAGGTCCTACTCAAGAAGAAACAGATGCTTACGTTAAGAGAATAACTGATGTAGTTGAAGCGGAAATGGGCGTATAAATAAATTAGCCCCACTGTTTTTTTGAGCTAAAAAGCAGGTAAACAAGAATAAGACCCCCCAAATCTACGGCGAATTTGGGGGGTCTTATTCTATTTTTTTAATCTTTTTCTATATTGTCTGTCGTGACATCTGCTGCTGTATTAGTTGGTTTTAAATGCATGCCAAAGAGATATTTAGCAGTTGACGCTTTTACAAAATTATACTCCTCAGATCTTGCTGGTGAATTTAGGACTTTATAAAATAATTCAGCTTTTTTATCTGCTCGTATCCATATATATCTTAGACCTGTAACAGAAGTAATGTCACCTAACCTAAACTTTATTCTATCCGCAAATTCTCCTTTTGTATTATAAAGATCTGCGTCACTTACAAATTTTATATACATGATATTAGTATATGGCAGCAAACTTTGACGAGGCTGAGTTTTAATATCATCTCTTAAAACAAACAAGTTCATACTGTTTTTTATTCGATATACCTCTAAAACTCTATTATCAAGCATAACTATTTTGTTCGTTCCAGCTAGTTCTTCTCTGTCACTACGATGATCAACCACTAGTCTTGTACCTTTTTTGACATACTTATTGGTAAATTCACCTTTATTATTAACAAGATTTGCTTTCCCATTACCATTATCAGCAGATAATGGTATTGAAGCTATACGAACAGTATCGTAGTTAACACATAAAATATATCCATCAATGCTTCTAACATTTACAGCCTTGATAAAACGACCATGACCAATATTGTAGTATTGCTTTCCCTTAAATGTCTATGAAGGCTAAATTTTACGTAAAACAAAAAGTATCAAGAAGCCAGCTACCTTTAGAATATTACTAAATATTATTTTTGCTTTTTATTTGACGGCTTTTGCTTGTTCAAAGAAATAACTGTTTAACTCTTCTCAGTTTAAAATTTTTAACATTTATTTTTGCTCTTTTATTGCGTTAGCAACAGTAGTTTCACGTTAAAGTATAGACCAATTATTAAAATACAGCTTGACCAATTAATTTAAAAAAGCTAGTATTCCATACGTAAGTTGAATTATATAATTAGCCCAAAATGATATTATTGTACTAGACCAAAGGAGAAATATATGTGTGGAATTGTTGGAATTGTTGGAAAATCTGCTAGGGAAATTGTTATAAACGGATTGTCTAAGCTTGAATATCGTGGATATGATTCAGCTGGAATTTATCTTAATAATTTAGCTGGAAAAGAATTTTTAACTAAAACAGTCGGTCGTATTCAGGATTTAAAAAATAAAATGACACCTGATGAACAAGGATTAGTTGGAATTGGGCATACTCGTTGGGCTACTCATGGCAAACCAACTGAAAATAATGCTCATCCCCAATTTGATGAAACCGATCGCTTTTATTTGGTTCACAATGGAGTAATTGAAAACTACCAGGAATTAAAAAAGCAGTATCTTGAAGATGTTTCTTTTAAGTCTGACACCGATACTGAAGTGATAGTTCAATTAATTAGTAAGTTTGCTCGTGAAAAAAATGAAGATGCTTTTACGGCTTTAAAGCAAGCCTTGCAATTAATAAAAGGATCTTATGCCCTTTTATTGGTAGATAATCAAAATCCTGACCATATTTTTATTGCTAAAAATAAATCCCCTTTGATGCTTGGACTTGGTAATGACTTTAATGTTATTGCATCCGACGCACTATCTGTATTAGATCAAACTAAAACTTTTGTCGATTTACAAGATGGAGAAGTCGGAGATATTACTAAAGATGGTTATCAACTTGAAACAATTGAGGGACAAAAAGTTAATCATAAGCCATATGAATTAAAAATTGACGAAAATGCTGCTTCTAAAGGCACTTATGAGTTTTATATGCTTAAAGAAATCTGTGAACAACCTAGTGTTTTACGCCACCTGGATCAATATTATCTTGATCAAAATGGTGATCCTAAAGTAGATGCTAAAATTATCAATGCTTTATCAAAGGCAGACAGACTTTATATCTTTGCTGCCGGTACAAGTTACCATGCGGGTTTAGTTGGCAAACAACTTTTTGAAAAGTTGACTATGATTCCAACTGAAGTTGGATTTGCATCAGAAGCAGGATACCACTTTCCAATGATGTCAAAGCACCCATTCTTTATTTTCTTATCCCAATCCGGCGAAACTGCAGACTCACGAGTTGTGCTGCAACAAGCAATCAAAAGAAGCATACCTAGTTTAACTTTAACGAATGTTCCTAACTCTACTTTGGCGCGCGAAGCTAATTATGCCATGTCGCTTGAAGCAGGCCCCGAAATAGCTGTTGCCTCAACTAAGGCGTATACAGCTCAAGTTGCAGTTCAAGCTATTGTAGCTAAAGCTTTGGGCGAGAAATTAGGAAATAAAGACGCTACGGCGTTTGACTTAAAAGAAAATTTTGCTTTGGCTGCTGAAGGAATTGAACAAGTAATTTCCAGTCAGTCAAAAATTGAACAGCTTGCTCAGAAATATATTATACCAAGTCGCAATGCTTTTTATATCGGCAGGGGAATCGATTATCCAGTTGCTTTAGAGGCGGCCTTAAAGCTTAAAGAAGTTTCTTATATCCAAACTGAAGGTTTTGCGGCAGCTGAACTGAAACATGGGACAATTTCATTGATTGAAAAGGGTACACCTGTCATTGCATTGATTAATGATCCGATTACATCGGACCTTATGCGTGGCAATATTCAAGAGGTAATCGCGCGCGGAGCTAACGTTATCACAATAGTTCGTAAATCATTAGCTAAAGCAAATGATGATCTTGTTTTGCCAGAAGTAAATTATTATTTATCTCCTCTGGTTAGTGTGGTAGCAGCACAATTTTTTGCATATTTTGCAGCAAAAGATAAAGGCTTGGATGTGGACAAACCACGTAATTTAGCTAAAAGTGTAACCGTAGAATAATATTTTAAATCATTTTTTAACAATAATTTTTATTTAAAACAGAATAATTCTTGAAAAAGTCGTAAGTAATTACGACTTTTTGTATAATAAAGAAAATAGCGAAAATGTGCAGGAGGATATTATTTTGGCAATAAAGTTGATTGCGGTTGATCTAGATGGCACTTTGCTTACAACTACAAAGCAGATTTTACCGGAAACTGAACGGATTCTTAAGCAGGCAAATAGCCAGGGAATTAAAATTGTTTTGGCTTCAGGAAGACCTTTATCTGGTGTAAAGGAATTTAATAAGCAATTAGGTTTGGAGGGTAAAAAACAGTATGATATTGTTTTTAATGGTGCTGTAATTCAGGATCTGGCAGGAAACATATTAATGAATCAAGAAATGAATTATCGTGACTTTACTAATATGCGAAAACTGCAAAGATTGGCACATGTTAACCTTCACTTTGAAACCCCTGAGTGTTACTGGACTTGTGATCGTAATATAGGTGTTAATCTGGCGAGGAATGCGACCTTTACAAATAATGTGCTTAAAGTACGTAAAGCTGAAGAAATAACACAAGATTTTACTTTTAATAAAGTGGGTCTTAGCATACTTGATGATGAGAGAGAAGTTGATAAATTGTGGAATAATATTCCTCAGTGGGCTTTTGCAAAATATGATATTGTTCGCAGTTTTTCAAGCATCATTGAAATTAATATTAAAGACGCTTCCAAGGGGAATGCTGTTTTGCAATTGGCAGAAAGATTAAAAATTAAGCCAAGCCAAATTATGGTAATTGGCGATCAAGGCAATGATATTTCCATGTTTACAAATCCTGACTTTATGAAAATTGCCATGGGTAATGCAATTGAAGAAATAAAAGATTATGCAAATTATGTGACAGAAGACAATGATCATGATGGAATTGCGAAAGCAATAAAAAAGTTCGTTCTGTAGTAAAATAAAGTTGAGTTGATTATTATGGTAGAAAAAAATAGAGAACATAATATTTCCGAAGCTGAGTGGGAAGTTATGAGAATAGTGTGGACTTTAGGAGAAATTCACACTGGAGAAGTGATTCAGCAGCTTCAGGCAAAAAAGAATTGGTCTGAATCTACAATCAAAACTTTAATGGGACGTTTGGTCAAAAAGGGTTTGTTAAAAACCCGTAAAGACGGTCACCGTTTTGTTTATTCTGCTACTGTTACTCAAATCGAAATGATGATTGAGGTCACAAAAGAAATGATGAGTCATATGTGTGATATGCATAAAGGTCAGGTAATGATAGCCATTCTTAAAGATATGCCTCTTGCTCAGGGTGACATTGCTAAAATAGAAAAAGAACTTGCTTATAAAAAAGAGAGTGCTCCCGAAATGGTTAATTGCAACTGTTTAGCTTCGGGTCAACATGACTGTTAGATTAAATAGTTAATATTAATGTGGGAGGTTAATTTGATGAAAAAATTTGCTAGTATTTTATTCCGCCTGATTTTTACTGCGACAGTTTGTATTTCTGGCTTTCTGCTACTGGAATCTCCAATAACTGTTAATGTGCAAAATGTTCGTGGCATGGCACAAACTGTAATTAAAAAAAGCGTAAATAATACTGGTGATTCAAGACTAAAAGGTACTCTAAAATTGGCTAAGGATTTTGGTGTTGAAGACAAAATTTTAGAACAGTTACCCAAAAAATATCATAATGATATGTCTTATGTTAGTCTATATAATCTCAGTGTTACTTATCAGGAAAACGGAGAAGTATCTGCTAAGAATTTATCTTTCCCGGAAAATAATGAAGTACAAAAAGCTGTAAGCAATCTGCTGCTAAATAAAATTAACAATGGTTTAAATGAAAACAAGGATAAAGTTAACCAAACTATTAGTATTTTTCATTATTGCCTCTTTGCAACAATATTAGTTTTTATTCTAGCTGCTTTGTTGATGCTATTTGGTAAATATTGGGCTTCAATTATTTTATTGGTTGCAGCCATAGGATCATTTGGAGCACTACAGTTTTTAGCAAATCAATTAGTTCAATGGCTTGAAAGTAACACTGCTCCGGGCATAACGTTAACCACTTCACCAATTTTATGGGTTGGACTTGCTCTCGGTTTTATAGCTGCGCTAATTTGGCCAGTTATACTGAAATTGACTAAAAAAGAAGATTAATTAAAAATATACATAGAAGTTAAAGCATTAACCGCAAAAATTTTGGTTAATGCTTTTTTAATATTGCATTTAATTATTTTAAGTATAATTTTTCTTAAAAATATATGCTAGAATTGATACTGACAGTGTAAATGTAAGAATAAAGGAAAAACTAATGTATTACTTTTTAGATAGCAAGTTAGATGCAAATAGTTCAGGAATAGAACACGCAGAAGTTAAAAGACTAAAGTTGTTTAAACGTAACCATGTCAAAGCGAAAATAACAACGAATGAATTTAACCGTTTTGGTCATAGTAATTTGTCTCTTTATGGGTTGGATGATGATGACTATGTTAATATGTTTGATTTTTTTGCTGGAACCGTAAATTATGCCAGTCGCATTGTTACTCTGAAAGATTTACCCATTCCAGGCTTTAACCAGGTGAAAAAAATTACCAATGGCTATGAAGTATATGAAGACAATCGTAAAACTATGACCATTAATATGTTCCCTAATGGTAGCATCGATACCATTACATATTATAATGGCGATGTTAACCGTATCAAAGAGGAATTTTATGATACACGTGGTTTTAAGAGTCTGACCCAAATTTTTGATACTGCTGATGATCATTTAGTCTACGAATTATTTTTCCGTCCAGACAATACCATTTATTATGAAATTTCGTATGAGAAACGACCTAATTACTATCCAGCAACTAACATTCAGCTGACTGATACTCATGGAGTTGTTCATTCTTTAATGAATAGTGGTCAAGCATTCACCATTATGCTCGATGAATTGAATGAGCAGGATGGGGATGAAAGATCAACGTTTATTTCTGACCGCTCCAATATTACCAACGTACCAATGATTAATATGAAAACACCAGCTAGAAAAATCGAGCATTTTCACAACATTCATTTCAGAGATTACTGGGATCCTAGTTCACCGCTTACTTATAATTCAATTTCTAATAACGAATTACTGAGTAAAACGGATTTGGTAGTCACACCTAGTAAGCATCAGGCAGATGACATGCGTAAAAGATTAAGGACGCAAGTTCCGATAGTTTCAATACCAGTTGGAATAGTTCCTGATGAGCAGCTACAGGCAGAACATGTTCCAATGAGTGAACGTATTAAAGGAAAAATAATAATCATAGCCAGATTATTTCACGAAAAGCGTATAGATGATGCGATCAAAGCTTTTAATCAGGCTTACCAAAAAAATGATTCTTTAACTATGGATATTTATGGTTATGGCGATGGTAACGATAATTTTAAAGAAGAAAAAATGTTAAAGAAACTGGTGCAGGATCTTGGATTAGAAGATGTTATTCATTTTATGGGTTATACACAAGATATGGATTCGGTGTATGACAATGCGCAACTTTCAGTTCTTTCTTCACGATATGAAGGAGCGCCGCTTTCAATAGTTGAAGCCCAATCACACGGTGTACCCGTAATCGCTTATGATATTAACTATGGTCCTGCAGATCTGATTGCTGATGGGCAAAGCGGCTTTGTTGTTCCTAGTGGTCACATTGATGAACTGGCAGCCAAAATTACAGAATTTTTTGTCAGTCCTAAATTACGCAGAAAATTGAATGAGGGAGCGTATGAAAATGCCAAACGCTCATCCAGTGAGAATGTTTGGCGCTACTGGCAGAAATATGTGATTGATACAGATAAATAAGTATTTTAAAAAAATTACTCACCTTGAATTTCAAGGTGAGTTTTTCTTTATTTTAAATTTATTGCATTTCAAAAAAATGTGAGTTACTATGGTTAATTAGTTAGCTTGCTAACTAAATTTTAGGAGGAATATGAATGCAAAGAAAATTAGATGCAAAATTAATTTGTTCAATTTTCGCAGCCGGATTAATGTCTTTTTCAGGTGTGCTAATTGAAACAGCAGGAAACGTTACTTTTCCCGTTTTGATGAATGATTTTCATGTTAATATGGCTACCGTACAGTGGATGACAACTGGTTATCTGTTAGTTGCTTCTATTATTATGCCATTATCTGCATATTTAAAAAGAAATTTTAGTTCAAGAAAACTTTTTGTGACAGCTGCTACTTTATTTATTTGTGGTTTAGTAATTGATGCGGTAGCAAATCAATTTATTTTTCTGGTACTTGGTCGTGTCATCCAAGGAGCAGGTGCAGGAATAGCTATTCCATTAATGTTTAATATTATTTTGGAACGGACACCATTAGATAAAATTGGATTGCTTATGGGAATAGGAACAATGATTACAGCGGTCGCTCCAGCTTTAGGTCCAACTTTTGGTGGATTAGTCGTCAACACTTTAGGTTGGCGCTACATATTTATTTTTATCATTCCTGTGATGATTATTTCTCTGCTAATGGGTATAGCTTCAATTAATGATGAATCCAAAAAAATTTCACATACTCAACTCGATACAGCAGGATTTCTGAGTATTGCTTTAACATTTATCGGTTTTATTTTTGCTTTTAGCAATTTGTCTACCATATTACAAAAACCATTGATGTTCATTTTGCCTCTGGCAGTTGGTGTTATTTGTTTAATTATTTTTATCAAGCATTCATTAAATACAGCTACTCCGTTAATTAATATTAGAGTTTTTAAAAATACTAAATTTACTCAAGGCATAACAGCTTATTTTATTTTTCAAGTAAATACTTTAGGATTGTCGTTTATCTTGCCTAATTATGTTCAAATTGTTAATCATTCTACAGCAATGACTGCAGGTCTCCTGCTTTTAACCGGTGGACTTGTTGGAGCGGTGCTCTCACCAATTAGTGGCAGATTGCTCGACAATTACGGTCCTAGAAAACCAATTATGACTGGTGCTTTTTTTGAAATAATAGGCGGCATTCTTTATTGTTTATTTGCTTCCTCACTATCATCTGGCAAAATTATTTTGTTCTATGCTATTACTATGATGGGTATAGGCCTGGTAATGGGGGACACAATGACTGCTTCCATTGGTCAACTTGATGAAAAAGAAAATACAGATGGAAATGGGCTGTTTAATATGGCGCAGCAATTTGCTGGAGCTGTCGGCACGGCAATTATTTCAGCTATTATGCAATTTGTGGAACAGCTGAGTGGTCAAAGCACTACTACTGGAAAATATATTGAAGCTGCTCAGGTAGGTTTTACTTTTATTCTGATTATTGTTCTTGTTGGTGTATACTTACTTTATCAAGCTACAAAATCGGTAAAAACAAAGGAATAGAGTAAGATTAATGAACAGATTAGGATTAGCCTTACAGCGTATACAAAATACTTTTAATCGTAATGTTGATTACTACGCTAGAAAAATTGGCTTAACCGGAACACAGATGCTAATCATTGAATATTTGGCTTCATTTGCCCAAAACAAATCCATTTATCAAAAGGATATTGAGCATGAATTTAACATTAGGAAGTCTACTGCTACAAATGTATTACGCTTAATGGAAGAAAAAGGTTTGATTACCAAAAAAGTTGATCAACATGATACACGATTAAAGGCAATAATCCTAACTGAGAAAGCTATCAAGCTGGGACCAAAAATAACTTATTATTTTGTTAATTCTGAGAATAGTTATGCTGAAATTTTAGGAGCCGATACGAAGAATGAATTAGTAAAAAATTTACAGAAGCTGAATGAAGCCATATCTGATAAATAGATCAAAAAATAGTTATTGCTTTCATGCAATAACTATTTTTTAATTTACTTTATTTATCTCTCGTAATTAGGGGCCTTTTTAGTAATTTGTACATCGTGGGGATGAGATTCTCTTAAACCGGCATTAGTAATTTTTACAAATTGAGCATTTTCACGTAAATCAGCGATAGTGGCTGCACCTACATAGCCCATGCCTGAACGCAGACCACCAATAATTTGGAAAATAATATCAGAAACATCACCTTTATATTCCACGCGTGCTTCTACACCTTCAGGTACCAATTTATTAGCTTCATTAACACCACCTTGGAAATATCTGTCAGAGGATCCATGGGCTTGAGCCATTGCTCCGACAGATCCCATACCACGATAGGTTTTATATTTTTGACCATCGCTTTCAAACACTTCACCGGGTGCTTCTGTTGTACCTGACAACATACTTCCAAGCATGACGGCATTTCCACCAGCAGCGAGTGCCTTAACAACGTCACCTGAATACTTCATTCCACCATCTGCAATTATTGGCTTGTGGTATTCTCTGGCAGCAGTAGCAGCATCATAAATTGCTGTAATTTGCGGAACTCCAACACCAGCAATGACTCGTGTCGTACAAATAGAGCCGGGTCCAATACCTACTTTAACAATGTCAACTCCAGAATCGAAAAGAGCTCTAGCGGCATCTCCAGTTGCAATGTTTCCGGCGATTAACGTAACATGAGGAAAATGATCCCTAATTTCTTTGATTTTACGCAAAACACCAGCTGAATGACCGTGAGCAGTATCAATGACAATTGCATCAGCACCCTTTTCGATAAGTGCTTCAGCACGTTCAAATGTATCACTTGTGACTCCTATAGCAGCAGCAACAAGCAGGTGATTGTTGTCATCGACAGCTGCTTTGGTAATGTTAGATGGAACAACAACATTTTTGACGTTTGCAACTTCGCCAGCTTGGGCAGTGATGGACATATTTTTATGGATTACGCCTAAACCACCTTGCAAAGCAATTGCTATTGCCATTGCGCCTTCAGTTACGGTATCCATTCCAGCACTAATAATAGGAATATTGAGTTTCAGATTAGGCGCTAATTGAGTATGAAGATCCACTTCATTTGGCAATACATGGCTTTCCGCTGGAATCAATAACACATCGTCAAACGTTAAGCCCTCTTTAACAAATTTTGTTGTCCAATTTGACATTTAATGCACTCTCCTTTTCAAAAATATTAAAGTTAAATTGATTACACTTTACTAGTGATTTTAATCTTGGTCAAGATAAAATTATAGATCGTATTGTTAAAATTATAATATTACTACCGAAGTATTTCAATGTAAAAATCGAACAAAATCACAATATCAATAGATATTGTAAGTGATGAATAAAAATGTTATGATTTTTAATATTGATTTATAGCTATATAAAAACTTAAATGATCAAGAGGATAATTAGACTTATATTAAAATGTTCGTATTTATAATTATTTTGTTAAGGAGACAAAGATGATCCAAAAATTATCTCGTAAGTTTGTTGACGGATTGCCTAAGGCTGAACTGCATGTTCATATAGAGGGAACACTTGAAGCCGAAATGGAATTTGCCATTGCTAAGAGAAATCAGATTGATATTGGTGCTAAGACTCCAGCGGATATTGACAGGAATTATGGAGTAGGATTACCGGAATTTCTAAAGGCCTACTATAAAGGGATGCAGGTCTTGCGTACTAAACAAGATTTCTATGATTTGACTGCAGCTTTTTTGCGCAAAGAAGCTGACAGTAATGTTAAGCACCTTGAATTATTTTTTGATCCTCAAGCGCACACTAGTCGGGGGATACCTTTTGCTACAGTAATTGAAGGCATTCATGAAGCGATTGTTGATGTAGCATCATTAGACATTGATGTACAGTTAATAATGTGCTTTTTAAGAGAGTATTCACAAGAATCAGCAATGCAAACTTTAAAAGAAGCTGAACCATATCATAAAAAAGGTTGGATATTAGGTGTTGGTCTTGATTCAGATGAGCATCATAATCCACCGTTGAAGTTTATGCTGGTTTTTGCTAAAGCCAGGAACCAAGGTTATTATTTAACAATGCATTGTGATCTACACCAAGTTGATTCAGTTGATCATATTAAACAAGCTTTAGAAATTATCACGGTGGATCGTTTGGATCATGGCTTAAATATTGTTGAAAATGCGGATTTAATGACATTTTTAACAGACATAAAAATTGGTATTACAGCATGTCCCATGGCTTATTTTTATACCCGCGAAGTTATGGAACAAAAGGCCATTAATAAGCTTTTTAATAGCGGTGCACTGATTAGTTTTAATTCCGATGATCCAGCTTATAAGGGTAGTAATTATATTAATGATGTTTACTATAAATTTGCCCAAAAGAGTGATTGGAGTGAAAAAGAACTGATCCGAATAGCACAAAATTCATTTAAAACCTCTTGGATCAGTCAGCAGGAAAAAGAAAGCTATCTTGCACAAATAGATGAATACATCTCAAATAAAAGGTGATATTTTCTAGATAGAAAATATATTTTGTGCCAAAAATTAAATTATATTTAAAAACTGTTAAAAATGTGGTAGAATTTATCTAATTGTTGCTGATTTAAAAACTATAAGTAATAAGGTTAAACCAATGACAGTTTCTAAATGTATGATGATAGGTGTTCAAAACTTAAAGCAATTTTGTAAAAAGGATTGTCCTTTTAAAAATTGCTTTTTTGTGCTGGCTAGATAACTAAATGAGGTCAAAAATGAAAGAAAATGCGATTGAAGTTCATAATCTTTCTAAGGATTATTTTATTAGCAGCAGGGGTGAAAACTGGCGTGCAGTTGTTAAAAATATTTTTAAGCCTAAAAAGACGGCAGTGCAAGCAGTAAAAGCGCTCAATTTTACTATCAAGAACGGTGAAAAAGTTGGCTTTATTGGCAAAAATGGAGCAGGTAAGACCACGACCATTAAGATGCTGACTGGAACCTTGTTTCCATCAGCTGGAACTTGCAGGGTAAATGGCTATGATCCTACAAAAAGGATAAATGATTTCAAAAAGTCAATCTCAGTCGTTATGGGAAATAGATCGCAACTTTTTCCTGATTTAACCCCTAGAGATTATTTGAAATTATTGCAGTCAATGTACGATATACCGGAAGAAATTTTTCAAAAAACGGTTAATGACCTGGCTCAGATACTAAATGTAACTTCAAAATTAGATGTACAAACCCGCAAATTATCACTGGGAGAACGAATGAAAGTAGAATTTCTGGCCGGCGTAGCAACCAGACCAAAAATACTCTTTTTAGATGAACCAACTATTGGTTTAGACGTTTTGGCAAAAAGGGATATACGCAAGTTTTTGTTAAGGCTGAACAAGGAAGAAAAATTGACTGTCTTTCTTACCTCTCATGATATGGAAGATATTGCAACTATCTGTGATCACCTGATCATTGTAAATAGCGGTCAGATAATGTGGGATGGACCAAAAACAGATTTATTAGAGAGGTTTAATCAGAATAAATATATTACTTTTATTAAATCGGAGAACTTCAACGAAAGTAAACTGGGCACCAAGATTATTGATCAGGATGATTTGTCCGTGACAATTAAAGTTCCTGTAGAAAAGGTAGATGACCAGATCGCTCAGTTGGCACGGGATAATCAAGGCTCTGACTATCAAATAAATGACCTGAAGCTTGAAGATATTATCTTAGAGCTATTTGCTGAGGAGAAAGAAAAATGATAAAAACCTATTTTTCAGTAAGCAAGATCTCATTGAAGTCTATATTAGCCAATAAGAGCAGCGTCATAATTTTGCTTTTGCAGGCACTTGTACCAAGTTTAGTGATGTTTTATTTATGGTCTTTAATATTGAATCATGGTCAAACTATTGGTGGTTTTAGCAAAAATCAAATGGTAATTTATTATATTGGGGTTAATTTTATTAATTCTTTTGTATGGTATGCAGTTGACTGGGAATTGAATGATGATATCCATTCAGGAGAATTGTCTAATATCATCCATAGACCAATTACAATTGAAAAATATTATTTTGCTAAAATGCTGGGCGATAGACTGGCAAATTTAATTTTGCTTGCTCCGATTTTAATTATTGGATTTGTCTATATAGTTGCGCGTAATTTAATTCATGTTTCTTTACTCGTGCTTCTTGAATTTGCATTTAGTTTAATTATGGCAGCCATATTATGGTTTCTTTTTTCTTATATTATTGGTAGTGTAGCGTACTGGTTTGACAATCTTTTCTTTGTTTTACTGGTAAAAGAAGTTGTAGTCAATCTGCTGGCAGGTTTTTACTTTCCTTTAGAAATTTTGCCGCCTTTTTTGGTAAAAATAATTAAACTACTGCCATTTCAATATTTCAGCTCTTTTCCAATTGATACGCTTGTTAAAGCATTACCATTAAATATATGGCTTAAAAACACAATCATTGAAATTGTATGGATGATAGTTTTTTATTTAATAGTAAAAATAGTTAATAAAGAAGGGCTTCAGAGATACTCTGATGTAATGGGTTGATTATGAAAAGTAAACTTAAAGTAGTCAAATCGTTAATTAAAATTGCCTTATTGCAAACTATTAGTTTCAGGTTAGACACATTGTTTGGGATAATCTCTTCTATATTGTGGTTAGGCATTCCTATAGCTTTTTTTAAGGTAATTTATTTAAATGTTGATACTATCGGTGGTTGGACCTACAAAGAATGTCTGTTGTTGGTTGGCGTTTATACTATGCTTGACGGCTTCTTAATGGCTTTCTTGGTCAAATCAATGCCTAAAATGGAAAAAGACATTAGAGAAGGAACCTTAGATTCAATTTTATTAAAACCAATTAACGCTAAGGTATATTACTTTTTTAGTGCAATTGAATTTACACAATTGATTAATTCGATACTGGGAGTATTTGTAATTATTTATGCATGTCAGGGTATAAGTATTAATATAGATCAGGTGTTGTTCTTTTTTCTTTCTTGCGTTTTTGGCTGCATTTTATACTATTCTCTTTGGTATTTATGGACAATTTCGGCATTTTGGTTCCCCACAAATTTTGGCAGAAATGATTTATTTTTAAGTATGATACAAATGAGTCGCTACCCTGCAAGTATTTATCGGGGACTGGGTAATATTATTTTTAATTTCATCCTGCCTTTTGGATTAATTGCTTGTCCTGCTACAATTATTTTAATAAGGCCACGGCAATGGCAAATAATGTTATTGCAACTTTTGATAGCCTTAGTATTCTTATTTTTAGACCATTGGGTATGGAATTTAGGCTTGAAGAAATATAATGGAGCAGGTAGATAAAAAGAATTATGAATTTGAATTAAATACTTGCATAGCTATAGAGGCTTTTCTAAAATAATCCTGTTAGTTTTATTTAGAATATAGGAAATGGGATAGACTTTGAAAGACGAACTTCTTACAATTAGTTTAGATGATACAGTAGTAAAAGCAGCTAAAGCTAACCTGGAAAATTATGGACTTTCTGTGGCAAAATATCTGCAGTTAATGCTGTTTTTGGCCGCAGATAATAAGGCCGAACTTAAGCAAATAATGGTGGACAAAAATGATCTGACTCAATGGTTAAAGCGATTAGATGCAGATTAATAGGGGGGAAAACTTACTGAAAAATCAGTAAGTTTTTTTGAGCATTTATGTTTACATTTGTAGATATATAATTTATACTAAACTTAGTTTACAAATGTAGACATTAATAATAGGCTTCAAATGGGAGGAATTATCATGAATAAAATTATTATCTTAGGTTTAGGTCTTGCACTAATAGCTTTTATTGCATGGTGGTTCTTTGGTAGCCATCACGTAGAAGAGGAGAAAGCCACTATGAAGTCAAACAAACAGAGTGTTGATATTGAAGTTAAAGGTGGTTATTCACCAGAAAGAGTTGTTCTTAAAAGGGGTGTACCCGCTACTTTAAACTTTAAGAGAACAGACTCATCCAATTGTTTAGATCATGTTGTATTTTCAGATTTTGGCATAAATCAGAAATTACCTGAAGGCAAAGTAGAAAGGGTTAAAATTGATACTTCAAAACCAGGTGAGTATCAATGGGAATGCAGTATGAACATGTTTCATGGTAAGGTAATTGTCAAATAGCTAAGGAAAAACAATGAAAATTACAACACGTTTTTGGACGTCGCTAATATTATCACTGCCAATGCTTCTTGAAATGATTATTCATCCTTTTACAGGATGGATGTTGCCAGGTGGCGAATGGACCATGCTTATTTTTACAACAATAATTATGTTAATTTCAGCAGGTCCATTTATTACTAGTGCCTGGTCTGCTTTTAAAAAGCATCATTCAAATATGGATACCCTCGTTGCTTTAGGAACATCGATAACTTATATTTACAGTATTTATGCGATGTTTACTAAAAGACCTGTTTTCTTTGAAAGTGCTGCTTTTGTTATTACTTTCGTCTTATTAGGGCAAGTTTTAGAAGAAAAAATGCGGGCAACTGCTTCTGACGCTATGGGTAAATTGCTTAATTTAGGCGCAAAAAATGCCTTAGTAAAGCGAGATGATCAATTTGTCAGTATTCCTATCACTGAAGTTGTGAAGGACGACTACATACAAGTAATGCCTGGGCAAAAAGTACCAGTTGATGGCAAAATTGTTTCTGGCAATTCAAACATTGATGAATCTATGGTAACTGGCGAAAGTATGCCGGTTAAAAAAGTGGCAGGCGATCAGGTAATTGGTGCGACGATTAACCAAACTGGATCTTTTGTGATGCAAGCCCAAAAAGTTGGCAATGATACTATGCTGGCGCAAATTATTGAGATTGTTAAAAAGGCACAGAACAGTCATGCACCGATTCAAAAATTAACTGATAAGGTCGCTAATATTTTTGTTCCCACAGTTTTGATTATTGCAATTGTAACATTTTTAGTTTGGTATATTTTCCTTGGTAAAAGCATAGCAACTGCATTAGTTTTTGCCGTTGCGGTTATGGTGATTGCCTGTCCTTGTGCTTTAGGGCTGGCAACACCCACTGCATTAATGGTTGGAACTGGTCGTGGTGCCAAAATGGGAATCCTAATTAAAAATGGAGAAATTTTAGAGGCTGCAAACAGCATTGATACTATAGTTTTTGATAAAACGGGAACGATTACCAAAGGTCAACCACAAGTAACAGATATTGTGGGAGATAAAGAAAATGTCCTACAATATGCTGCCAGTTTAGAGAAATTATCTGAACATCCTCTCGCTCCAGCTATATTAGCTGCAGCTAAAAAGGAAAAGCTGCAGCTAAAAACGGTAGAAAATTTTACTGTAATTGAAGGATGGGGTGTCACTGGTAAAATTTCTGGTACAAATGTTGCAGTCGGCAGCCCCAAAAAGCAAAAAGAAATTAAAATTGCTCCAGAATTAGAAGAGCAAATAGTGGCATTGCAAAATGAGGCAAAAACAGTAGTGTCTGTTGTGCAAGATAATCAAGTGCTGGGTCTAATTGCAATTCAGGATGCTCCTAAAGTGAATGCCAAAAATGCGATAAACGACTTACATCGTTTAGGCTTGAAAACTGTCATGTTAACTGGAGATAATCAACAAGTAGCCCACGCTATTGCAGAACAGGTGGATATCGATCAGGTAATTGCTGAGGTTTTGCCAGTTGATAAAGCAGCTGTTATTAAAAAATTGCAGGAGAAGCACCATGTCGCATTTGTTGGTGATGGGATCAACGATGCGCCAGCTCTAACCCAGGCAGATGTAGGAATTGCCATGGGTTCAGGTACGGATGTTGCCATCGATGCAGGTGGTATCGTGCTTATCAAAAATGACTTGGAAGATGTTGTTCGTGCTTTGAAACTTAGTCGCAAGACTTTTAATAGGATAAAGCTAAATCTGTTTTGGGCTTTCATTTATAATGTACTGGGTATTCCAGTTGCCGCTGGTGTTTTTGCAGGTGTGGGTCTCACACTTAGTCCGGAAATAGCAGGATTAGCAATGGCCTTTAGTTCATTATCGGTTGTAATCAGTTCAGTTTTGTTAGGAAAAACAAAAATATAGATATAAAAATAGCAGTCGCAAATCTTGCGACTGCTATTTTACTGTGTAAGCTTTAATAATGGTGTTTACCTTTAGCCAGAACTGGCTTGATTTGGCTAATATAAGCTAAAATTCCTATAATGAACCAAATAAATGTAATTAATGCACTGTACATCAAATTGGCGCTACCAGTTTTGATGTAAGTAACAGGTTCTGCAAAAGGGAATAATAAAGCAATTTCTTTTAACCATTCAGGATAAGCTAAAATTACAACTAGCACTCCTGATACTAATTGGGCTAAACTGCTAAAAATATTCTCCAAAAAGTAAGGATCATTCATTTGCCATGAGATGGCCCAAGATACAAAACCTAAAACGCAGCCATAAATACATAAAAGCGGTAGCATGAGCAAAGCTCGTTCAATAATGACTATGGGAGCACCGGCTAAGTACAATAGAAATAGGTTAATTAATGCTAAAGTGCAACCTATAATAATGGCAACAATACATTTAGAAAGCCAATACTTGATACTGAAAGGTCTTTTGGCAATTAATTCAAAGTCAATTTTTAAGTCTGCATCATTAATCACTGCAGAACAAAATGTTTCAAGAGCCAGTACTGCAGCATCTATTGCAATTGAACTGATGGCAACATCCCAGTTAAATTGATTAGAATACTGCATATTGATTAATACTAACAGGGCCAGATTTATCATTGGTGTGATAAAGAAATAAGTTAGTTTTGTACGCCAATTATTGAGAAAAGAAAGGCTAGAGAATTGTGTAGCAAACATTAGATAATTTTCAGAGCTCCTTTCTTTCTGACAAGGTCGTTAATTTTTCTCACAATAATAACAATTAACAAAAGCCAAAGAAGTAAACTGCAAAAATAAGCAGTCCAGTTGAGACTTTTATTATGGGACAAAGAAGCAATTGGTCCAGTTATAGGAATAAACCACTGAGAAAACTTGGTTAAGGGATTCAAAATGGTCTCATTGCCAAACAATCCTGCTAATAACAATATAGGAGTACCAATTAAGCCCTCATAAACCATTGCATTAGGTGAAAGAGTAAGAAATGAAGAAATTAAAATTCCCATTACTGAACATCCGATCCACAGTAGAAAAATTAGCAAAATCTGGTACAGAGAAATTTTACCAGTAGCTACTCCTAAAATTTTGGCAAGAATATAAGCAATAGGAAATGAAAATAAACCATAGCTCGAAGCAGGTAAAAGTAAAGTAATTAAAGAAGCTCGCTCGTCATATTGACTGTTTAATAAATATGGCAGCGTTCCTTTGTAACGTTCAAAACCGATACAACCGGCAACGGTTGTACACGAAGTCCACATGCCAAAAATACCACTTTGCAGCCACAATTGTGGATTGTTCAAATCGTGAGAAGCATAGGCCATAATATATTGCATCAAAAAAATGGAAACAGTACTAGTGATTGTTAACCAGACAAAGTACTGATCGGAAAGATAATCTTTTACATGAAAGAGGAAAAGACGAATAAAACGCATATCTAATTCCTCCTTAGTTTAGGCGCTATTGCCAAATAAGCTTCTTCCAAATCTTTAGGTTTTTGGTTAATTTCTTTTTCAGCCAAACCCAAAACAGCAGAAACGGTGCCAGTAAAAAAAACTTTTCCTGCACCTAGAATAACTACATTTTTAGCTAGCTTTTCAACTTCTGACATCGTGTGACTTGTTAATAAAATACTAATGCCGGAATCTGCTAATTTTTTAATAGTCTTATGAACGCTCTGCGCTATTTCAACATCTAAACCACTAGTAGGTTCATCTAAAAGTAATAAACTTGGACTATTTAACAAGGAACGGGCGATATGCAGTCTTTGCGTCATTCCTTTAGAAAATTTCCCTACCTTTTTATTTGCGACATTATCCAGCCCAACAATAGACAGAACTCGCTGTATTTCTATTTTTTGCTTACGAAAGGGTACTTTAGCCAGATCCGCAAAAAATTGTAAATTTTGCTTTGCTGTAGCGTTACGGTAAAACCCTAGATCTCCACCAAAAGAAACACCTATGCTGGGTCTTTTACGAGCAGTAGTAATATCCTGTCCGTTTAAAATTACCTGACCAGAAGTAGGGAGCAAATAGCCACCTATAATTGAGACAGTGGTAGTTTTCCCCGCACCATTGGGTCCTAATAGAGCTAATATTTCTCCTTGATCAATTGTAAAAGAAACATCATCTAGAGCTTGAAACTTTTGGTTTTTATCTTTATATGTTTCTATTAAATGTTTAACTTGTAAAATATTATTCAATTTTATCTCCAAAATTAATTTGTTGGAACTTCATCAATTAAAAAGGAAGGATGATCAAGTTCTTTATACACGTTAATTTGAAGATCTTGTTGTAAGCATTAAATCTAATGAGTAAAGTATAACATATTTTTATTTAGTTTTTAATTTTTGCAGAAATAAATAGAACTGTTCTTATTAGAGCAGTTCTATTTATTTAATCAACTGATTTTAAAGCTTCAAGCATATCAAGGTCTTTTAATTTTTTGTTAACAATAAATCCTAGAACTATTGTAATGATACCGATAACTCCTAATGGCCACAGAAAACTTGAGACAGATAACGCCGGATTAAACATGACATTGTCAGGTGGCACCACGTAAAGAATATAGCGGTAAAGCAAATCTCCTGTTAGATAGCCGACTAAAATGCCAATACCTGTTAAAAGAATAGTTTCGCGATAAATATACATCGTGACTTCATTATCGTAGAAACCTAAAACTTTGATGGTTGAGAGTTCGCGAATTCTTTCAGCAATATTAATATTAGTAAGGTTATATTGAATTACAATTGCTAAAAGTCCAGCAACTACAATCAAAACAACCATAATCAAGTTCAGAGATTTTACCACTACGTCCAATTCTTGGCTAATTGCAGTGTTTTGCACCACTCCTGACACACCATTAAGAGCCATAAATTCTGCAGCAATTTTTCTCGTGTTTTTGCGAGTGGAATTTTTTAAGTTAACAAGGTATGCATTTGACGTGAAGCGTTTGTTAAAAATTTTCTGATATTGCGTTTTGTTCATGAAAATGAAATGACCCATGTACATTTCAGTGATGCCAGCTACCTTCATTTTCCTAGATTGATTATTTTTATCCGTTAGAGATATATAGTCACCTTTATTTACCTTGAGCAATGTTGACAAGCGTTCTGAAATAATAACCCCGTTGTTTGATAAGTGCAACGTCTGCTTAGTTTTACGATCATTTAAATGAACATAGTTCTTCAGCACTTTGCTAGAAGAAGGAGCGATTAAGGTAATATCTTGTGTATCACCAGTTTTACCAGCAGTTTTAGACATTGACTCATAGTAAATTGGTGTTTCTGACTTAATGCTGTCTTCTTTTAATTTGCTATTTAAAGCTTTGTGCTGATTGCTTGAAATACCAGGCTTCTGAGCGACGATCATGTTGTAGTGAATGAGATCATTAAATTGCCTGTTATTCATATTAGTAATCGAATTTTTTACAGCAAAGCCGGCAAAGAGCATAGTAGCGGCACCACAAACACCAAAAATAGTCATCAGCATGCGCTTTTTATAACGAAAAATATTACGGGCAGTAACTTTATGAGTAAAGCTGAGATGGTTCCAAATAAAAGGTATTCTTTCCAGTAAGATTTTAGAACCTGCTGCAGGAGGCTTAGGTAGTAGTAATGCGGCCGGTTTTTCCCTAAATTCATTTTTAGCAGTCAAATAAGCGGGCAAAACGGAACTGATCCAAGATAGTATTAGAGCAATCAGACTGATTTGCCAGTGAAAGTGTAATTCAATTGGCGGTATCGTGATGGATTTGTAATAGGCATGATAAACAATTTGCGGCATCAAAGTGTGTCCCAAATAAATGCCCAAAATAGTGCCGATTGTACCTGAAATAAAGCCATAAGCAATGAATTTATTAATTATGACCTGATCATTATAGCCTAAGGCTTTCATTGTACCGGAATTGATTCTTTCTTCATCAATAAAGCGGTTCATTGTAGTAAAGGTAACTAATGCCGCAACGAAGTAGAGAAAAATAGGGAATACTTTAGCTAAGTCTTCGACGACTTGTGCAACAGTTGTATAAACTAAATTACCTTCACCGCCTGGTAGCTCGCGCCGATTGTATACGCTATAGCTTGGTAGAGCCAATTTCCGCAATTGCTTTTTAGCTTTGCTGATTTCTTCTTTGCCTCTTTTAATTTTATTATTGGCACTAGCAGATTTACGGGCAAAAATCTTTTTTTCTTGCTGCAATTTTTGCTCACCTGCAGCAATTTCTTGTTGAGCTTGTTGTAGTTGTGATCTTGCCGCTTGTGGTGAATTAGCTCCTACATTTTTGGCCTGCGCTATTTGCGCATCTAATTTACTTTTTTGGCGGGCTAGTTGTTTTTCTGCGGAACTAATTTGCTCACTTGCAGTCTCTAATTTCTGCTCTGCTTGGTGAATTTTCTTTTCTTGCGGTGCAATTTTTTTGTTAGCAGCAGACAATATTCTTTTTTGTCTTTGACTGGCGCTGTTTTTCAGAGTATCCTGTAAAACTTTTTTATGGTGCTTAACTCTACTAGTGTAGACTTTGCCATAAGAGTCGAGGCCACGTAAGTCCTTGTATCTTAGGTTGGCCACTGTATAAACCGTATGATTAAAAGCATTAGGACTGACTACTGCATAACCTTTAAGCTCTCCAGTACCACTGTTGCTTTGCCCTAAGTTTACATTTGATAAAATCTGACTGGACCGAACGAAACCTGTAATTTTGAAGTTTTTACGTTTTAGCAGAGTACTTCCTAAAACATTTTTCTTTTCTGTAAAACTGATATTTTGACCAATTTTATATTTATCTGAATAGTAGTCTGCTAAAGCAATTTCATTTGTTTTTACCGGTAAATGACCTTTACGCAGTTCAAATTTGCCCACCGATTTTGGTTTTGAAAAAATACGAAAACTTTCCCGGCTATTTTTAATAACCGTATCTGTCATGTAGCCAAATTCAACGGATTGTAAACCTTTAGTTTGTTTGATTTTTTTTCTATCTTTTTGGTCTAAACCATAATTACAGATAACAGTCAGGTCAGCTGTATTTAGTTTTTGCGCATAGTGATTGCCGGTATCACGCATATCAGGCCCTGTTACCATTAAACCAACTAAGGCAAATGCACCAATCATCATTAATCCCATGATGGAAATAAATTGTCCCTTAGTATGTTTAATTGAGCGCCAAAAATCTTTCAGAATAACTTTATTCATGTTTAGCCTTTTCTACCATTTAACGCTAGCAACATCTGCTGGCTGTGTATTTTCTTCAATTTGCGTAACCTTGCCGTCATGGAAGTGAATCACACGGTTTGCTAGGGGGGCTAAAGCACTGTTATGAGTAACTATGACTACTGTAGTGCCATTGTCACGACTCATATTGATAATGGTTTGCAAAACACTTTTTCCAGTTTGATAATCAAGTGCACCAGTTGGTTCATCACAAAGCAAAATTTTAGGGTTTTTGGCAATTGCCCGAGCAATTGCCACTCTTTGTTGTTCACCCCCTGAAAGTTCTGCAGGAAAATTATTAATGCGGTTTTTAAGACCAACATCTATCAAGGTTTTAACGGGATCAAGTGCATCTGGAACTATTTCCGATGCCAATTCTACGTTTTCTCTTGCTGTTAAGTTTTGAATTAAATTATAAAATTGAAAAACAAAACCAATGTCAGTGCGGCGATAGCCAGTTAATTGTCTTTTATTGTATTTGGCAATATTTTTGCCATCAATAATAACATCCCCGGAACTATTAGTATCCATTCCGCCCAAAATATTTAAAATCGTGGATTTACCTGCTCCTGATGCACCTAAAATAATAGCCAATTCACCTTTTTCCACGGTAAAACTGACATCATTATTGGCTAATATTTCAGTATCTCCAGTTTGATAGCGTTTGTAGTTGTGTCTTACGTCAATATAACTCATGAAAATCTGTCCTTATTGATTTTAAAATAACTGATATAAACTTATTTTAATCTAGAAAACTTTCTAATACTTGTAAAACGCCCATGTCATTATTTGATGGTGCTTCATATTTTGCAATCTTTTTAAGTTTTTCATGACCGTTTTTCATCGCATAACTGTACCCAGCCAATTCAATCATTTCACGGTCATTCATGCCATCTCCAAATGCTATGAGTTCTTCTGGCTTAACATTAAAATACCTCAAAAAATATTTAATGCCTTGCCCTTTATTAACATTGTTGGGCATAACGTCAATATTATCGAAACCACTGGTAGTACAGTGAATATGTTCAGGGTTTGTTTGATTGAACTTTTTTTCTAGTTCGCCAGCGAGCTTGGAAGAACAGTTTAGAGTTAGCTTTGTTAAACTATCGCTTGTAGGGATATCAACTAATTTTGCAATCTCGACTACATTGGGGTAAAAGAAATGCATCATATTTTTGAATTGAGTCGGGGCTTTTTTGTTAATATAAGAATGATCTAACCCACTAGCAGCAATATGTACTTGTGGATAATTATTTTCAATAAAACTGATCAGTTTAATACCCGTTTTATAGGTAAAAACGTGACGAACAATTATTTTATTGTCTTGAGTGAGAATTGAACCATTATCAGCTACAATATCAATTCTGTCCAAGAAATCAAAGAAATCTTGGCGCAAACGTGATAATGGTCTGCCACTGGAAACAATAAAATGAACGTGGTGTTGCCTCAATTTAGTTAAAACTTTTTCAAAGCGTTGATGATCATATTGTTTGTCATCATTTTCAAAAGTACCGTCCATGTCTACTGCTACAGCTTTAAAGGGAATATGTGTCATTTTAATCTCCTTAATATAAGTTCTCAGGTATATTATATAGTAATTATTGTCAGGTTTAACTCCAGATATTCATTAATTTAAAAGCAAAATAAAAGCAAAAGCAGAAATGTTATTAGCAACATTCCTGCTTTTATCTATATTTATTTAGTTGTAATGGGTTTTCTTTTGCCAACTAGCCAGCAGATTAAAATTGCGAATACTGTTTCGATAAGAATCAAAAAGATATTTATACCAATTTTTACCTGACCAAAATTAATGACCGCATTATTAAATAAAGCATTTTTTTCGCCCAAGTAGAGATCAAATATGATTGAACCAATTATGAGGACAAACATTACGCTCCATTGTCTACGACTAAACGCAATGCCATATTCTTCTTCACGGCGTCTGATACTTGGCAAAATTACTCCCAGACCAATTAAGACAATAATAGCAATGATATTGATGATTAATTCATACCACCAATAACCACTGAATTTTTTAATATCTTGTGGTGCAATACCTAAAATAGTGGCTGCGGCAGTAACTATTAATAAGAACAGACCAGCTAAATATGCCAATTTGTCATTCTTGATAAAGACATAATCAGAAGTAAATTTGGCGGAGTTCTTTCTAATTTGCATGAAAGAGAAGAAGATCCAGCAAGTAACTCCCGGTGAAATAATACCATTCAGGTTTAACAGCCAATTGAAGATATCATTCATATCTGGTAAAAAGATTCCTAAAAGCATAATGAAAGCTGAAAGAGAAACGGTTAAAACGTAGCCGTTAATCGGCAGACCGTTTTTGTCTTTTTTCTGTAAGAATTTAGGCATGTACTTGTCGCCAGTATCTGAAATTAACATTCTGGTCATTGCGTCAAGTAATACGGCTAACAATGCGGCGTTATAAAAGACAGAAGTCCACGCCCAAACATAAAGTAAAGTTTTGCCCATACCATATTGGTGTCCTACCATGTCAAAAACGTAATAGGCGCCATTCATCTTTAAGTCGTTTGGAATGTGATAACTATTAAAATAAATTCCCAGTGCAAATGAACCAAAAACTGTCAGAAAAATAGTCATGATCGCTAAAGCAACCATTGCCTTAGGAAAATCAGATTTTGGTTTTTTCATTTTCGTAACGTAAGGCGCTACCAGCTCACAACCATTTAAAGCATAAATAAGCATTGCAATGGTAGTCCAGTAATGCATATCAAACTTGGGAATCAGTGTGCGCCAAGTGAATGGCTGCGTTGCCATATGTCCACCAGACTTTGCCAAACCGACGAAAGCTAAGAAAACAAACATTAACGTCATGATCAACATTAAGCCACCACCAATAGTTGACAATACTTCCATTGAATGTGAAAAGTAATGTTCGATGATGATAAAAATAATGAACATAGCAAATGTCATTAAAGCAAATTTAGTGTTAGAAATTTGACTCTGAAACTTTTCAGAACCGGTTAAAGCCCAGCCAATATCAACTATAATTTCGTTAGCTGAATCAACAGCATAGGGAATGGAAGCGGCCCAATAAGTCCAGGCTGTAAAGTAGCCCAAAAATTCACCGTTAGTTCCACGAACCCAAGATGAAAGACCTCCGCCTTCGCTGTTAAAAACTGAACCAAGTTGGCCTACCATTAATGAATAGGGAATGACATAGAATAAGCACATGATAATCCATGAGGTAACAACCGGCATTCCTTGGTTTTGAAAGTTGTACATGATATCGTCCAAGCCGATCACAGTACAAAAGGCCATGAGTGTTAATATCGGCCAAGAAATATTTTTTTTATTTGAATTTATTTCCTCCACTAAAATTCTCTCCTTTGAAAATTAACTAATGTTTTTATTTTACTAATTAAATAAAAAGTTGACTAGTAGCAAAGTAAACTATTTTAAAGAAAACGAATTCAAAAAATTTTTAAAAATTTGTTGGGAATGATTGCTAGTATTGAAATTTATAGCTTCATGCGGTAAGATAATATCGTTAATACGCTATCAAAAGAAAGAAGGATTCTTAAATGTCAGGACATTCAAAATGGCATAATATTCAAGGCCGCAAGAATGCGCAAGACGCAAAGAGGGGTAAAATTTTCCAAAAATTATCTCGTGAAATTTATATGGCTGCAAAGAATGGTGGTCCTGACCCTTCCGGAAATCCTAATTTGCGTATGGTAATGGATAAGGCCCATGCAAATAACATGCCTAAATCTAATATTGATCGTGCTATTAAAAAGGCTGAAGGAAATTCAGACGAGCATTATGATGAAATTACTTATGAAGGCTATGCTCCAGGTGGTGTAGCAATATTTGTTGAAGCATTAACCGATAACAAAAATCGGACTGCTTCCGCAGTCAGAGTTGCATTTACTCGTAACGGCGGGTCATTAGGAGCAACTGGTTCTGTTGCTTATATGTTTAATCGTCGCGGTTATATCGTGATAGATCGTTCTACCACTGATGCTGATGAAGACCAGATGTTGCTTGATGTAATGGATGCAGGTGGCGATGACTTGCAAACAAGCGATGATGCATACGAAATTTATACTGATCCTAAACAATTTGCACAAGTACGTGATGCGCTTGAAAAGGACGGATATAAGCTGGCTAATGCTGAGCTGACGATGATTCCTGCAAATACAACTCCTGTTCCAGATGATAAAAAAGAACAATTTGATCATTTGGTAGATGCTCTCGAAGATGATGAAGATGTTCAAAATGTGTATACAGCGGCAGCTGACGAAGATTAAGTAAAATCTTATTTGATTAGTTCTCCAGAATTGATTAGTCAATTCTGGAGAATTTTTTTACTTAATTTTTGGAAGTTTTAGTTTTTTCTGCGCGATCTTCTTCCATAATAAAGCGAAGCATTTTGACATATTTTTCAGGTACATGTTGACCTTCATATAATAACTGAGCATTTTTATCAGCTATATCTAAGCAGTCTTTTTTATTACTATTTTCTTCATGACCTAATAAATAATCAGTAGAAACGTGCAATTGTCGAGCTACTTTGGTCAAAGATTGTGTGGAAGGCTTAATAGTTTTCCATCTATAAATACTGTTTTCTCCAATTTTAGCCCTTCTAGCAAGTTCTTTAATGGATAAACCATGTTTTTTAGCGGTTTCGAAAATACGCGAATATACATTCATTCAAATTCTTCCTTAAAAAGTATCACAAATGATTGTATTTGTACTTGACCGCTATCATAAATGGTAATATAATAAAATCATCCACTGAGTGGACAGCACAAAATTCTCATTATTGTGTTAGATAATTAAGTAGCCGTGGTACGAAATCTGACTACTTTTTTAGTTTACCTGAATAGTATCACTTGTGGTAGTGTAAAAAGCAACTTTGTGATTTGCGCAAAAGAAGACAGTAGAGGGGTAATCTCTTAAAATTTAACATTTAGTTTTTTAGAAAAGTCATATATCAATGTTATTTAGGTAAAGAAGAAAACTTGTTTACCAAGGTTTTACTTCTTATGTTAATGATATATACAAAGAAGTAAAACAGCAATAAAAAGCAATTTTTATTGCAATATATTGGTTAGCAATCACAATTAATTGCATTTGTTACATTCTAAAAAAACCTAACATATAAAATCCTTGAAAATACAAAATGAATGTATAACTGTAATTAATTGGTTTAAGTAATAGAAATCTAATATTAATCTATTGCTTAGATTGCTAATCAATATTTTTTTAGAAAAATATTGTTGTTTTACTAAAAAAGTAATTGTTAGTTATTGAACCTATTTTGACTGTTAAAAATTAATATGGGAGGAGAAAAAGAGTGTATAAAAAATACAAAAATAAATTATTAGCAACCGCTATGTCAGTGCCAATTTGTTTACTTAGTTTAGCTTTGCAGACGAACAGGGTTAAAGCCGATGAGACTATCCCAGAAACTCAGAATACATTGTCAAGAAACGAGCAAAATTCACAAACCGCTTCTAACGTAAATGCTGCTTCTATTAACCAAGATGATAGAAAAGGCGCTGAATCGCAGACTAATAAACTAGTGAGAACCAGTTCAAATTCTGTCCGGCAACGTTGGTGATGGCTACATCAGTTCACCACTTGATATTGACGATTATGTTTATGATTCAGTTAATGGCAACCGGATAGGCTACTTTACTAATCTGCCGCAGATCGTAACTTATGTTTACCATAAAAAAGCTCCGACGACGAAACCGGAACAAAGTACTGACAACAATTCAACTAATAAGCCTTTGCCAAATGACAAAGCAAAAAAGCCTGATAACAATAAAAAGCCAAAGCAAACAAACGATGCACAAACATCAGGTAAAAACAAGTCTGCTTTGACACAAGAAAATAAAAATAAAGCACAAACAGCAAGTAATGAAGCTAGCCAACAAAAAACAGAAGCAGCTGATAAAGCCAAATTACCGCAAACTGGTACCGAAAAGAAAAGTCAGTTAGCTTTGCTAATCAGCGGCATTATTGCTCTTTTCGGTTCTCTATTAGGTGTCTTAGATTTCCGTAAAAAGAAAGGAGAGTGAGGCTATTTGGAATGAGCCTTAAATACTAATCCGGCAAACTGCGATTAAATGATTTTTATTATTCTTAGTGTTTATTCATATTAATAAAAAATTTTTCTATCTAAATAAGTATGTTTTTAAAGTCGCAGCAAGAATAAGTATTTAATGGATAAAAGCAACACGCAAGTGTTGCTTTTTGGTTTGAAAAAAACACTCAGAACCAAATCCAAACGTTTTTCTCTAAGGCATTATATAATAATTGCAAAAGAGGTGGGGTAAATATGGCTATAATTGGACTTGACCATTTAGTGCTAACAGTTAAGAATATTAAAACAACTACTGATTTTTATCATAAATATTTTGGTATAGAAACAATTAATTTTCAAAATGGCAGAACAGCCCTAAAAATTGGAAAGCAAAAGATCAATTTACATGAAATCGGACACGAAATTGATCCTAAAGCTGCTTTCCCAACGCCTGGAGCAGGTGATATTTGTTTGATAAGTGATACTCCAATTGATGATTTAATAGTGCACTTTAAAAATGAACATTTAAAAATAATTTTAGGACCAGTGTTACGAACTGGTGCAAATGGAAAAATTCGCTCAATATATGTGCGTGATCCAGATAAAAATTTAATTGAAATTTCGAATTATATCTAAAGTTATACAAAATTAAATAGCAAAACAAAAATCATACAATTATTGTATGATTTTTGTTTTTTATAGGGATATATAACATAAAAAGTATGATTTAACATACCTTTTTAGTATTAGACAATTATTAAATGTGACTTTAAACTTTTATTGTAAAAGGTGGTGAATGGCAATAATGTTAGGCAAACCACAAAATTTCGTATATGAGAAATACTAACTTATATTTTTAACCTCAATAATTTGGTAAACGATTCAGTCGTTAAGTTCATAAATAAACTTTGGGAGAATATCAATGAAAAAATTTTCAAAGCAGAAAACTACAATTATTATGGTCTTACTTTTAATACTAGTAATTCTAAGTTTAGGCCTGTACTGGTTTATAAATAAAAATCAGGCTCAGGAAAAAGCGGATGACAAAAGAAATGAACAGGTTTCAACTAAAAAAGTAAAAAGTGTGAACAGAAGTCACATTTTAATCGTTTATTTTTCAAGATCTGGTCAAAATTATCCTGGAGTTAATTTAACGCGGGGAAATACTGCACGTATTGCTGATGAAATTAAAAAAGTTACTGGTGCCCAAATTTTTGAGATTAAACCCAGAGTGGCTTATCCAAAATCTTATGATCAAACAGTAAGTCAAGCTGAAAGGGAGCAAAAAAATAATGCTGGACCAAAAATAAAGGGTAAGCTACCTAAAGTTTCTAAATATGACACCATCTTTTTGGGTTATCCAATTTGGTGGGATGATATTCCAATGATTGTCAGAACCTTTATGGATCAGGTCGACCTTAATAATAAAACAATAATACCCTTTTCTACAAATGCGAGTTCGGGTTGGGGCAAGTCACTAAATACTATTCATAGTGTTTTTCCTAAAGCAAAATTGAAAAAAGGTTTTGAGATTAAAGGAGAAAATGCTGCCTCTGCCAAAGCCAAAGTAGATTCATGGCTTCATGATTTAGGATACTAAACATAAAAGAAAGGAAACTATATTGAAAACTTTAGTTTTGATTTTTCATCCGCATATAAATAATTCACGAGTAAATAAAGCTTTGAAACAAGAAGTTCTAAAAAATACTTCAAAGGAGGTGATAGTAAGGGATGAATACGAAAAATATCCAGATGAGAAAATAGATGTTGAATTAGAGCAAAGTCTGTTAGAAAAAGCCGGTAGAATAGTTTTACAATTTCCAATGTATTGGTATAGTTGCCCCAGCTTATTAAAAAAATGGGAAGACCAAGTTCTTCTACATGGCTGGGCTTATGGAAGTACAGGAAATGCTCTTAAAGGCAAAGAAATGGTGATTGCTGTTTCTACTGGTGCTCCAGCTAAAAATTATCATATTTATGGTGATTTTCATTATACCATTGATGAAATGCTTATTCCTTTTAAAGCTACAAGTAACTTAATAGGAACAAAATTTCTGAAACCTTTTATCCTCCAAGGAGTAATGCAAAATCTAACAGATGAACAGTTAAAAAAAGAATCTGAGAGATATGTTGACTATATTTTAAGCAACAAATAACTTTCTTTCTCATAGTTATTTTTAGCTAAGCTCACACAATTGTGCGAGCTTTTTTTGTTATGTGAGAAAAATTCTTTTTTTTGCGTAATTAATAATGGTAGCAAGATGAGGAGGTTTTTATGAAAATCAAAGAAGCTGTTAATTCTTTAATTGAAGATGCAATAAATAAGCATTCAAGTGACATTTTCTTTTTAATGCGGGGAGTTAATCTAGTTGTTAGATTTCGCACAATTATTGGTATAGAAAAGCAGGCTGAATATTCAATAAAAGAAGGCAAAGAAATGATCAATTTTTTAAAATTTGCTGCTCAAATGGATATAGCCGAACATCGCAGACCACAAGTAGGAGCATTCGAATATGATTTTAAGGGACAAATATATTACCTGCGGTTATCAAGTATTGGAGATTTCAATGATCATGAATCGTTGGTAATTAGAATTATTTATCAGATAAGTACGGGTAAATATTTTTTTGATGAACAAATTGAGAATCTGAAAACTTTGGCTCAAAGAAGAGGCTTAATAGTTACTAGTGGCCCTACAGGATCGGGCAAAACTACAACTATGTATAACTTGGCAAAAATGATAGGTCAAAATCAGATGGTTATGACAATTGAAGATCCTGTAGAAATACATGAAATAAGTTTTTTACAAACGCAGGTTAACATGACTGCGGAAATCACATATTCCAAGTTGCTTGAAGCAGCTTTACGTCATAGACCAGATATTCTAATAATCGGTGAAATTAGAAATGCAATAACTGCGAGGCTGGCAATAGATGCTGCTCTAAGTGGCCATCTTGTTTTTGCAACTGTTCATGCCAAAAGTACTTTGCAGACTATTTCGAGATTGGAAAGTCTAAATATTAATACGGCTGATCTTTATAACTGTTTGACCGCTGTTAGTTATCAACGCTTACTGCCAACTAATACGGGTTTTGCCTGCTTAATGGATATTGACAGTGGGCATCAATTACAGGCAGACATAAGCAAGCATAAACGATGTGATTATGTTAATTGGCACCAAAATTTGGTCAGACTAAAGGAAAGGAAAAGAATTAGTGAACAGGTCTTTGAACAATTTCAGGCAGGATAAGCTAACAAATAAAGAACGGATTGAATTTCTAGAATATTTACAAAATAGTTTATCAAATGGCTTTTCGTTAAATACCAGCTTAGAAATGATGCCAATAATATGGCCTAAAAGAAAGAACTTGTTTAATAGATTAAGTAAAAGCGTTCAGTCAGGAAAAAAACTAAGTTTCGAAATGCTTAATTTGGGCTTTTCCAAGACTATTGCTACTCAGATTGAGCTGTCAATGGTACAGGGAAACCTAATTGAATGTCTTACCCAAATTGCGACTCTAACTCGTTTGAAACATGAACAAATAAAAAAGTTAAAATCTGAAATGACATACCCTTTTATATTAGTGTTAATGATGATTTTTCTTTTATTGTTTATGCAGACTTTTGTATCTAATCAGTTTGCTGAATCTGGTGAACATACTGGAGACTGCCTGTTATTACTTTTATTAATTTTGAGTTTAGGCTTAGTTTATTTTATGAGCAGAATTCTTCTGTTACTAAGAAAACAAGATTATCACTCTTTGAGTAGACTTAGTCACTTTCCAGTTGTTGGGCCATTGATCAAAATTTATGTGAAATATATTTTGATCTATGATACAGGACTACTACTTGCTAGTGGCTTTTCCTTGCAAAAGATTTGTGACTATTCAGCAATGCAAGTTAAGGGATCTTTACAGCAATATGTGGGCACAAAAGTTGGTAAACAGCTTGCTAAAGGAATGAGTCCGGAGGAGATCATTAAAAATGAACAATTTTTACCCAATGAAATTCTGTTGCTGTTAAAAGCTGGATCAAAAAGGGAAGACTTGAGTAAGAGATTTTTATTATTAGGACGATCTCTTTTTAATGACTTAGCACAAAAAATTGAAAAATTAATAGTAAATGTTCAACCTGTTTGTTTTATTTTAATCGGTTTATGCATTATTGGATTATATTTGAAGCTTTTATTGCCAATGTATGCAATGATGCAGGAAATATAGGAGAAAAAAGTGAAAAACATTTTGACAAAAATTAAATCTCAGAAGCACAAAGTAAAAGGTTTTACTTTAATTGAGATGGTAGTAGTGGTTGCAATCATAGTAATGCTGCTTATAATCATTGCACCAAATTTAACAAAACAAAAAAATACTGCTAATGAAAGGACTAATGATGCTTTTAAAACAACCTTGCAAACTCAAGCTACACTTTATGAGGATGATAAAGACCGTAATGGTAAAGAAATTAACTTTCAAAATATGTTTGATGATGGCTACTTAACGAAGAAGCAATTTTCAAAGTCTAAAAACTATACTGTAAATGATGGTGTAGTTGAAAAAAATGCTAAATAAGTTCAAGTTGCAAGGATTTACTCTGGCTGAAATGGTTGTTACCCTCACTATTATGCTTGGATTAGTGGGTCTAGGCACTATAAAAATAAATGAATATAGGGAAAAGCTGATATTGGAAAACACGGTCAAAGAGATTAAAAGCTCTATTGAACATGCAGCAAGAAGATCAGCTATACAAAACCGTACAAGTATAGTCAGATATTATCCTACGTCAAAAAAATTGATAATTATTGGTGGAAAAAAGCCGCAGATAATAAAAATAAAACCACAAATAAGTATAAGTAACTTAAGATTATTAAAAATTTCAATTAGTGGTTCGTTACCACCTCACACAATTACTGTTACTAACCATCACTATACACGAAGAGTGAAGTTGCAAATGACTTGGGGACGAGCAATTGATGATAAATAGGAAAAAGAGCGGGTTCTTAATGGCAGAAAGCATGATTGGTTTGATGATCGCAACAGTCGGTGTCATAATGTTAGCTTTAACAGTCAGAGAAAGTAGAATAATTGAGCGTAAAGTAGAACAAAAAACTGATCGCACATATGCTTGGAGTGTTTTGAAAAAGCATGGATTAAAAAGAATATTAATCCACGATCATATTTATGAGCTTAATGGTAATAATAGCATTTATGATATGGCAGAAAAAAAGACATACAAAATTAAAAACTAAAGGCTTTATTTTGGCAGAAGCAGTGTTTGCGGTCTTTATAACATTGATCGTAGTACTGATTCTACAGAATTTATTAAAAAGTCTTACTCTAGCAAATAAAGTTCAACATCGCACTGACGACATTGTATTTTCTTACGTGCAGCTAAACCGATTTATTAAAGAGAAACAGAATGTAAAAGCATTTACCTTACCAGAGAGATCTAATTCTGAAAAGGCTGTTTTTAAGAAAATTGATGCGCAAGGAAAAGATACAATATATCGTTTGACTCAATATAAAAATATGTTGCGCGTGACCACTCCCGAAGGCGGACATATGCCACTATTGTTAGATGTAAAAAGGTCTAGCTTTACAACCAATGATAGAATGTTGAAAATAGAAGTTACAGAAACAGACGGCAGAAAATCAGAATTATATTTTAAATTTAACTCAAGACCGACAAAAAATGAGAAAGAGAAGGTATTAAATGATCGAAAACAAAAGACTAAGATTAAAAGCTAATGCTTTTCTTAGCAGTATTTTGGTATTAATCACCTGCTTAGTTTTTATTCAATTTTATCTAGATGTTTATCAAGAAAGCATGGAAAATGATTTTTTATTAATTGAGTACTTAATTAATGATTGATTCTCTTGCTCTAATTACCTTTCTTCTATTAAAATATTTAAGAGATAAGGGGAATAAGCAATGGATAATATTGAAAAACTGTTTAATAATTTCTTGGACTGTGTTAAATGCTTGCAAGAGGCACTAAATGTCTCATTTGGTGAAGCTCTGACAGAAACTTTTGATAATCTCGAAAATAGTCAAATTAAGGTTGAACTGGGAGCTCCCGACAAAAAAACGGTTCAAGAATTGAGTCAAAAATATGAAAAATTAGATTATAGCGGACTTTCTAATAAGCTAAAGCTGCAAATTTTTACTTATTTAACTTTAAAAGCAATTAATGAAGACGGGTTGGATGTTAATCAGATGCCGACACCTCCTGCGATTTCAACAGTAATTGCAATGTTTATGCTAAAACTTTTACCAAAGGAAAGGTTGATAATTGCCGATCCTGCTATTGGAACTGGAAATTTATTGTTTTCTGTAGTCAATCAGTTGAAAAGTGCTAATCACTCAAAGTCTGATTTTGAACTCTATGGTATTGATAATGATGAAGAAATGTTGAGCTTTGCTGATATTGAAGCTCATTTGAGTGATATTGATATTGAAATGTTTTGTCAGGATGCTCTAACTCCCTGGATGTTTAAAAGCCCTGATGTTGTTGTAAGTGACTTACCAGTTGGTTATTATCCAATTGATAAAAACGCTAAAAATTTTGCTACCAAATCTGAGAATGGACATTCGCTTGCTCATCTTTTATTTATTGAACAGATCATTAAAAATCTTAAAGCCGGTGGCTATGCTTTCCTGATTGTGCCACAAAATATTTTGTCTGGCAAAGGTGGTGGTGACTTTATGCCATGGCTAACTGATAAGGTTTTTCTGCGTGCAATAATTGAGTTACCCGACAGTGCTTTTCAGAATAAATTTAATCAAAAATCAATTTTGGCCTTTCAAAATCATGGAAAAAATATCAGAAATAGTGAAGTTTTTCTCACAAAGTTAGATTCATTTAAAAGTGAACAAGACCTAATAAAGCTTAATGTTAAACTAAATGAGTGGTATACTAAAAACATTGATTGATTTGTGAAAATTTCAAAGTCAAGTTTATGGAGGAATTACATTTATGAAAAAAGTTTTAGCAATCAACTCAGGCAGTTCTTCATTTAAATATAAGTTGTTTGCTTTACCTGAAGAAAAGGTTTTAGCAAATGGAATTGCTGACAGAGTTGGTATTGACGGTTCTTCTTTTGAAATTGAACTGGAGAATGGTGAAAAACATTCAGAGAATGTTGCCATTCCAGATCAGGAAACTGCAGTTAATTTACTACTTGAAGCATTAAAGAAATACCATGTGATTAACGATTTGAGTGAAATTGTAGGTGTTGGCCATAGAATAGTTGCAGGTGGAGAAGACTTTACTGATTCTGCTCTAATTGACAAGGAAAAACTTCAAAAGATTTATGATTTGAAAGAATATGCCCCACTTCATAATCCGGCAGAAGGGAAGGGCATTGAAGCCTTTATGAAATTACTGCCTGGTGTTCCTGAAGTAGGCGTTTTCGATACCTCATTCCATCAAACTTTAGATCCTGTGCATTATATGTATTCGATTCCCTATCATTATTATGAAAAATATGGTGTTCGTAAGTATGGTGCTCATGGTACTTCTGTTCGTTATATTGTAGGACGCGCTGCTCAGATGTTGGGTAAAGATGTTAAAGATTTAAGGTTAATTGTCTGTCACCTTGGTTCAGGTGCATCCATCACTGCAGTTAAAGGTGGTAAGTCCTTTGATACATCAATGGGCTTTACTCCATTGGCTGGTATAACTATGGGTACACGCTCAGGTGATGTTGACCCATCTGTTTTGCAATATATCATGAATAAAGACCATATTGATATCAATGAAATGATTGAGATTTTGAATGATAAGTCTGGTCTGCTGGGAATTTCTGAAATTTCTTCTGATATGCGTGATCTAGAGAATAATTCTGATAAAAAAGCTGATCTCGCTAGAGCTATTTTTGTAAATCGTGTTATCCAATATATTGGCTCCTATATGGTGGAAATGAAGGGCGCAGATGCAATTATTTTCACAGCAGGCGTAGGTGAGCATGATTCCGACATTCGTGAAAATGTAATGAAATCTTTTGAATTTATAGGCTTAAAGCCTGACATGGAAGCAAATAAATCTAATGGCGAGAAGTTTATTACTAAACCAGATTCAAAGATTAAAGCTCTAATTATTCCAACTGATGAGGAATTAATGATTGAGCGTGATGTCGTTCGATTAGCACATTTGAATTAATAAAAACAAAAAAATTATGAACCGTTAAGAAACTTTCTTAACGGTTTTCTTTTACTTTGAAAATGAGCTAATATGAGGTTGATTTGCTGATGTTAGAAGTGACTTAGTTATAGAATTTACATATTTTGAATTAACAGTTAACATAAATAAATGTTTAAAACCCTTTAGATATACAATTTTTTATTTTGAAAATTTCTGTATAATGAAAAGTAAGCTTGGAGGCCAGGCTATACAATAACTAACTATTGGAAAGAAACATAAATGATTAAATTAGTAGCTGTTGATGTTTATGATACTTTATTAAATAGTCAAGGTAAGATTCTAGAATCTTCTCGAGAAGCAATTACAAAAGCAATTAGCAAAAATGTTAAAGTAGTCTTATCTTCAGGAAGGCCCTATGCTGGAGTTAAAAAATTCATTGATGAATTGGCGTTGAATAACAATAATCAATATGTAATAACTTTTAATGGTGCCGTAATTGAAACAGGGTTGCACGTAAAATTACTTGAGAAATGTTTGTCTGCAAAAACTTATGAAGCAATTGACAAATTTAGTCAGAAAAACAAAGTTTTTTATAATATTGTGAATGCTGACAGTCAAATTATTACCAGCAATTTGAATGTGAGTAGAATAACAGTAACGCAGGCATGGGAAAACAATGCCGGATTATTGATTAGGAAACCACAAGATTTATCAAGTAATGAAACTGTTATCAAAGCCGTTTTTGGCGATGAAAAAGAAAAACTAGATAAAATTGAAGCTGAAGT
Source organism: Lactobacillus sp. ESL0261 (assembly GCF_003693025.1). NCBI lineage: Bacteria > Bacillati > Bacillota > Bacilli > Lactobacillales > Lactobacillaceae > Lactobacillus > Lactobacillus sp. ESL0261. The sequence goes on from NZ_REHN01000006.1 coordinate 52,793, forward strand.
TAAGCATGTTTTTGGTCAAGATAATTATGTTGTCAGAGCAGCCGTTAATTTTTTAGAAGTAATGCATGCCAATGTTAATAAAGGTATTGCATTACAGTACTTAGCACAAAAGTTAAATTACAAAACGGAAGAAATAATGGCAATTGGGGATGAACGAAATGACATACCAATGTTTCAAGTAGCTGGAACTTCAGTAGTCATGGATAATGGTTCTGCAGAAGCAAAAAACAAGCTGACTATGAAACTGCATCAAATGATCAAAATGGTATAGCCTTAGCTTTTAACAAATTTGTTTTTGATAAATAAAAAGTGATTTTATAATATTAGGCAAGATTGCTATATTATGCTATAATTATTTTTACCCAAAGTGGGGGTGTTTTGGGATTCGACAGGCGTAGATTCGCATTGACTGCGGTTCGTAGGTCACGTCTACGTAAAAACGTCACAGTTTTATAACTGCAAATAAAGAAAATTCTTACGCATTAGCTGCCTAGTTTAGGCGCATGTGTTGCTTGTTTTCAGATTACTCACGTCTGAATTCAAGTATCAACTTGGTGAGTTACGTTTAACTACCTCATCTGAATAGTTAAAAAGAGTCATTTCAGGTTAGCTAGTCCATACTAGCCCTGTTATATGGCGTTTTGGACTAGTGAAGTTCAAATAATGTAACTATGATCGTAGATGTCAGTGACGGAATGCGTTTGGACAGGGGTTCAATTCCCCTCACCTCCATAAATAAAAGCCTCTAACCGTTGTGGTTAGAGGCTTTTTCTGTATTTATGTTCGCCAAATGTTCGCTGACTTGTTATATTTCATCAAGCACTTTGACAATTTGACTATCAGATTTCTGTTTAAGTTCATCCAGCATGTAAGCATATGTATTAGCTGTAATGCTCATATTTGAATGACCCAATCTTTTAGAAATAGAATAAAGATCTACCCCTTTAAATAAAAGTAATGCAACGTGAGTATGCCTTAAGCTGTGGAAATGGAAACCTTTCTTCTTAATTCCTAATTTATCTAATTGTTTTCGTAAAACTTTATTAACTGCATTTGAAGTAGGAATGGTACCTGCACTATCAATAAACAATCTTTGATGATTATTTACTTTTAATTGTTTTAAAATGTCTAATAGTTTTTGATCAACTTTGATTACTCTAGTTGAAGTTTTATTTTTGGTTTCTTTATTAATCTCATTAGAATCATAATTAATAATTTTATTATTATCATAATCCCAGGACTTGGTAATATGTATTTCAAGATGATTAAAATCTATATCGTCCCAAGTTAAAACTCTTATTTCTCCTGGCCTCATGCCAGTATAGATAATTGTTAATAGCATATATCGACTGACATATGTTGGCTTAATATCTTTAAGTAACAGAGTCTTTAATTGCTGAACTTGTTTAAAATTGAGATATTCTATTTTTCTTGTTTTGTCTTCGTTCCAAGTTAAATTAATTCTATCAGTGAAATTAATTCTAACTAAGCCATCACTTACAGCATCCTTTACGCAGCTTCTAATTGTACCGTTAGTTTTCTGAACTGTATCTTTTGCATGATTTTTACCATAACCATTAAGAAAGTCCTGATATTTATTACGGGACATTTTTGATAACTTAGTTTTGCCAAAGGCTTTTTTTAAAAGCACGTAAATATGAGCATATCGATTTTTAGTATTATTTGATTTTCCAGGTGCTTTATAGCGTTTATACCACTCGTCAAAGTAATCAGCAAAAGTTGGATCTTGATCCGATATTAAATTTTTATCTTTGGCTACTTCAAATTCATTAGCCCATTTTTTTGCTTGCATTTTTGTTGCAAAGCCACTTTTAGTCTTATATTTACGAGTGTTTTGTTCATCGTACCAAGATACCTGAGCTTGCCAAGATTTACCGCGCTTTTTTATATAAGCCATTTTAAATTTTATCTCCTATGCTATAATAGGGTATGCAAAAGGGCATAACCCTGTTGTTTTTTAAGCTATTAAGAACTAGTTTTCCAAGCGTATTCTTAATAGCTTTTTTGTTTTGTATTCGTTTGTAACTATTATTTTTGTCTTCCTTGTAAATCACATTATATTTGTAGCTTGCTTATTGGACAATGTGTTTTCTTTAGAATCTAAATTTTTTACCACAGTTCATGCAAATCATATCTACCTTTTTGGTATTTTTACCTGCAAATCCTGCTATAGCACCAAGTCCTCCAGATAATGCAGTACCAGCAACAGCTTTACCAACAGAAAAACCTTTACGATGTTGACCTACGGCTTGAACATTTGTTGATCTGCATTTTGGACAATGTGGTTGTCGCATGGAGTTTATAACAGATCCTATCATGCTTGTAACTTTTACGGTCTTTTCTAACTTGCTTGCTTTTTCTTCTTGTACTGGTTGTTCGGTAACGTTAGCTGTTTCGCCAGGTTGACTGCTATAAGTATTGTTTTCTGATTTGAGCTCTTGGTTAGCATTATCCACGATTTCAGGCTCAGGTTCAGAAACAGGTTCTACCTCTTTAGGAGCAGAGGTAACGACAGCTTCTTTTTTAACTATCTCGGACTGCTGTCTTAATTGATTTAAAGTTTTCTGGTGTTCAATGGAATCTTTTAGCTTTTGTTGTTCAATTAAATTTTTGGCTTCTTTGAAAGGTAATCTCCCTTTATCAAGTTCAACCTTTACAGTATCTTTTATGCCCAAAGGTAATTTATAGCCTAGTGCTTTGATTAAATAGTTATTGTCATCAGAACATATTTTTTCTTTACCAACGGAATATCCTTGATTATTGAAAGATAGTTTTTGACCACATATTGCACATGTCTTGCTCATAATATTCCTCCTAAATTAAGTTTTATATATTATAACGTTTTCATTGAGATTAGAATACTAGATCATCATTTTCTTTAAACAGTCTGTACACATCGCCTTTAATACGATAAGGGATGCCAAACTGTTCCATAAAAATGCCAGGCTCATCAAATGTTTCAAACTGACTGGATGCATACTTGTATATTAGATTAAGCGAATATAGATCAGCCTTACGTTCCTCAGAATTAACAGGCTTACCACAATAAAAAGCTCCGTTAACATTACCATTCATAATATGACCAATTTCATGGCCTATAATAAAAGGCAATTCAAATTTATTTTTACTGTTTTGGTTTATAACAATCAATTTTTTATCAGGTAAAGCTACTGATTGGTAACTTTGCTCTCTTAGAATTAAAGCGCAGCTAATTCCATGGTCAAAAGCATATTTTAGAAGGTATTTTATTAAATCTTCCATCACTCACCTTTGCCCTTTCTAATATCACTGTCCATTAAGTTGCGTATAACATCAAGATATTCTTTAGGAACCGGTTTGCCACGATATGAATAAATAGTTTCGTCATCCGTGATGTCAACAAAAGGATGGCTTTCTTTATTTACAGTAGGCGAAGGATCATCGGTATTACCTAAAAGATAGTCGGTTGATGTATTTAAAACTTTTGCTACTGTTCTTAGCTTTTCAGCTGTCGGTGCTTGTTTTTTCCAATGATATATAGTTCTAGTTCCTAAACCAGCTTTATCATTTACCTCAATTAATGATAAGCCATGTTTTCGAGCTAATTCTTTTATGCGTTCGAATGTTGTCATATAAGGCTCCAATGGAAAGCAACAAAAATATTTCGCAAAATTCGCAAATTAAACTTGAAAAATTCGCAATAATGCGTAATAATATATTTGTCAAATAAATTACTTATAAATTTAAATAAATAAAAAAGTATTGAACAGTATGGGGATACCTTTCAAACGCTTATTTATTATACTTTTATATTCGCACTTATGCGAATTAAAGTCAATATAAATTCGTAATTTATTGACAAAATTATTTACACTTTTGTTTTAGGAAGAAGGGAGTGAGCTATGTTGCCAGCAGAGCAGGCCTTAGCGGAAGCAAAGTCAAAGATTTTTAGTGACATCAAAATTGAAATGATACGACAAGGGTATACCGTTTCAAGTTTGGCAGAACTATTAAATGTCAATAGACCGACACTTAGCTATGCAATTCATGGTGGAACCACACCACGTGATATATCAGTTAGGAAAAAAGTATATAAGGTTTTGGGGATGAATAGTTAGTTAGAAGGAGGTGAATAAAGATGGCTAAAGTAATAGATTTGCCAATACCAGTTGAAACCTTGACTGGAGTGGTTGATCAAATAATGGAAAAACGGGGTTATGTTCCCGCAGAATCTCTAGTCGGAAAAACTATCAAAATGAAGGAATTTTCCAAAAAGTACTGCGGTAAGAAAGCTCCAAACTGGATCAGATTATTTATTTTTGATGAATTCCCAGAAGTTAACGTGAAAAATGGTGGCTGGGTTGTTAATCCACGAAGAACTGAGGAGGGAAGTAAGACAATTATTTTTGAAAAGCCAGCCGCTGAATGGATGGAGAAACACAGAGGTGAAATAGATTGGAACGCAAAATTGCCACAGTAATGGAAAGGATATTAGAAGAATGGCAACACTTTTTAAATACCTACACAGACATAGAACTGAAAAGCAAAAGCTCATTATTAATCTTATTAATAGTAGCAATTGTTGGACTGGTGTCAACGATTTACATTCTCAGCTTACCCGAATACATCCCAGGAACATAAAAAAGTCCGACTGCAATCGGACCATTAAATATTAATAATACTAAGGAGATTATAACATATGGAAGTAAAAGATGGTAATGAGCTAAAGCAAGCTATCCATGACATTAATGTTCAAGAAGAATTAGCAGAGATTGCTAAAGAAGATCCAGATGCAACATTAATTGGTGATCACGAAAATTCAGTGATTTCAAGTTTAATTAAGGGAAGTAATATTTATAAAAACAATATGGAATTTCTAAAGCATCGTTTAGAAATTAACCATGGCTCCCTAGATAAATTATGTGAAGAACTGGACTATGATCCGTACGATTTTTTAACAGATTCTTGTGATATTGATAATGGAGATAGTTTTTCGTCAATAATCGAATGGGCATACGGGAGTGAAAGAATAGGAGATTTAATAAAATGAAACTTTTTGAAATAAACAGTGCAATCAAAGAAGTTGCTGATAAGGATGATATTGATCCAGAAACATTAAAAGATACTCTTGATTCTCTAAAACTGACTAGAGATGACAAATTGGATGGATTAGCTGGATTAATTGAAAGAAATACTGCAAACATCGAATTTTTGACAAACAAAATTAAGCAGCTTACAGAGCAGAAAAATCATTACGAAAATCAGAAAAATAATTTGCAAAATTATATGACTGAAGTGATTGATGATGCCGGAATTAAAGAACTACATACAGAACATTACATTTTAAAACCACGCAATTATAAGCAAAAAACTATTATTTCAGATGAACGTAAATTACCTAAAGTTTATATCGTAACCAAAGAAGTTTCATCAATAGATAAGAGAAAACTTTATCAAGATATGAAAGATGGTCAAAACATACCGGGTGCTCATTTAGAACCAAATAGGAAAACAACAATTAGCTAGGAGGTTTTTATGATAAATGAAGATTTTTTAAGGTGGCAAGAAGAAACTTTTAAAGCGATTGAACTTTGGACCATTAGATTAAAAAATGAAGCTTTGAAGCAGGACACCTATAAGGGCGCGATTAATTACCTTGAAATAAATTATCCTAGTCCAATATGCGCATATGAAGGATCACCTAGCGAACAGTTTCAATCAGTGATTAGATCCATGTTTGAGGAAGCAAAAAAGATGGTTTATGACGAAGCACAAAGTCAGGAGATTAAACATAGTAAATAATAAAAATGTACGAATTAAGATCATATCAAAACGATTTAATTCAGAGGATTACTAAGTCAATGCAGAATGGTCATCATCATATTATTGTCCAGTCACCACCGAGGACGGGCAAAACAGTGGTAATGGCAGAAATTGCTAGGAGAACGACTGCTAAAAACAATCGCGTGATGTTTATCATTCATAGAAAAGAAGTATTGGATCAGGCTAAGGCTACTTTTAAAGCTCAAGGTGTTAATCCTAACCTAGCAACAATGGGGTTGGTACAGACACTATGCAGACGGGTAAATAAGTTACCTGAACCACAATTGATTCTGATTGATGAAGGACATCATGCACTTGCAAAAAGCTACCAGAAAATACTAATCAAATTCAAAAATGCTTATGTATTGCTCTTCACAGCTACTCCTAGACGAACTGGTCAGAAACAACTTGATCAGATAGCAGATGACATCATCATTGGCAAATCAATTAAAGAATTAACCAATGAAGGTTTTCTAGCACAATTCAGATATTTCCAACCACCTAATGATTTTAATAGTAAATTACTAAAACGCAATTCGACTGGCGATTATACCAACAAGTCTATGGCTGAAGCAATGAACACTAAAATCTTTGGCCATGTGGTTAAGCAATATCAGCGGATTGCCAAAGGGATGCAAGCAGTGGTTTACACCTATTCTATTGAATCAGCAAAGAGGGTAGCTCAAGAATTTAACAATGCAGGAATTTCAGCTAAAGAAGTTGATGGAAAAACACCAGAAGTCGAAAGGGATGAAATTGTTACTGATTTTAAAAATCAGAAATTAAAGATATTGGTTAATGTTAATTTGTTTACCGAAGGAGTAGACCTTCCAAATGTTGACTGTGTGATTATGGCAAGACCTACCATGTCACTAGCATTATATTTGCAATTTTCAATGCGTTGCCTAAATCCAAGACCAGGTAAGACAGCAATAATTATTGACCACGCTAATAATGTGCAGAAATTTGGCTATCCAGATGATGACCGTGACTGGAAGCAAGCAGTGATTAGTGGCACAAAATCAGTTTCGAAAATCAATACTGATCCCGGCATGCCAATAATTACATGTGATTACTGCTTTGCAGTTGTGAAAACCAGTGAAGTTAAAAATGGCAAATGTCCACTCTGTGGTAAGCCGATCAAAATCCACGAGGCAAAGCAAGTTAAAGATCTTGACTTAGTTGAAGCAAAAAATCGTAAAAAATTAATAGCGGAAATAGTAAAAAGCGACTTACTTAAAAAAGTCGCTAATAAGAAAGTTAGTGAATTAAAATCTCCAGCTGAATTTAATGCTTATGCAAAATTGCATGGCTATAAGCAAGGATGGGTTTATTTCCAACTTAAAATGAGAGGAATGATTAAGAAATGATAGTTTTACCAAAACCTAAAAAATTAGAACCAAAGGCACAGCCACACAACTTTTTTATCTGGGGCGCTCCCATGAGTGGCAAGAGTTACTTCGCGAGCTTTTTCCCGAATCCAATTGTGCTTAATACCGACGGCAACAGCGATCAGGGAACTGCACCAGCGTTTCAAATTAGGAATTTAAGAGATAAGAACGGCAAGCCAACGCAACTTGTTACCCAACAGCTAGACGATATTATCTTAGCTTTACAAACAGAAAACGAGCAAAGAAAATCAGAGGAGCAATTCAAAACTATTGTAGTGGATGTGATAGATGACATTATTGTTATGCTCGAGCAGGCGATATGCTGGGATAACAAAGTTAAGTCATTAAGCGATATCCCATATGGCAAAGGCTACGCATTATTCAACACTTCACTGCAACAATTAGTAATGGATTTAAAAGCACTTCCGATGAACATCATCTACATTAGCCGAGAAAATTCGATTACAGACGACAACACTGGTGCCACTACTTACCATCCTTCACTTAAGACTAAATATTTTAATGTGGTAAATGGCAATTGTGATGTGGAAATCAGGACTAAAAAAGTTGGTGATGGCTTTAATGCTTCCTACTTTAGAGAAGTAAAAAGCTTAAGAACACAATATAATCCGAAAAATATAACAGACCATCGTATTTTAAAACTATTGGAAACATGCAATGGAATTTTTAAAAAGGAGAGTAAATAATGAGTCTTTTAGATGCAATGAACGAATTGAAACAAAAAGGTTTTAACCCGAAAGAAGGTAAAGAATACAACCCATACGAGCCGATTCCAGATGATACCTATCTTATGAGTTTTGACAATGTGACTCATAATGTCAAAGGTGACCGAGATTTCCTGATGTTAACTTTTAGCGTTATCCAGGGTGAATATGAAGGTAGACAGGAGTCTATTTTCCCATCACTTGCGCAAACAAAAGCTAATGGTGATCCAATGCCGAATTCAGTTATTGCTAGAAGCATTTCTGAAATTCAAATTATTGGTGAAACTCTTAACAATCCAGTGCCTGACAAGTGTTTTGCTTTTGAAAATGAAACCGAGGCTTATGATGCAATTGCCGAAGCACTGCAGCCAGCATGTGGCAAAGTTTTAAAAGTGACTATCAAAACTACCCCTAATAAGAAAAATCCGCAATATCCGTTTAGAAATTATACATTTGAAAAACAGGAACAACCGAAAGTAGCCGATGCCAAAGATCCATTTAATGGCACAGGCGATACTGTTGATATTAACGATGACGACTTACCATTCTAGGAGACAAACAAAATGAATGTTAAACAAATAATTTTTAACGGTAATATTGATAACTTCAAAGCTAAAAATGGTGTTGTGAATATTCAAATCAGTACATCAGCTAAAAATTTATCATTAGACAGTTTAAATGAAATTGCAAAAAATCAGATTCAAGTAGTGCTTGAGTCTAACCAATTAGAAATGATTGATTCTGAAACTAAGTAATTATGCCACTAGAAAATTTAGTTAATTATGCAATTAGCTATGCAGCACACGGATTTTCTGTCATTCCAATTGGATCAAACAAACGACCGTTAATTAAATTTGCCGATAAGCCAGCACTTACTAGTGATGAAATTAGAAAGGTCTGGCAACGCTATCCATTGGCTAACATCGCTCTTAAAACTGACAAGTTTTTCGTGATTGATGTTGACCGTCATGGCGATGTTGATGGTCTACAGTCTATCCTTAAACAGAACCACAACGAATGGTTTAAAGACACTTTGAGAGAAAAAACTGCTCATAATGGTTATCATTTCTTTTTTCAAAAACCTAGCAATGAAACTATTGGTCAAAACATTGGTTTCTTACCAGGAGTCGATTTAAAAGCTCACGAAAATAATTATGTGGTAGTCGCTCCCAGTAAAATTGATGGCAAATCCTATCGGTGGCTTAATCATAAGCCCATAAGACCAGCTCCCGCTGGTTTACTGGAATTAATTAAAAGTAAAGCTAAGCCTGAGAAAAAGACGATTTTAGATTATAAAATTGCCAGCAAAACGCAGACTTCAAAACTCTTTGAATTAATTGTCAATGGTCTAGGCGATAATGGCAAACGAAATGATACTCTTACCAGTTTTGTCGGGGGATTATTATATCGAGGTGTTGATCCAGATGCAGCAGCTAAATTAGCATTAATTGCAAATACCAATACAACAGACAGTCTTCCACTGAATGAAGTGGAGCGAACAGTAAATTCTGTTATTGAAAAAGAGATTAAAAGAAGGGGGTTTGAATGAGTGACGTTATTAAAATCAATGAAAAAAATGCTGATAAGTTACGAAAAACTACCATTGAACTTGAACGTCAGAATAATGGTGCTGTTAAAACTACTAGCGTTAAAAACGTAGTGCTGATTCTATTGCATGATCCCAACCTCAAGAATCTATTTCGATTAAATGAATTTACCCAAGAAATTGATGTAGTTGATAATCGTAAATTAGAAATTAAAAATATTGGTACCGTCATAATTAGCAAGGGTCAATATACAGATCAGGTTACTAACTCAGTAGAATTATATATCGAAGCCCGTTCAGATTATGAGCATGCCACTTTTAAAAATGTGATTATCGAGCAAGCAATAGATAATGTCGCTTACATGAATTCTTATAACCCAGTGATTGATTATATGGATAATGCATATAAACATTGGGACAAGAAACGCAGAATTGATAATTTCTTTCCTGAATATTTAGGAGCTAAGAAGAATGCGACCACAACATTAATTACTCGGACATGGTTAATGGGAGCCGTAGCCAAAGCTTTTAATCCTGAAACTAAATTTGATTATGTTTTGGATTTGGTAGGTGGTCAAGGTGTGGGAAAAACATCTATTTTGAAAAATATTGCGCCAATGGGACTATATACGGACCAATTTAATACATTCACTAAGAAAGATGATTTTGAAGTAATGAAAAATGCTCTGATTGTCAATGATGATGAAATGACTGCCAGCAATGAGGCGAGTTTTGAAGAAATCAAAAAATTCATCACGATGCAAGACTTCGAATACCGCAAGCCTTATGGTCATAAACCATTACACTTCAAGAAAAAATTTGTCATCGCACGAACAACCAACGAAGTGCGGCACTTACGGGATCGTTCTGGTGATCGAAGATTTTTATCAATTTACGCTGATCCAGAAAAACAGACTAAAAATCCTGTGACCGATCTTACTCCAGCAGTAGTAGAACAAATATGGGGTGAAGCAGTTTGGCTCTATAAGAATGCTAAAGATCCATTTAGATTTACGCCAAAACAAGAAGCTTTGCTAAAGCAAAATAGAGAAGAATTCCGCTATACATCAGGTCTTGAAGATAATTTAATGGACGTTTTGGAGAATAAATTTAAAGGGCAGAAGTTTATTCCCAACAGAGAATTATCAGTTGCTTTGTTTCAGGACCCTAACGCTTTATCACGGAATAATAAACAGACACGTGATATTCGTTATTATATGGAACACATGGGTTACAACACAAGTGCTGTAGTTAAAATTAATAAAAAAGCTGTAAGAGGATTTCAAAAGTTACAGTAAGTTACAGTAAAGTTACAGTAACTGTAACCGCGAAATCGCTTGTGTAAGTAAGTAACAGGGGTATTGGTTACAGTAAAACAGTAAATATTAATAAAACTTTTTATTTATATAATACTTACCTCTATTAGCTTTAAAAAAGTTTTTATGAAATTTACTGTAACCAGTAAATTTTGATAAGCCAAACCCTTGAATGAGTAAGAAAAGAATAGGTTACAGTAACTGTAACCGGAGTGTAACTTTTGAGGAAAACATCATGGAAATAGTTGAAGGATATTTAGCTAAAAATCCTGTTGTGATGGGAAGTAAAGAATATAAGTATCAAAGAATAAAATTTAAAGTGAAAAACATAAATTGCTATTATTTGGGTCTTGCTGAAAATGTAAATCAAATTGTGATGACTGCAGAGAAATTAAATTGCAAAATGAAAATTTACGGCTATTGGATTGATTCAAATAATAAAAAAATAGGTATAAGTGTAGATCACGCAAAAGGTAGTTTTTCCCAATTGGATTTTGTTATAGATAAAAAATGTTTAGTAATTACCGAAGATGATGATTATTGGAGTGATAAAGATGAAGTTTAAAGACATTAACAGCAATGAATATGAAATTCCAGTAAGTGCTATTGATAGTATTCAAAAAATATATTCAGGTACTGAAAATAAAGTTGCTGAAGCTGTTTTAACGATTAATGATAAAAAATTACATGTTAATAAAAAAACCTGGGAAAAAATTCAAAAAGAATATAATCGAGAAAATGAAGTAATAATTGGAACTTATGAAGGTGCTTTTTATAGATCAAAGGTTGCAGTTTTAATAAACAATATAACTGAATTAATTGCTAAACCTGAAAATGGATATGCAATTAAATATAAGTCTGGAAATGGAAAAGAGAAACAAACATGCTCTATTACTAAATATCAATATGATTACTTACAAAAAAGACTAGTTTTTAATAGGAATGATAAAGATGCAGACTTTTAAATTTAAGGGGAGCGCTAGTGACGGTGTTATTAGAACATACGAAAAGCAAGCAATAGATATCAATGGTTTAAATATTAAAGTTAAAAATAAAAAAATTGTAGTTTATACAATCAAAATCAAAAATCGAATTTACTACATCAACAAAGAGGTATTCTTTGATGCTTTAGAAAAATTGCAAAATTTAAATTTACACGATATTAATTTTAGCTGAGGTAAAAAATTAGGAGAATTTAAATGGCAAGAACAGTATATCGGAAGAATAAGGATGGCAAGATAATCTATGTTGGTCACGTGCCACCTGAGTATCAGCTGAAAGACAATGAGTTTTTTCAGAAGTTGCCTAATGAAAGGAGCTAATTAATGAAGGGGATATATTTTATATGTGAAGCCTTAGGCCTCATATTCGGTATTATTGGCTACATACTTTTAGAAGTTAGGTCTGAAAAGAATTTAGCATTTGGAATAGCATTAGCATTGATTGCGGTGGGTTTCATTTTAATAATCGGATCAATTATTCTTGAAAAATATATGTGGTGGACAAGTTTAGGGTGGTAAAGTTGAAAACTATTATAAAAATGGATGATGGAAGGACACAGTATGATGTGTTAGGTGATATTGCGTTCGAAATAGTTAAGACAAAGGAACCATATGTAAAAGTTGATGAAAGCGAGTTAGGTGAGTTATTTATAAATAAAAGCCATATTCTATCTATGCAGCAAAAAAGAGAATATACGGATGATGGCAGGGTAATGACTATAGATCAGGTACTTAGTGAGCAAAAGAAAGTAGATCAATGAATGAAAACATGGTTATGTCTGAACATGAAATTCAAAAACAAATTATGCGTGAATTATCAATGCATCATTGTACTGTCTTTAGAGCTAATGTTGGCAAAGTGTTGATGCAAAATGGTAGATGGCTTGATACTGGACTACCTAAAGGACATCCAGATTTATATGGCTTCAGATGGGTGGACAATCAAGTGTTTTATATAGAAGTAAAATCTGAAACTGGTAAACCTAGAGATGATCAGATTAGATTTCATAAATTCCTATTATCACATAATGTGATACATGGAATTGCTCGTAGTACTAAAGATGCTCGTATGATTGTGGAAGGAGGCTTGGTGGGATATGGCTATCCCGTATAATTTAATCCATAGCTTAGAAAATGAATATGGAACATTAGCATTGGTACCAGAAAATAATTTAACTTTAAAGTCTATTCAAAAATCGCTGTATGACAATGAAGAAGAAATTATTGATGCTAAAATCACTACCTTAATTAATGACGGTTATTCAATTAGTGAGATAGCAACTGAATTAAATTTTAGCCAAAATAAAATTAGATCAGCTGTTAAACGTTTAGGATTAGAAGTTAAACCTTATTTTAAGTATGTAGCGATAAATCGAAAAACTGGACAAAAAATATATAGTAAAAACTTTAGCAAATACCGTGTTATCACTCATCAATCTTTACAATTTATATCAAGTGCTAGGCTTTATTTAAATAAAAAAGGATATTATTTAAGAAAATTTCGCAAAATTGTCCGTTTTAAAAATCTAAAATCTGGAGATAAGTATTTTTGTAAAAACAAAATTTATACTAAAGAATAGAAAGGAAAAGAGCTGTGGAAGAAAACATCGATCTACCTATTAATATTGATCAGAAAAAAACCGCTCAAAAGGTACGTGACTTTTTCAAATTTAATTTTGAACACTACCTAATAAGAGCTGGTTATCATCGTACCGATCTTAGCAGCCCACAGCTCGATCCTACTGGTATTATGAGTCATGGTGGTAACTCAGCTGAGAATAAAATGGCGACTATTTTTGAAGCACAAGATAAATGCCAAGCAGTCTATCATGCTATTGAACAATGCGCTGATAGTTCAAAACAACCATTCAGAACGATTTTAAAATCACTTTATATTGAAGAACTTACTGATTGGCAAGTGGCTGCAAAAGTGCAGTATAGTGATTCTAGATATAGTGATTTAAAGCGTTATGCTTTGTGTCAGTTTGCAGACACAATTGATACTTGGAAAACAATTTATAACGTAAAAATTCCAGAACTTAAGGTATTTAAAAATCGGGTCAATATCGGGTCAGAATCGGAGAAAGGTCGGGTTGAATAGGTGTTATATTGGTAGCATCAAGAATAAAAGATAATTCTTGAATGTGTATATACAAAAGTAGCGATAGGTTCGAATCCTATCGTTGCTATAACGTGTAATTCAATACGGAAGTCAAGGTATATTATTTAAAGGACTTAACCTATTGATTAACACGTTTTATTATATTCATCTCAATTAGACTGGCTTTTAAGGCTGGTTTTTTGTATTATTTTAATGGGGTGAATAAGATGAATTTGATATTAGATTTGATATATAAAATTACAATAACTTTTATAATTTTTTTATCTAAAGCAAATTTGAGTAAAGCAAACTGGGGCTCAGTTGCTGATTGGGTTAGTGGTATTGGTTCATTAGGGGCAATTATATTCGCTTATTGGCGAATGCATGTGCAAAAAAATAAAGAAGAGGAAGATAAAATATTAGCTAACCGACCGTACTTTTCATGTACAAGGCTATATTTCTTAAGAAGCGGAGTAGATCATTTATGGATAACAAGTGACGATAATTTTAATAAAGCAATAGACAATATTTTTTTTAAAAAAAGTACAGGCCAAATCAAATTTAAGAATGGTATTTATGCATATGAATTGAAAAATGTAAGTCGAGCCGTAGCTACTAATATAGTATTAAAAATTGTATATTATGGTATGGGAAGCAATAAAGTATTAAAAATAAACTATTGTAATATTGGAACAAGTGTGATAGGTAATGAACGAGCTATCATACTACCTCATAATCTAATTACTGAACCAATTCTTTTTCGTGATTGCCCTAAAAGAATTTATTTGTATTCTATGTCAATTGATAATATAGTTTATCGTCAAAGTTGGATTCAAAAATCTAATGAAACTGGTATATGCATACAGCAAGTTGATATCAAAGAAGTTCCGATTGAAGAAATGCCTAATGGAGAAGTTTGTATGCGTATACCACTGTAAATTCGACCAACGAAGACATATAAATATCACTAAAACAGACATGAATGTGTCTTTTTGTTTGCTCTAATTTAATTGGGTGCAGATTGCTTATTGTCTATGATTTATATTTGTATTCGAAAGGAAGTTAGATAAATGTTTAACAGTATATGAAATGCGTTATCGTATAATGTGTGGCCATTCACGGTTGCAGTATTTAATCTCTGAGCAATAAGCAAGGTCTTTGTTTCTAATTTATCAGAGTTATTGCTGATAGTTATCTTGAAATGCATTCCTTGAATTAAGGTTTCTGAGTTCATTAAAGATAGTCAAAAAGGCGAATGTTGAGTTCGCTTTTTATTTACCCGAACTTAGGAGGTGGTGAAATGATGTGAGTGAATTAAGAGGCAAACAGCGTAAGTTTGCTGATAATTATATAAAAAACGGTAATGCGACAGAAGCATATGTAAATGCTGGCTATAAAGTCAGAAGTAATGAAACTGCCAGAGCTAATGCAAGTCGAATGCTAACAAATGCTAACGTAAAAGCTTATATTGAAAAGCGGTTAAAACAGCTTGAATCGGCTAAATTAGCAACAGCTAAAGAGACTTTGGAGTATCTCACATCAGTAATGCGAGGTGAGCAAAAAGAGACTGTGGTAACTGCTAAAGGACTTTATAAAAATGTAGAAGTTTCAGCCAAAGATAGGATAACTGCAGCAAAGGAATTGCTTAAAAGATATCCAGTTGATCCATTGGCGAAAGCACAGTTACGTAAAATTAAAGCTGATGCAACAATTGCTGAACATCAGGCTGAGCAGTTAACATCAGACGACAATGACACAACAGTAAACATCAATTTTGACGTACCAAAGGGAGATAAGGATGCAAGTAAGTCTTAAGAACAACATCTCACCTGCGTTTTATGACTTGTTTTGGGACATACACAACAAAAAACATGCTAATTATTGGCTTAAAGGAGGACGTGGCTCAACCAAGTCCTCTTTTATTTCAATAATGATCGTTCTGGGAGTCATGCAGGATAAAAATGCGAATGCGATTGTTTTGCGTAAGGTAGCAAATACGTTGCGTGACTCAGTATTTGAGCAATACTTGTGGGCAATTGACTTATTGCACGTTGATGAATATTGGCAGTCGTCTGTTAGTCCAATGCAGTTGACATTCAAGCCAACTGGTCAACAGATTAGATTCAAAGGTGCAGACGATCCACGCAAGATTAAGTCACAAACTTTTAGACAAGGCTACACGAAGTTTAAGCACTTTGAAGAGGTAACCGAATTTAAAGGCATGGAAGAAATTCGTTCAATTAACCAGTCTCTTGGGCGTGGTGGTTCAGGTATCATTACCTTTTATTCATACAATCCACCTGCTAGGCAGTCTAATTGGGTTAATCAAGCAGTTGATCAGGAACAGATGCGTAAAGATACGTTGGTTAACCTATCTGATTATCGTTCTGTGCCTAAGTCTTGGCTTGGTATAGAGTTCTTAGCAGATGCAGAGCAGTTGAAAAAGGACAATGAGAAAGCATACAGACATGAGTATTTAGGCGAAGTAACTGGTACAGGTGCAGAAGTGTTCAACAATATTACGACACGGTCTATTACAGACGATGAAATCGCCCGATTTGATAAGGTTTATCATGGCTTGGACTTCGGTTTTGCACATGACCCTACAGCGTACGTCAAGATATATTGGGATGCTGCTAGGAGACGTATTTTTATTTTCGATGAATTTGAGCGAGTGGGACTTAAGAACCGAGATGCAGTTGAAATGATTAAACAGCGTAATCCGCTAAATGAACCAGTAATTGCAGATTCAGCATCCCCAGGGACAATTGCCGAGTACCGTGATTTAGGACTGAATATATATGGAGCTAGAAAGGGTCAAGGCTCACGTGATCATGGCTACAAGTGGCTCGAAGACCTACGAGAAATTGTCATTGATCCTGCCAGATGTCCTGACGCTTGGCGTGAATTTACGGGCTATGAATTTGAGCTTGATTTGAACGGTAACTATAAATCAGGTTATCCAGACGGCAATGACCATACAATGGACGCAACACGTTATGCGTTAGAGAGATTAATACAGAGAGGAGGTTTCGAATCGTGGAAGTAGATTCAATGAAAAAGCTCTTAGAGCAAACACAAGATAGGCGTAATATTTTTAATGAAAAGTATAGTAAGTCGAAACATTATTATTTAAATGAGAACGATATTACTATCAAAAATCATGGCGAATCAAAAACAAAGGAAGATGATGCTAGTAAAGAAAGCAAGAATCCGCTTAGACCAGCTGACAACAGGATCAGTTCTAATTTTCATCAATTATTGGTGGACCAAGAGGCGGGCTATCTTGCCACTAAACCGCCAACGATTGACGTTGATGACGATAAGCTCAACCAGCAAATTAAAAATACGCTGGGTGACAATTTCGGCTTGAGATTGAATGAGCTAGTTGTAGATGCAGCTAATGCAGGTATAGCATGGCTACATTATTGGATTGATTCAGATGGTCAATTTAGATATGGACTAGTCCCGCCTGATCAAGTAACACCGATTTATTCAACTGATTTAAATCGTAAACTGGTTGGTTTAAGACGATCATACAGGGAACTTGAGCCAGATACTGCAAAAACCTATTGGGTGCATGAATATTGGGATGAACAGACAGTTACCGCCTTTAAATCTAATGATGATCAATTTAGCGATTTGGAAGCAATCAATGACCGCTTTACTATTTTTGATGCCTCAACTAATGAAAAAATGGGCACATCAAGTGTGAATAAGCATGGTTTAGGGAGAATTCCTTTTATAGCATTTCCAAAAAACAAAGAACAACAGCCTGATTTATATCACTATAAAGGTCTGATAGATGTCTATGACAAAATCTATAATGGCTATGTTAATGATCTTGATGATATTCAGCAGGTATTTTTAATCCTTAAAAACCTGGATGGGCAAGATTTGGATGATTTCAGAGAAAATTTACGTAGATATAAATCCATTAAAATAAGAAGTATGGGTGCTGGCGATGATTCTGGCGTTGATCAGCTTGCAATTGATATTCCAACTGAAGCACGGAATTCTATGCTTGAAACTACTAAGACGAACATCTTTGTCCACGCTCAAGGTATAGATCCAACAGACTTTAAGACCAACAATGCAACCGGTACGGCGATTAAGATGTTGTATTCGCATTTGGAATTAAAGGCAGCTAAGACGGAAGCTTATTTCAGGGATGCATTAACTGAGCTAGTCCGTGCAATCATGAACTGGCTACACGTACCAGACGCAGATAGTCGACCAATCGAACAAACTTGGACTAGAACAGCAATTCAAAATAATGTTGAAAAAGCACAAGTAGTCAGTCAACTAGCTAACTGGACAAGCAAAGAAGCAATCGCTAAGGCAAATCCAATAGTTGAAGATTGGCAGCAGGAACTGAAAGACCAGCAGGAAGACCTAAAGAATCGCAATGATGAGTACGGCAACCCTGACAACCTAAACGGTGGTGACAATAATGATGACCAAGAGAGAGGTTAATTATTGGAAACGTCGTTTTCTTTTTGAAAAGAAGCAACAGCTGCAGAATACGGCTGAATATGAAACAGCAATGCGTGCTCGTTTAAAAGAAGTTGAGCAGGTGCTAGAGCAGGAAGTTGATTACTGGCTTAAACGTTATGCAGCTAATCAGGAAATTACTGTTAAAGACGCACGTAAGATACTCTCAACCATTGGTACACGTGACTGGCACATGACCTTAAAAGAGTTTAGAGCTAAGGCTAAAGCTGGCGGATTTGATAAGGAATTAGACGCTGAGTATTTTCGTAGCCAATTATCAAGGCTTGAGAACATAGACGAGCAATTGACTAACCTGTTAAGTCAATATGCAAGGTCTGAAACGGACAAAATGGAAAGTAGTCTATCTAACCAGTATCAGCAAACATACATGCACAGCATCTATTTAACGCAAATGGAGAGGGCTAAATTAACCAGTAACTTTGCAAATGTTAACGAGTATCAGGTAAAAGCAATTGTGCACAAGCCATGGCGAGGTAGTGATTTTTCAAAGCGAATATGGAAAAACTACACTGAAGTTTTACCCAATGAATTGGGAGATGCATTATTACGTGGTTCAGTCCTAGGTCATTCCCACGAACAGATTTTCAAAATGATGCGCCAACGCTTAAAAGACATAGAAGATTACCAATTACACAGACTGATTATCACTGAAATGGGACATGTAGCAGAGACAGCTACAGCTCAAGCATATAAAGAGGAAGAAGTTGACCAATATCAATATTTAGCAACGCTTGAATCACACACATGTGATGAGTGCGCTCATCTAGATTTAAAAGTCTTTGACTTGAAAGATAAGGTTTAAATTATCCGTTAATACATCCATATTGTAGATGTACAACAATGCCATATATTGAAGGTTTGCCCGATAGCTCTGAACGCTGGGCTCGTGATCCTGAAACGGGCAAAAGTATGTATGTTGAAAACATGACCTTTGACCAATGGCAAAAAGAAATAGATAATCAGCGTAAAAATCTAGTCAAAGTGTATAAAGTAAATAAAGCTTCAAGATACATAACAAATAAAAGAAAATATAAGTGGAATGAACTTAATGCAGAGCAGTATAATAAACATGTAAGGGATACGCCTGAATTTAATAACTATAAAAAGGGTCGGAAACGACCATTAAGTGAACTGGTTATATCTTTTGCTGAAGCTCAATCGTTGATTGACAAATATGGAAAGAAAAACGAAAGCGTTAATAAAAATCAGATTCTGTTTAAACATGAATCATATATTGGTTTATGGTCAGACATAAATGGTAAATTATTTCCAACTAAACGAGGACGTATTTCCTATAGAAAAAATAAAGGTGCACATATTACACCTAGAAAGCCAGACAAATTAGATTAGAAAGGTTGAAAAATGGATCCACATAAAATGTCTTTACCAGAAATAATTGCAAATTTTCGCGCAAGAAATGTCACATTTACATTAAAAGATGGTAGCAAGAAAACTATTTTTGTTGAAGAAATCGAAAATGAGGACGATGATCAGCCTGAACTAATCTTCATGGCTGCAGGTGACGATCCTCAAGATATTTGGATTTCAGATGTGGTCAGTGCAGTACCAGCATAGGAGAGAAATATTATGTCCCAAAACAGCTATGAAACTATAGAATTTAAAATTTTGCAGTATCTTAAAGAATGTAGAGATAATGTAGAACAAATTAATCCTGATCAAATAAAAAAGATAGCTGATAGTGTTGGCTCAGATAAATTTGTGAGTGTTTTAAGTGATTTAGAAAAGAGAGGGTATGTTGATAAAAAAACATTTGAAATAGATCCACAGGGCTTTTTAACAATTAACATACTAAAAGATAGCCCTATTACTGATCAAGGTTTACAATTCTTGTCTGAAAACTCCAGCATGACTAAATTGTATAAAGCTTTAAAAGAAGTAAAGTTTTGGCTTAGGTAAAGTTTATTAAAGCAGCTTAACAGCTGCTTTTTATTGCCCTGAGCATGGCGTAAAAAGGCTTATTTTTTATACCTTGATTTGTGTTCGCCACACGTAAAAAGAAGCGAGAGAGGAAACAAATATGAAACGTGAAGAACTAAAAAAATTAAATTTAACAGATGAACAAATTGACAAAGTAATGAGCCTACATGGCGCCGATGTTGAAAACTCAAAGTCCAAGATTGACGAATTGAATAAGACTAACGAGTCTTTGCAGTCGCAGATTGCAGAGCGCGACAAGGATTTAAAAACACTCAAAAAGCAAGCAGGCGATAACGAAGAACTCACTAATCAGTTCAAAGAGTTACAGAGCAAATACAAGCAAGACACCGAGAATTTAACTAAGGAATTGCAACAAACCAAGCTCAATAGCGCAGTCGACAGTGCATTGGGCAAGGCAAAGGTACGTAATACCAAGGCTGCTAAGGCTCTGCTGAATATGGACGATATACAGCTCAACGACAAAGGCGAACTTGAAGGCTTAGACGATCAAATTAGTTCATTACAGAAATCAGATGGCTATCTATTTGATCAAGGTAGTAAGGAACCATATCAACCACAAGGTGGTGGAGCTAAGACAGACCCTGATCCAATAGCGGCCATGACTAATATTTTCAAAGGAGAATAAAAGTAAATGGAAGCAATAGTTAATTATGCAGACAAGTATCAAAAAGCAGTTCAACAAGGATTTTATGATGGTCACTTATTTACCAGTGATCTATGGTTATCTCCATCTAATAAATTAATTGATTTTGATGGGGCAAAACATATTAAAATACCTAGACTGACAATTCTAGAAGGTCGAAAAGACAGAAAAAGACGTGAGATTACAGACATTAAAGCTAATTACAGCAACGATTGGGACAGTTATGAACTAACTAATGAGCGTTATTGGGACACTTTGGTTGATCCTAACGATGTGAATGAAACGAACTATGCAATTACAATTGCGAACATCACTCGTCAATTTAATTTGGACGAGAAAATGCCCGAGATGGATAAATATATGTTTAGTAAGCTGTTTTTAGAAAAGCAAACAAAGGATGGTGGCAAAGGTATTACTACTGACACTTTGGACGAAAAGAACATTCTAACTGCTTTTGATAATATGATGACCGACTTTGATGAGGCTCGAATTCCTAGCCAAGGCAGATTTCTTTATGTAACAACTAAAATTAATGCAATGTTGAAGAGAGCAGAAACCATCAATAGAAGTTTAGTATTAAAAGATCCTAACAATATTAATCGTTCTGTTCACAGCTTAGATGATGTATCAATTATTGTTGTGCCAACTGATTTAATGCAAACAGCGTACGACTTTACGGTAGGTGCCAAAACCATCGATAATTCTAAGCAAATTGATATGATGCTGATTAGTAATGGGGTTCAAATTGCACCAGAAAAATATAATTTTGTTGGCTTTGATGACCCAATGGCAATTAACAGCGGGAACTGTCTCTACTACGAAAGTTCATATAATGATGTCTTATTGCTAAACACTAAAACAGCTGGTATTCAGTTTGTAATTTCGGATAAAACAGTTCCACAAGCTCCAGCAACTAAGGCAGCAGATGCGGATTCAGACACTAAAGCAAGTAGCACTAAAACTGCAAGCAAAAGCGGGAAGTAAAAATGAACGATGAAAGAAAAAAGGAGATTAAAGATAAGGTCACCAAATTATTAGGTGACAAGGCAAACGGTGATCTGATTGATTATAGTGTAGATAGAGTAATCCAGTCTGTAGCAAACTTTACCAACATACCAGTTGGAGAACTGCCACCAGAAATAGACAGCACTATCATAGCAATGTGCCTGCAATTAATTCAGACACACGAATGGACTAGTAATGATACCGTCAATTCAATTAGTGAAGGTGATGTGTCGGTTAACTTCGGCTCGCCTGCTGAAATATACGCTCAGGTACAAAAGCTTAACCCGGTTACTGATGACTTTATCAGTGACCTAATTCATTTTCGGAGACTACCACAATGATTGATGCGCTAAATAAATTGAAAGACATAGCTCCGATGTTATGGACTGACAAGGTTACTATTCAGGCTACTAAAAAAGTAGTTAATGAGCACCACATAACCACCAGTGAGCCTGTGACGATAGTTACAGATGAACCAGCTAAGGTTATACTCAAAGGATTAAAAGCCAGTGAGCAGTCGTTTTTTGGCACAGATGAGTATGACGCAACGTTACTACTCAGAACAGGAATAGATGTGCCGGCAGGTGCGACTATTATTGTTACTGATGTTAATGGCAAGGTGACGAAGTACAAACGTAGTAGTAAAGGCTATTCAGGCTATGCGAGCCACCAAGAAATAGCAATGACAAGGGATGAAAAAGCATGAGCGCATTTGGAGATTTTGACAATAGTCAATTTGAAGAATTTGCCAAACATGTCAATGCTGAGATATCAGGTGGTCAGTTAAAAAACGAAGTCAAGAAAAGCGTTAAGAATGTGGGGGAGACCTATAAGCGCAATGCGGAAGCTAATACTCCTGTTAAAACTGGTGATCTAAGACGGAGTTGGCAATTAATTGGTCCGATTTTTTCAGGGGCTGACATAACAATTGAACTTAGAAATAGCAAAAACTATGCTTCTTTTGTCGAGAATGGACACAGACAGACACCAGGCAGATACGTACCTGCAATTGGTAAAAGACTAAAGGCAAGCTGGGTTCCTGGTCAGCATTTTCTGCAAAAAGCAACTAAACAGACTTCTAACCAAATTCCACAGCTGATTACGCCAGTTATGGACAATATCCTGAGGAGGCTGATGGAATGACAATAATTGAAAGGATTGCTGACGAGCTAGCACGGCTATTCCCTGATGCAACAATTTACACTGAAAATCAAGCAGACGGATTTCAAGAACCGTCTTTTTTTATTGAAAAAATTGATACCAGCGAAGCTCCTGAAATGTTTGACAGGCAATATCGAAAGTATGCCTATCAGGTAATCTATTTTCCTGATCCCGACAATCCTAAAACGGATATGGAGCGAGTGGAAGATTATCTTCTGAGCGGTTTATTAGAGTTAAAAAATTTTGCTCCGTTAAGGCATATACAGGTTACGCAACAAGAAGACAACACGCTAATCTATCAATTCGAAGTTTGGGGCAGGTTTTACCCCGACAAAAAAGATGAAATTAAATTAAACAATGAAGAAGTGAAAGGAAATATTAAATGAGTTGGAAAACACAGAATAAGCGCCGTCCAGGTGCCTATTTTAACGTTGTCGGTAAAGGCAATGACAATAATGGTATGGACATTGGACGGACATTACTACCAGTTGGCACTCAGCTAAATTGGGGAGCTAAAGGGATTATTAAATTAAACAGTGACTCAAACTTTAAGGCACTGTTAGGACACGATATTGATGAGCCTGAACTGCAAACGCTCCATGAAGTGCTTAAAGGTGCAAATACAGTTTTATTGTTAAACAACAATGATGGTGTTGCGGCTACAGCCAACGATGAGTCATTACCATGGGCATTCACTGCTAAATATTCTGGCACAGTCGGAAATAATTTGCATGTAACTGTACAAAAAAGTGATAGCAAAGTGATCGTATCAACATTGTTAGGCAGTAGGATTGTTGATCAACAGGATATTAATGTGGATAAGCCAGAAGCATTAATGTCAAATGACTATATCATAGTTAAATTGACTGACAGAACAACACCAACAAGTCCTACTACCCAGGACAGCGATGATAATGCTAAGGCACCAATTGTTAAACCAGCAAGCCTTAATCCATTGGCTGATTTACAGCATGATGTAACGGTTGATCTAACAGGCGGAACTACTATGCCAGTAGACATTAGCGACTTATTAAATGATGCACTTGAAACCGAAGACTACGATGTAGCCACTACAGCTGGTTTCCCAATTGATAGCCCGATACATAAGCAATTGGTCGATGAAATTAAGCATTTGCGTGAAGACAATGACATCAAAGTACGTGGTGTTATTCCTTATACAGCTGACAAGGTTAACTATGAAGGTATTTCTACTGTAGCGAATGGCGTTGTTTTAGGGGACGGCACAGAACTAGATGCTACAGTAGCTGCAGGTTTCTTTGCAGGTGCTTCAAGTTCAGCTGATGCAGCTAAATCATTGACCTATGTGGAATACCCAGATGCAATTAGCGCATATCCTAAATTCAGCAATGACAGAACTATCGAGGCTTTAGAAAATGGCGAAATAGTCTTTACAACAAAACGCAATGAAACTGTTGTAATTGAGCAGGACATTAATTCATTAACTAAAGTCACTGCAGAAAAGCCAGTCTTCTTCAGCAAAAACCGTGTAGTACGGACAATGGATACGATTGCAACCAATACCAAACGGACATTCGAAGATATGTTTATCGGCAAGATCACTAATAGTACAACAGGACGTGATCTGTTTAAGGCTAACCGAGTAAGCTATCTGCAAGGTTTAGCAGATGCGAATGTAATCAGTGATTTCAAGGAAGACGATATTTCTATTGAAGCAGGTAATGAACGTGATTCAATTCTCGTTAACTTAGCAGTAAAGCCTTTAGATTCAATGGAAAAGCTTTACATGACAATGGTTGTGCAATAATAGGAGGTTTTTAAAACATGGATGAAACAGTAAGCACAGTTGGCAGCTTTCTTAATGGTCGTGACACAATCTCAACCAAAGATGCCAAAGTATACGTCACAATTGAAGGCAAAGTTATTCCGCTAATTGAGTGCAAAAAATTTAGTGCAAAACTAGAAAAAAATAAAGAAGATGTGCAAACATTAGGCAGTCGCTGGAAGCACAAAAAAGTTACTTCAGTAGAAGGTACTGGAACACTTGGAGGTTACCTAATTAGTTCAAATTGGACAAAATACGCTTTGCCATATATTAATGGCGGCAAAGACTTATATTTTGAAATCACAATGACTATTAATGATCCTACCAGTAGAGCAGGAACACAAACTTTGCATTTTGGCGAAGTAAACTTAGATGATGTGCCGTTTGCTGACTTTGAAGCAGATGATGGCGTTATGGATTGGGAATCAGACTTTACCTTTGAACAGGTAAATTTAGTCACCGGTTTTAATGGATTCGATTTGTAATTAGGAGGAAACAAAAATGGCTTATAATGTCGAGGATTTTTTAGCAGAAAATGTCAAGCCCAAAAATGAAACTAAGGAAGTAAAAATAAAAGGTTTTAAGTCACCTTTTATTATTAAAGCACTCACAGCGGATGAA
This sequence comes from Lactobacillus sp. ESL0261, assembly GCF_003693025.1. NCBI lineage: Bacteria > Bacillati > Bacillota > Bacilli > Lactobacillales > Lactobacillaceae > Lactobacillus > Lactobacillus sp. ESL0261. The sequence continues at coordinate 78,404 of NZ_REHN01000006.1, forward strand.
TTTAATGAAATGCAAAAGCAAGCAACGACTAGCTATGTTAACAAAAAAACGCATCAACGTATTCAAGAAACTGACCAAGGCAAGCTAGTTGATTTGATGATGGCTGAAGCAGTTATACAACCAGATTTAAATAATGAAAAATTACAAAAGTCATGGGCTTGTATTGCAGATCCTGCTGGTGTCCTAAAGAAAATGCTAAATGCTGGTCAGTATGCTGACCTTGGACAATCAATCCAAGAAATATCAGGCTTTGATATTGACAGTATTAACAACTATGTCGAACAAGCAAAAAACTAATTAATGAGTCTTATGGCGATTTCAGCGTTTATTATTACTGCTTGAATGAATATCATTGGACTCCAGTACAATGGGCTGAATTGACACAAAAAGAAAAAGCACTAGTAGTAGCTTCTATTCAAATTAGGCAAAAAGAAGAAAAAAAGCAAGAGCGAGAAGCTAAACGTAAAGCTAGGTCTAAACATATATAGAAGGGAGGTAACTAATGGCTACAATAAGCAGTACTTTAAAAATAAATGATGCTTTCAGTAATGTATTAAATAAGTTTAATGCTGGTGTACAACGTAGTGTTAGCTGGAGTTCCCGTCTTAAAAATGCAATAAATGGGGGTAGTAATGGAATGCTATCTCTTGGAAATGGCGCTAGATCTGCAGGAATTGGACTAAAACAGATCATAGCAGGAACTGCCTTTGGCGGAATGATTAGTTCAGCTGCAAGTGCTGCTACCACCGGAATTCATTCAATGATTGATGAACTAAATGAGGCTAGTGTTTCCTGGCAAACATTTGATGGGAACATGCGTCAATTAGGTAGGTCACCAGCACAGATAGCAGCAGCCAAAAGTTCGATGCAAAAATTTGCCCAAGACACAATTTATTCTGCATCAGACATGTCCTCTACTTATAGCCAATTGGCAGCTGTAGGTGTTAAGAATACTACGAGGCTAGTCAAAGGATTTGGTGGATTGGCTGCAGCTGCTACTGATCCAAAGCAGGCTATGAAGACTTTGAGTCAACAAGCAACACAGATGGCTGCAAAGCCTACAGTTCAATGGCAAGACTTCAAACTTATGCTTGAACAAACACCAGCAGGTATGGCTGCAGTCGCTAAGTCTATGCATATGTCAACTCAAGACTTAGTTAAAAATGTGCAGGACGGAAAAATAAAAACCCAGGAATTTCTTAATTCTGTTGCCAAAACTGGTACTAATGCTAATTTCAGCAAAATGGCTACACAGTATAAAACTGTTGGTCAGGCAATGGATGGGCTGAAAGAAACTTTATCCAACGGTTTACAGCCACAATTTCAAAAATTAAGTAAAATTGGAATTAGTGCAATTGAAGGAATAACCAATAAAATGAGTGAGTTAAATTGGAACTCCTTTGGGGATGGCATCATTAATGCCATTAATTACGTTAAACCAATTTTTGACAAGTTTAAATTAGGTTTGCAAGATGTATTCGATGGCTTTAACAGTACTGGCGCTGGTAAAGAAGTTGGGAAAATGTTTCAAACTATAGCTGACGCTGTTAGTGATGTAATTGACACGATGAGCGAAGGAGATGGCAAGACTAGCTTTTTTACGACATTAGGCTCAATTTCTGGTAGAAGTATTTCGGGAATAGCCAAGGCAATCAGCGCAATTGCAAAAGTAATTGGTAAATTAGATCCAAGTAGTTTGCAGGCTTTAGGTACTGCATTCTTTATTCTGAAAACAGGAACTAGGGGACTAATATTTACAACTGTTGTATATGGTCTAAATAAACTTAGCAAACTGAAGCCTGGTACACTAAATAATATTGCAGGGGCTATTAAAAACCTTGCAATAGCTTTTGCGGCTTTCAAAGTAATAAATACTCTTGGTAAAGGAATTTCAGGTATAGCAAAAGTATTTGGAGCATTTAAAAAAGTAAAATCTCCTAAAATACCAACAAATAGTGTTCCTGAATCGGGAGGAATTATGCAAAGTGCTGGAGCCTTTTTAAAATTAGGTGCTGCATTGATGGAAGTCGGTGTTGCTGTCGTATTAGTTGCTAGTGGTTTCTGGATACTTGCTCAGGCAGCAAATTCTTTAGCAAGTGGCGGAGGTACGTCGATTGCCGTGTTCTTTGGAATGTTAGTTGCAATTGGCGCTTTAGCTGTAGTAGTTAAATTACTTGGACCGGCTTTTATTAGTTCAGCAGCAGGATTTCTTATCTTTGGAGCCTCGCTTCTATTGATTGGGGTAGCCATTTTTATAGCTACGGCAGGCTTGGCACTGTTAGGGATGCAATTGCCTAACATTGCCACCTATGGCGCTCAAGCTGCCTTAAATATTATTTTATTAGCAGTCGCAATTACAGTTTTCGGTGTAGCAGCAATCATTGGAGCAATCGGCATAGTTGCTCTAGCCCTAGCTATTGTAGTTTTATCTGTATCACTAGTAATTGCAGCAGTTGGAGCTGTTTTATTGGGCGCAGGACTATTAATATTAGGTGTTTTTGCAATTATAGCGGCAGTTGGCATTACTATGTTGGCAGTTGGTGTTGCATTACTTGCAGTATTTTCAGTTATAGCAGCAGTAGGATTAGTTTTAATGGGAGCTGGTATAGCAATATTAGCTGTTGTTGCTATCATTGCGGCAGTAGGAATGATGGTGTTTGCTTTGGCGTTAATGTTAGCTACACCATTACTTATGATAGACGCTGTTGCAACACTATTATTAGGTGTAGCAGCCGTTGTTCTGGGAGCCGGTCTACTAATAGTAGGTGTTGCATTGATGGTTGTTGCCAGTGGCTTAGCAGCCGTCGGAGTTGCAGTGATGATGTTAGTCACTATGTTTATCATGGCAGGAACCATGATGGTTACAGCTATCACGAGTGCAATGAGTAACGTCGTAAATAGTGTCAGAAATGGTATTTCAAATGCAGTTAATGCAGCAAGAAGTTTTGCTGGCTCACTAGTAAGTGTTGGTAGAGACTTGATTCAAGGCTTAGTTAATGGGATCAAATCCATGATTGGTGCTGCAGTTAATGCAGTATCAAATGTTGCAGGAAAAGTTGTTAGTGCAGCTAAGAGTTTCTTCCATTTGGGGTCACCTTCTAAACTGTTTAATCAATTTGGCCGATGGTTAGACCAGGGGCTTGCGATTGGTTTAAATCATGACGCGGATATAGCTGCAAATGCCTCAGCGAGCATGGCAGAGGGTGTAGTCGCCGCTGCATCAGATATGACACCAAGGCTTAATCCTTTGGTAATGGGTCAAACTAATGCAGGAGATTTGCTTGCTAATGGCTTTGACCGTGCCGCAACTGCTGTAAATAGTGTTGCCAATGCACTAAACGGATTGGATGGAGCTACAGCAGGAATTGGTATTAATGAACAAGATCAATTAGAAACTTCAATCAGTAGCAATGATGCTAATGGTTCGAATTTAATTGGAACTAAATTCGGCAGTAATAGTTTAAGCAACGACAATCGTAGCTCTACTGTCACGATAGAAAGTGGCGCTATCCAGATTAACAGCACAGGTAAAGAGGATGAAGACTTCGAAACTCTTGTTGGCAAATTTGAAGATTATCTTATTTCTAAAAGCGAAAAATCATTAAGTTAGAGAGGTGATGTTTATGGACGGTTTTGGCGTCTTTTTGACAAGTTACAAAACCAGCAAAACAATTCAACTACCAGTCAATCCAGCCGAGCTAAAGCTTAATTACGAGAACGATGACCAAAGTGAAACGGTAGTCAATTTAGGTGAAATAAATCGACTGGGCAATATTAAGCTAGTAGGAATTACTATCGAATCCGTTTTGCCAAAATACAAAACGACCTATCTAGCGGATGATTCGCCTAAAAAGCCTGATTATTACATCAAATGGATTAAAAAGATCCAAAAAGCCAAAGGATTAGTCAGGCTAGTTGTTGCCAACACCAAAATAAGCATGTGCATGACAATTGCCAGTTTCAATTATGGTTTTGAGGATGGCTTTGATGAAGAGTATAAGTACACGCTTGAACTAAAGCAATACCGTAGCTTTAAAGCTGAAAAAGTTAAAAAGAAGAAAAAACATAAGTCGAAAAAAGGTAAAAAGAGAGTTGCGCCACCTAAAAAGTTTGGAATTCATTCAAAAGTAATCGTAAATGGGCGTTTACATTTAGATTCGAACGGTAATGGTCCGGGAGCTTATGAAAAAAACGCCAAGCGCCAAGTAATTAACATTGCCAAAGGGCATAAGTACCCAATATGTGTTGGCATTAATGGCATTGCTCGGGGTTGGGTTAAGAAAAGCGATGTGAAGAAAGCATGATTACGACATTTAAGTTAGTGCGTCGTAGCAACATGTATCGTAAATCTAAGAAAAATGGCAAGGGAACCACTTACGATTTGCGTAAGATAGTGGCGAACGTTAAATGGACAACTGACCTTAACTTTAGTGCTGGCGAATTGACGTTTGACTTAATTCAGAAAGCACATCCGATTATCCCTTACACAGGCGATATCATTAAGTTCAGGTGGAGTCATTATAAAATCTTTTATGGCTACGTCTTTAATTACAAAGTCAAAGAAGATGACACAGTTAGTGTTACTTGCTATGACAAAGAACGCTACTTAAAAAACCAGGACTCAATCGTCTGGCAGTCAGGCACTATTGCTGATCGTTTTAACAATGTTTGCAAACGTGCAGGAATTAAGCATAAAGTAGTCGACAAGCCTACTCATAAAGTTGTTGCCGAAGTATGCGATGGTAAAACATACTTTGACATGCTTAAGAGTGCCATTTCCAAAACTTTGAGTGCGACTAAGCACATGTATTATGTGTATTGCAACTACGATACGGTGGAGCTAAGACGTGCGCCCTATAAGAAATTAAAAATTATAATTGGTAGTAAGTCCGCAATGACGGGCTTTTCTTATGCTGTTGATATTAACGATACAGCTAATGTGGTTAAGGTCATCCAAAAGGATGTTAAAAAGTCTCAGTCTAAATCAGCCACTGCCAAGCAAAAAAAGGCTAATGGTAAGAATCAAAAAACAACTAGTGCCAAAGCTAAGACCAGTAAAAAGGATGAAGCTAAGCGTACCAGTTTTAAAACTGTTAGTACCAAAGGCGATTCAACAGAGCAGTGGGGCAAATTGCAGGTTACTGTTAATAAGAAAAATAAGGCTAATCACGCTCAGATGGTAAAACAGGCTAAGGATGAATTACGCAAGCGTAATCGTGCGAACAAGGAATTAACAATTGACTGCATTGGTAACGTTGACCTGGTAGCAGGCAATGCCGTGACGATCAAGATTAACGACATTAACAAGACCTTGAAGAATTGCCCAATATTAAAGGCTGAGCATGATTTTGGCACAGATTACATGTGCCACTTAACAATGAAAGTAGGTGCGGAATGGCTGGAGAACGCTTAATTAAGATGCTAAAAAGCCGTGGCGGTAAAGACAGTGACTATGCTGATGTTGTCTATGGAGTTGTTATTAGCACGGAGCCATTGAAGGTGCAACTTTCTAATAACATGGTAATTGACGATAATTTTATCGTATTGGGAAAGCATATTGGCAAGTTCAAGCTACCAGGTAAAGCAACTATTACTGGCAGTGATGTCATAAAAACCGAAAAAATTACTTTTAAAGATATGGAATTTGATAACAGCCTAAAAAAGAACGACAAGGTAACCATGATCCGGATGGATGGCGGACAGCAGTTTTACCTATTCGAACGAGAGGAGGGATAGCATGGATGACGATGACAATATTATTGTGACTGACGATGACAACATGGACGATGAAAGTGCTGAACTGGAAGATACCGATATTGACACTGATGGCGGTGATGATGAGACTTTGGATGATGAGCCAACTCTAACTTTTAAAATTGAAAATGGACGCATTCGTGGTAAAGTTGATGAGAAGCAAGCCATGATTCAAGCAGTAAACAAAATACTGCAGACAGAGCGTCTAATCTATCCCATTTACTCTGACCAGTATGGCAATGATTTAAACGATTTAATTGGCAAAGACATGGGTTATGCCAAAGTTGAAGCCGAGCGAATGATCAAAGAAGCATTACTGGCAGATGACCGAGTGGTTGATGCTGATATAGATGAAGTAATTGAAGTAAGCCGAGATACTTTAGGAATTAAAGGCACCTGCGTCACGGTGTACGGCAATATTGGCATAGATAGTGAGGTGACGATTGATGAATCCTGATGAATTGGCTGCTAATTATATGGCGCAAGATTTTGAATATTGGCTTAATCTGATGCTAGATAATGTGCCAGATGATATTGATCAAAGAGAAGGCTCGGTCGTATATGACGCACTCGCACCTGCAGCTATGGTTATGGCACAGCAGTCACTATCTTTAGCTAATATTGTCAAGCAGACTTATGTCAAGACAGCTCAAGGACAATTCCTTGATTATCGGGCAGCCGAACACGGCACAGCCAGATATACGGCAACGCAGACAGAGGTCAAAGCAAAGTTTTTAGATTCAGACGGTAATCCCATTAACAACGTACAGATAGGCGACCAATTCGCAAGCATTGGGGAAACGCCTATTTTTTATACGGTGCAAAAAATTAATGATGATTTGACCGGTGAATTAACTGCCGATGACCCAGGGACAACAGCCAACTCTTACATCGGGCAAATATTGCCAGTAACGAGCAACGATAGTCTTTCATGGGCAGAAATAACCGAGATAGTGGCTCCAGCTCGAGATGCAGAAACAGACGACCACTTACGTGAACGTCTGTTAAGAGCAGATGACTGGATTGCTTACGGTGGGAACATTACTGATTATTTGGCAATGCTCAGCAAAATAAGCGAAGTTGGAGCAGGGCAAGTGTATCCAGTGTGGAATGGAGCAGGTACGGTTAAATTGGTTATCGTTGACAATAACCTAATGCCAGCCAGTGCTGATTTAGTCAAAAAAGTAAAGAACATAATTGATCCTACTGACAATGAGAGTCAAGGTTATGGCTTGGCTCCAATTGACCATCAAGTAACTGTAGTTGCACCAACACCATTGACAGTTAACATAGCAGCAACAGTAAACATTGATGGCACGCATGGTACTGACCTAGCTAAGGCAAAAATCAAGACTTCTATCGAAGAATATTTTAAGTTGCTAAGGCAAAGCTGGAACAATATTGATGCTAAAACTGGGCGAAGTTACTCTCAAACAATTTATCGCTCCAAAATCCTATCTCAAATCATGATGGTTGATGGAGTGATCAATGCGTCTGTGCCAACATTAAATGGCTCTGATCAAGACATTGCCCTTGTGTTTGATAATCAGACTTCACAACTGCCAGTTTTAGGGGAGGTAAAGTTAGATGGCTAACAATTTAATGGACTATCTTCCTGACTATTACAATGATGTTTACGAAATGCAGGCAATAATGCATGCACAGGGTGGCGTTCTGGACAAAGCAGAAAGTGAGCAATTACGGCTGCTTTTAAACCAATTTGTCACACAAACAGATGCGAAAGGCATTTCTGTCTTTGAAGATCAGGTAGGGATTAAACCTGCTCCAAATGATGATTTAGCGACACGAAAAAACAAAGTATTGATGCGACTTTTGCCTCCAAGACCAATTACAATTGGCTACTTGCGCGACTTGTTTGCAACTTTGAAAATACCTGCGACTATCAAAGTTATTAAGAGGGATGCCATAGTTGAGGCTAAAAGCACTGAAATTAATAGCAGTCAAATTGAAAACATTAAATACCTGCTTAACATATATCTGCCAGCCAACATGATCTATGAGATTAGAGTGGCGCTAAACAGAGCTGAAGTTAGTAACGATTTTAAAGTTGGTTTGGGGACTTGGCTGAAAGCAACAACTGCAGTGCAAGCCAACGTTTCTCAGTTTATTAATTAGAAAGGAGGAGCAAAGATTTGTCGAAATACAATAAAACGATTTTAACCAATGCAGGTCTTGATTTAGCTGCTAAAGCCAGTTCTGGTAAAACCAAGTTCACGATTACTAGGGCTGCCACATCAACTGAAAAATTGGCGGATAAGAGTATCAGCGAGTTGCAACAGTTGACGGCACTACCTAGCCTGATGCAGTATGGCGAGATTAATAATGTCGCAGATTCTGCACAGGATAAAAGCATTGTCATTGGAACTGAACTTATTTTTAACAACAAGGATTTATCAAACAGCTACAATATCAATACCGTTGGTTTATTTGCAAAAGAGGATGGCAGTGATAAGGAATTTCTTTATGCTTTAACTACGGCTTTGGAACCAGAAACTATGCCTGACTTCAAGGATAAAGTATTATTCAAGTTCAACTTAACAATGTTTGTGGTAGTCGGTCAGACTGATAATGTCACAGTTGATGTCACTGACAATGGTGTAGTTACGCAAGAGCAACTAGCTAAGGCTGTTCAGGCTTTGCCACAGAAGCAGGATATTACCAATCTATTCAACAAAATTGATATAGAGATTAACTCACTTCATCAAACGATTAACAATGATATTAAAAATTTAACAGCCCTTAACAGCGATAGTGGCAATAATATCTATAATACGAAAATTGACCTTGATACGTTCTCAACGGTTGGGATAAGCAAGTTTCTTGGGTGCCAATTGCAGTCTGACGGCAAAATGGCAGGCTTTGATGCAACGCAAGGCAATTTATATGGTTGGATATTTGATGTTCCTAAGTGGAATGGTGCAAATACGTACGAGCAAATTGTCTACATTAGCGACTACGGTCAAGGAAGCCTAACATACGTGCGCACCAAAGCCGATGCAACGAGCAAGGAAGCCTTTCTCAAAATTGCAAATGACAAGGATTTAGACAAAATCCATACAATTTCAAATCCAATTTTAAAAGATAATAAAACTAACCCTGATTCTTTAACAGAACCAGGGATTTATTATTCTAAAAATGGTTTTAATTTCGCTAAGAATGACATACCTGATGGCTATCGGAGTGATGGTAAGACATATATTTTCGTATTGGAGGGTGAAAACCCAGGGTATTCATTGAACTATTTTCAGCAATTCATGTTTCAAGCTACTAAATTTAATTTTGAGTGCTGGTACAGAGCTGGCTATAAATATGGCAGTGATGCTTACTATACAGTCAGCTTTGTTAACATGAAAGACATCTTCGGGAAGATGAAGCAGATCAGCCTTAATGGTGGCACAGCAATCAGTCCAAACGATAATGGTGTAGCTAATATTAACGTTGTCACAAAGGTTGACAACACAGCTCCTGACAACAATGGCAATGTGAATACTGACCACTACACAAAAGCTGAATCTGACAAGCGTCACAATGATCTGATTTCTAGGATTGAAATTCAGGAAAATAAGGAAATTGTCCACCAGTGTGATGATCTAGACAGTGGCATTGCATACTCAAAAGCGCATCCGAATGTTTTTGTGGCAACACCATAAGAGGAGGTAATGGAATGTTGATGAATGGCAAAGAAGTTAACAATCTAATTATAGCAGGACAACAGTTTTCAGCTGTTAAAAATTCTTTGATCGGAACCAATGTCCAAGTTAAAAAGGGGCAAACAGTATACTATGTTGGCGATGTTTCATTAGCTACGACAGGACGCTTTTCAATAGGTTCTACTTCCAAAGATGAAATAGTGCCAGTTAAGCAATGCCTATTTTTGATAAAAAAAACTAAACCTGAAGATGGAGAATATTGGATTCAGGTTCAAATTAGTTTTTCGGGCGAAGGAAATAAGTTTTTTTACGTTTCAACGCCATGTTATATAAGGCTGTCGGATATTACCATCAAAAGTGAAGTGGGGGGGGTAAATAGTCCCTCCTATTTACTAATAATATATAACATGAGGGAGGTGGCTCCCTTATGTTAATGAATGGCAAAGAAGTTAATCATTTGATTATAGATGGAGAAACATTTGATAAAAGTTATGTCGGTCGCAAAGTTCGATTACTTAAAGATTGCCTTCAAAGAGGATATATTAGCAATAGTTTTGGTGACCATTTAGTCGCTGAAGGCAACGCTGGCACAATGTTAGCTGGGTCAGAAAATACTATAATTGCAACATATAAAGATTGGGTATCAATTTATGGCGGTTGGGTAAAAAAATCAGATGTAGAGCTGATAAATTAAATTAAGGAGAGTTAAGATGGCAGAAACAAGTATTAATAATAGTTTTAAGCAAGTGTATATTTCATTTGCACAAGTTCCTTTTGCGTTTGGTTTTATTCCAAAAAGTGCGACAGTAAACTACCCATTTGTTGAGGAAGCGCCAGACCCAAATTTTAAATTTCCAATGTATGATTGGAATAACTATCGTTGGTTTGACGCTGATGGTAAAGTTCAAGGTCAACAATTGGCAGAAATGGCAGAAAGCATTAAGCAATTAAAAGATGATATTGCCAATGGCAAACTAAGCAATGAGGCTCTTAACCAGCAGCTAGGTACATTAGTAGGCTTAGTATCGCAAGGTGCTATTGCACAACAGGCATCACAGCCAAGCACTGATGACAAGGCTGATACTGCAACAGAATCTGATGGAGGTGCAAAATAATGAACATAATGAACGCATTTGAGTCGCTTTACAAATATCTCTTTAGCGTCAATGTATACACCAAAGCTATGATTGCTGGATACGTAGGCAAGACCATTGATGAGAAGGCATATAAGGAAATAACAGGTGATGACTATGTGGCACCGTCTGCTTAGTAATATTAATGAGAACCACGATCAGACCATAGCAGGTGGCACCATTTTAGCCATTGGCATCGCTTTGCTACGTGATAGGAACTATTTCTATTGGCCACCAGAGTGGACACTTTTTATGAACGATAAAAGACTTGACCTAGCAATAATATTACTAGGTCTTTTAATTACCGCTGATTCTATGTTTAAGAAGAGAAATAGAGGTTGGCGCATGTTTATCTTGATTTTGGGTGCCTGGACTTTGTGGTTTTTAATCGGCTTGCAACTGGGACATGCTTTTGGTGTGGGCGAATTTCGCATGGATATAACAGTGATTGTTGAGACCGCAATATCATTATTATGCCTATATAGTATTTATCAAAGTTAGAGAGGTGGTTGTGTGCATGATGTTAGTACTCTAATTTATGTACTAGGAACACTAATCGAAGCAGCTGCTACCTTTTTAGCTGTGACACACACATCACATAAGGAGGACACAGACGACATTATTAAGAACCTCAATATTGAAAGAGATAATTTTAAACAGGATTATCTTTATGAACGTAAAAAAAGACTGGAAATACAAGAAAAATACGAAGAATTAAAAAAGAAGCTAGAGAACACTATTTAGTGTTCTTTTTTTGTCGAAAGGAATAAAAATGACTCAATTTATTAATTTGTTAAATTCATTATTGCCATACGTTGTCCTATTAGCAGTCGGCATTGTTTCTGTCTATCAATATGCTAAACAACACAATCCAGCATTTGCCGAAAAAATGAAATGGCTGTATGACGTAGCGCAATATATCGTTACGCAACAGGCAACGCATACCGATATCACGGGAGCAGAGAAGAAGCAGGCAGCAACTGACGCTTTACTAGAACAAGCAAAGGCTTCGAAAGCAAAAATAACTAAAGAAACAGCTGAGGGCATGGTTGAGAAGGCTTATCAAGAAGGTGTTAAAAATGAAGCTAAATAAAAAGTATGCATTGTCTGCAAATGAAGGTGCGTCTGCTCTTGCTAAAAGAGATATTATTGTAGCTCATTCAACGGCAACACCTAATGGTGAAGCGTGGGCAATTGCTCACAACATGAAAGCTGGCATTAATACCGCACAGACCTACGTGCATTTGGTCGTTGACGACAAAGAGTGCTACCTGGTAGGTGGCTTAGGCTATGTAGCGTGGGGTTGTGGTTACTATGGCAATCAATTATCGCCAATGCAAATCGAGCTGTGTGAATTTAGCAATAAGACTCGAGCAAAGAAAGCCTACCGTAACTATATCGGGCTAATTCGTGAGTATGCTAAAAAGTACGGTATTCCGTTAACACTTGATACTTCTGCAAAACGTGGTGTAAAAACGCACAACTGGATCACTCAGCACTTAGGTAACACTGACCATTCTGATCCGTATGGCTATTTGTCAAGTATCGGCATTAGTAAGGCACAGTTTGCCCACGACGTTGCTCATAGTGTAGGTGGCACAGCACCTGCAGCAAAAAAGCCTGCTAAAAGTGCAAGCAACAAATCAAAATGGGTTAAGAAGCCAGGAACTTTTATTTTAGGAAAAGCACTTAAACTACATACCTCACCACACATTAGCGCACCAGCAATTGCTAAATTGCCAAAGGGCAGCGCGATTAAGTATGATGCTGTCTTACAAGGCCCAAAGAGATTATGGCTAAGGCAGCCACGTGTCAATGGCTACGGCTACATTGTCGGAAAAGATAAGTATGGTAAAGCAATGGGGAAATTTAAATAATATATAATTAAGCCACTCAGATTAATTTCTAGGTGGCTTATTTTTGTTGTGTTAAAGTATCAGTTTTATGCATTCTTAAAGCCATACATACTATATATAGAAAATTATTCTTAAAGCACTACTATATATTCCAATAACTTAAAATTTAATTGACATTATTATTCTAATACTATTTAATTATCTCTGGTTAAATTACTTTAAGGGAAAAATGAAATATATGAAATATAATAATCAAGAGGATTTTCCAGACTCTATCAAATATCAATGCCCGCCAAAGGAAGCTAAGCAATTTCAAGGAAAAATTTATAGATTTTCTAAAAAAGTCAATAATAAAACTGATAGCAAAGATTGGATATCAGACTCAAAAATTAAACATGCATACAATAAATGGAGATCTGCTAATAATTATGAACTAATGTGTCAGTCATCAGGGTATTCATGCTTTCTCTCAGAGAAACAAGCTAAAACAGCATTTATTAAAATGGCTAAAAACAATAAAGCAATCAAAAAGAAATTTAAAAGTTTTTATTATGTAGCAGTGAATAAGGCCGATGGTGTTTTACTTGATACCACCAATTATAAAAAAAAGTATAAACATTTTACATTCTGGATGTCTAGTAAATCAGATATAGCTACACAACATTTTCAAGTAACCAAATTACAGGCATAATTATGAGAAAAATAAAACATGTTCCTTTTAAACAAATAAACATTTATCATATTTACGATTATTATGATGAACCTATTCTATATTCTTTTGCTAGTGAGACTGGCGAACTTTTTGTCGCTAACTTTATCGATTATGAAGAAAATAGCGATACTGATGTGTGGGCATTTTTGCCAGTAACATTTGATAAATTACGTCATTTGGAAAATAGTGATATTTCTTTGTTAGACTTATATAAGAATCCGGTTTCACAAATTACTTATATTGAAAAGAAAAACACTAATCAAGATGAATTTTTCATTGAAGAAACAGCTAAAATTAAATCAAGTTGTTTACCTGATGAAGATTCTTTTATAGAATATGAAGACATTTCAACATTAAAAAATTCAATAATATCTGATCAAATTAGTAAAGATAATAGGTATGGTCTAAATATTTCTATTCGGCCGATTCGGTTTATACATGAAATTTCTGTTAGTATGTATACAATTTTTTTAAAAGAACTTCAAAATTTATTAATCGCTATTAAACAGCCCAAAAACTTCAAAACTTTGATAAAGAGATATGTGGAAGATACCACAACGCAGCTTCAAGTGGCAGGAACTTATCCTGGATCTTTTGGTACTAAGCTACTTTCAAATGGTGTGTCTTCACTAATAAATGACGATGAGGCTTTGCCATATAAAAAGCTTGTAGAGCTATTTCAAGAAACACAAAATGGCAATAAAATAGATTCAAATGAGATAGTAGAAAAATATGGCTGGCTTGTTCTTGAGCATCTAAATAAATTTTCTGAGTGTATTACAGGAGTAAAAGGAGGGAAAATCCAAGCAGAAATACCACGACCAGGAGAAAAAACTGAAATCTTGGATTCACATTTTACTCCTAATAATATTAGTAAATTTATAAATAAAGTTGATGAATTATCTCATACTACAGATGAGGAAACTAAAACTATGAGCGGATATTTAACACGTTATGATTTTAACCAAAAGAAGTTTACTTTAACTGTTATAGGTGAGAATGATAAATCTTTTAATTATAATGGAATTGTCAAAACAGAAAGAGAAAAATTTGTTATTCCAGCTTATGGTCAAGCAAAATTAAACGTAATTGTAAGTTCAGATCATCTTAATAGAGTCAAAGAACGTGTTACTTATGAACTTTTATCATGGGAAAGTAGTGACGAAGCAGATTAATATAATTAAAAAAGTTAAATTAAACCACTTTAGGTAAAACTAGGGTGGCTTTATTTTTGTGCAATAAAAAAGCTTCCACTTGGGAGCTACTATAAGTAAATAAAGCTACATGCTAGCTTCATAATAACGATATCTCTGTTCAACTAAAGAAAAAAACTGTTGATAAGAAAATACAGTTCGACATTGTCGGCTAAGTCAAAGGGTATGATGGCGATAAGATTGTTATCGGGGATACTGAGATAGAGTTAGGTAATACTAATCATATTGAGATTAATTAATATTTGACGATGTTCGCCAAAATGTTCGCCAACTTTATATTTAATAATTTTAGCAAACATAAAAATTATCGAAAATTATTGATATATAAAGAAACTAGCTTTAACTATTTTTATCTATTATCTTTATTTACGCCCCTCACCTCCATATAATCTATGTTGTAAATGCTGACTTTACCGCATTTAAGCATAATGATGGATTAAAAATGGACTAAACGGTGCTTATCATTAGCATTGTTTAGTCCATTTTTTATTTATAGCGTATCAAGTATTTCTTCAATGCGGTTATCAGTTTTAGCTTTTAGTTCGTCAATCATATGAGCATAAACTTTTGCTAAAGTTATCAAAATATTACAAGTGGCCGTGTAAAGAAATAATTTTTTAGTAAGTGTCAAGTTGAAAGTTAAGGTCGTTAGATATTAAATTAAAAAAACATATTTTTACTTTCTGAAAAATAGTTATATAATTTTTCTAATTACAGGTTGATTTTGGAATGTGTGATACAAATATGAATTTTAATCGCTTAATAAGTTGGTGTAATAGTTTTCAACTAGGATCTTTAGCTGATTGGGTGGGCATTATTTTTAGTTTAGTCAGCATTATGACTGTGTATTTTCAAACTAAAAAGCAAATTAACAATGAAATAAAACTGAATAAAGAAAAGGCTCGACCCGTTTTTAGTTTAGGATATTGGACAGTAGAAAATGTAGTTCAGCCAGAAATAAGATCTTTTTTTTCGGAGTTTAATAATCTATATGCTACAGAGGTTAGAATAAATTTACGTAAACATATTTACAATCACGGGAATGTTCTTGAAATTTATAATCCATCTATGGTACCAATTTTGTTTGTCAAGCTTATGATAAGATATAAATTAAAGATATCTGGTATACAAGATGAAACTTTTTATATAGGTAGGATAGAGCCGAGTGAAAGAATAAATTGTATACCTATCCAATTTGCCTTTCCTGATATTAATATTTCTGATTTTAAAAAATTGACGAAGGAGCAAAAAGTTTATGTTCACGATAAAGAAGTTATAGTAAGTCCTTCGGTAGTACATAATATTACTCTTTGGTATACAACTTCTGAAAATGAGCATCTTAAATGTGAATTTGTTGAAGATAATAATCTTGGATGCTTACGGTTAATCAATATTAAAGAAATTAAGCTTGATAGTAAGGATTATAGTACACAAGGCTTCTATGAAAGTGATTCAAAAATTTGGAAAATGAAAGACTTGAACGATTTTTTCATAGATGAAAAATTAGATGAAATTAACAGAAAAAAAGGAATTTATCCAAGTTTTAATAAGAAATAATAAAAAGGTAAAGTTTTTATTTGGAAGTTGATGAAATGGATCCACATAAAATGACATTGCAAGAGTTAGGAAAACATTTTTATGGTAGAACTGTTCAATTTAAGTTAAAAAATGGTAAAACGAAAACAATATTTGTCCAAGATATTATGAATGAAGAAGATGATGAACCAGAATTAACTTTTATTGGAGGTTCTGAAGAAAATGAAGTTCGCATCTCAGAAATTGTGAGTGCGTGTGAAATCAAGAAATAAAATTTTAACCAAAAAAATGACCTTCAAATATTTTATGAATTTTGAGGTCACATTTTGAAATAATTGTATTTTAATTGAATAGTTTAATTTTAGTTAGTTGTATTAAAGTTTACCATTCTACTTGTAATTATAAATCCGTTTATTTGAAATCTCATCAGATTAGGTAAAGACCTTTTTGTCTTAATACCTGTTCAGATGTTTTATCAGCAGGAGAATAACCATTATTTAGTAGTTCTGATATATACCAAGAATTATATTTGACACAGGTTACAATTCTTATAATTAGTCCTATAATTCCAAAAGAAAAAAATTCAAGTAATTGAATAATTCCAAAAAGAATGGCAAACTTCCAGTCTCCTCTGAAGATTGGTACCCACGCACCAAAGAAAAGGGCTGTCCAACTTGCCCCAGCTTTCACCTGTTTAATTACTCCTGTTTTATCACTTTTCAAATTTGCTTTCATTTTTGCACTCCTTAATTTTTACCTTAGGTTTTAGGTCGCTGGCAATATGGACAAATCTTAAGAAAATTTGCTATTCTATTTATATATATTTATTATACTAAAAATAAATCAAAAAACGATCTGATTTAAAAACTATCTTACTAACAATAAAACTACTTAAATTAATTTAAACTTAAAAACGGCAAATTATGTGCGTTGTAATAGTTAAGTACATAGTCTGTCGTAAATTTAAAAAGAAGTCACAATGAAAAATTTAACACAAAAAAACAAACTACTTTTAGGCTATGCCATTTCAGGACTGGGTGATCAATTTTATACTTTTGCAATTCCATTGCTGATGCTGTCTAGAACCCATTCATCAGTCATAATGGGACTGTTAACTGCAGTTGAATATCTGCCGACAGCTCTATTTGGACTAACAATTGGACCCATTTTTGATATATATTCTCGTAAGAAAATCATGCTCTTTTCTTTAATAATGCAAATGGTGCTAATTATAATTGCACCATTTTTGGTTATAAAAAACATTTCATTATATTGGCTTTTATTAGTAGTCTTTATACTTGGTACATTTGATTTAATTACTTGGACTGGATATCAAATATTCATAGCCGAGTCGGTTAAAAAAGAGGAACTTTCATCTGTTTCAGGACAAATGGGATTAATTTCGTCAATTCAAAAAACTTTTGGTCCAGGTATTGCAGCTGTCATTATCAATTTAATTGATTACGTAGGTGGTTTTTTACTGGATGCCTTAAGTTTTGGCTACTTAACCTATGTCATTAAAGATTATGAACCGTTGTATAAAGAAAATAAGTCAGTGAAAGAAGAAAAGTCTTTTAATAAAAGCGCAAAAGAGGGAATCACTTTTTTATTTGCACATCATGATATTAAATGGCTGATCGCAAGTTTTTTCGTGGCAAATATTGGATTTCAAGCAGTTGTTCCCATGCTTACTTTTTTGTTAAAACAAGAAATGAAAGTTTCTGTTAATATGGTCAGTATCTTTTACACAGTAGCAGCGATTGCAAGTATTCTAGGCAATTTTATTTATTTACGTATTAATAAAAACATGAGACTTGGTACGCAAATGATTCTGATTGCCTTGTTAATAATGGTAGGTTTCCTAATTATGCTTGATCTCCAGTCATTTATTTGGGTCACTTTTGGTTACGCAATGGTTTCGTTTGGTAGCGTCTGGTCGCAAGCCAACTTCTTTACTGTTATTCAAGCAGAAACCCCATCTAAATTTAAAGGAAAAATAACTTCGATTTCAACTTCACTAACAAGAATAATTGGTCCTGTTATGTCATTAATTAGTGGTTTTCTAATCAAAGCAGAAGTCCATTCAATATTTATTGTTGCCGCTATCTGTATGTTTTTTTCAATCCTTATAACTGTAGTTACTGGTTTAGGTAAATTGGGAAAACTGGAAAAACTGGACTAATTATAGAAAGCAGTTTAATATCTATTTTTTAGCCAGGGAACGATCTAATATATTAAAAATAGCCGGATTTTTATATATCGCAACAACGTCGTATTTTAATTTAGGCAAGTTTGGCAAAAAAGTAACATGATTATCATATATTTTCGGCAGTGGCAGCTCTTCTGGATATATAGCCATTCCATAATTTAAAACAACGTTTGATAAAGCAGCATCAAAGCTATCTAAATAATTAATTTGTTCATAACTAATATTCATTTTTTCTAGAATATTTTTAATTTTTGTTTGTACGTCATTATTATCAGTAGCAGTCCATTTTTGTAAGAAAAGGGGCTGCTTTTTTATAACTTCCCTTTTGAGTCTTCCTTTTTGATCAATAGCTTTTTGATTCAATAAAATGCCAAAATTGGCAGTGCCAACTTTTCTAACATGGATATTTTTAATTTTACTAACGGCAGTGGAAAACCCAATCAATACGTCATAATCTCCTGCATCGAGTTTAGGTATACTGGCGGCAAAGTTTTCAGTGTCAAGTTGTAATTGTAAACCTGGATTGTTTTTAGCAAGAGACTGTGCCAATTGAACTGCCCAATAATTGAAGGCGTGCAAATAATGAATTCTTATTGTTTGAAAGGAATTGTTTAATTGGCTGATTTTTTCGCTAAACTCATAATATTTGTTTAGTACAGGCACTGCACAATGGTACAAATTAATTCCGGCTAAAGTGACCTTAAAATGAGAAGTTGACCTATCAATAAGTTGAACGCCCAGGTCTTTCTCTAAATTTTTTATTGCATTGCTAATTGCTGTTTGGGAGACAAAATTTCTTTTGGCAGCAGGGGTAAATCCTTGAGTTTCAACGACGTCAATAAAGTACTTATATGTTAATAAACTATATTTCATCACACTTTGTCCTTTTACTTATAACTTTAACTAATAAGTTATTATCATTATATGTTAGCGCTTCCCAAAAAGCGAGGGTAAAATTGAATTGTAACGACAGTTACCTTTACTAAATTAGTTTTAAGACTAAAAAGGAGAAAGTATAATGGCTGAAAAATATATTTTAGCGATTGATGAAGGTACTACTAGTACAAGAGCAATTATTTTGGATCATTCTGGTAAAAAAGTAATTGACTCACGGAAAGAGTTTAATCAGTATTTTCCTAAACCTGGCTGGGTAGAACATGATGCCAATGAAATTTGGAACTCAGTTTTATCCACAATTGCCAATTCATTTATTAACTCAGGGATTAAGCCCAACCAAATTGCGGCTATCGGTATCACCAATCAGCGTGAAACGACTGTTATTTGGGATAAGAAGACTGGCTTGCCAATTTACCATGCGATTGTATGGCAGTCTCGTCAGACATCAGATATTGCAGATAAAATTATTGCTGATGGCTATTCAGACATGATTCATGAAAAAACTGGCTTAATTCCTGATGCCTACTTTTCAGCAACCAAAATTCGCTGGATTCTTGATCATGTTCCTGGTGCGCAGGAACGCGCAGAAAACGGTGAATTATTATTTGGTACCATTGATTCATGGTTGGTTTGGAAGCTAACTGGCGGCAAGGTCCATGTGACAGATTATACGAACGCCAGTCGGACAATGCTGTTTAATATCACCAAACTTGATTGGGATGATGAAATTCTTAAGCTATTAAACATTCCAAGAAAAATTTTACCTGAAATTCGTTCTAACTCCGAAATATACGGTACTACGGCTGAATTTCACTTTTATGGTAGTCAAGTACCAATTGCCGGCATGGCAGGTGACCAGCAGTCAGCTTTGTTTGGGCAGTTAGCATTTGAGCCGGGAATGGTTAAAAACACA
Source organism: Lactobacillus sp. ESL0261 (assembly GCF_003693025.1). NCBI lineage: Bacteria > Bacillati > Bacillota > Bacilli > Lactobacillales > Lactobacillaceae > Lactobacillus > Lactobacillus sp. ESL0261. Next base: position 98,299 of record NZ_REHN01000006.1, read on the forward strand.
TATGGAACTGGTGCGTTCACCGTTATGAATACGGGTGAAAAGCCTAAGTTTTCAGCTAATAATTTATTAACTACTGTGGCATATGGCATAAACGGCAAAGTAAATTATGCTTTGGAAGGTAGTATTTACGTTGCTGGTTCAGCTATTCAGTGGCTGCGTGATCAACTGGGCATTATTGATGATGCTCCTCAATCAGAAGAAGCTGCCAAGCGCTCAAAAGATAACAATGAAGTTTTCGTCGTCCCTGCATTTACCGGTTTAGGAGCGCCGTACTGGGATTCTAATGTCCGAGGAGCTGTTTTTGGTCTGACTCGGGGAACAACCAGTGATGACTTTACAAAAGCCACATTACAATCTCTAGCTTATGAAAGTCGTGATGTTATTGATACGATGCACGAAGATACTAAAATTCAAATTCCAAAATTAAAGGTTGATGGTGGTGCTGCTAATAATGACTATTTAATGCAGTTCCAAGCTGATATCTTGGGTATCGAAATTGAGCGTGCTGCCAACCTCGAGACAACGGCATTAGGTGCAGCTTTTCTTGCTGGTTTAGCTATTGGCTTTTGGAAGGATTTTGATGAAATCAAGAAAATTCAAAAAGTAGGTAAAACCTTTAAACCGCAAATGAGCAATGCAGAAAGAGATCACCTTTATGAAGGCTGGAAATCAGCTGTTAAAGCTGCTCAGAGCTTTTCATATAAGCCATACCAGAAAAACAATTAGAAATTTTTATTAAAAAGAAAGAGGCCAAATCATGGCGTTTTCAATTGAAACCAGAAAAGAAGAAATTGAACGTTTAAAAAATGAAAAATTAGATTTGCTGGTTATCGGAGGCGGCATTACCGGAGCAGGCGTTGCTCTTCAGGCCAGTGCAGCCAAAATGAAGACAGGCTTGATTGATATGCAAGACTTTGGTGGAGGCACTTCATCAAGGTCTACCAGACTTGTACATGGTGGTATTCGCTATCTGAAGACTTTTGATGTCCAAGTCGTTTCTGATACAGTCAAGGAACGTGCTGTTATCCAGCATATCGCTCCACATATGACCCAACCTGATCCTATGATTTTGCCAATTTATGACGAACCAGGGACAACGTTTACTATGTTCTCGGTAAAAGTAGCAATGGATCTTTATGATCATTTGGCTGGTATCGAAGGAGATTCACCTTTAATTAAATATGCCAACTACATGATGGATAAGGAAGAAACATTAAAACGAGAGCCACAATTAAATAGTGAGAACTTGCAGGGTGCAGGTGTTTACTTAGATTATCAAAATAACGACTCCCGCTTGGTAGTAGAAAATGTTAAAAAAGCTCATGAATTAGGATGTCTGGCCGTTAGTCGCCTGAAGAGCATCGAAATTTTACATAATGATCAAAAACAAGTTAATGGTGTTCGCGTTCATGACAATTTAACAGGCGAAGAATTTGATATTCATGCTGATGTTGTTATTAACACTTCTGGGCCTTGGTCAGATTTGGTAAGACAAGAAGATAAAGAAGTTTACAAAAAACCGCGTTTGCGTCCTACAAAAGGTGTCCACTTGGTAGTTGACCAATCCCGCTTGACTGTGCCACAGCCAACATATTTTGGTTCGGGTACGGCTGATGGCCGAATGATTTTCACTATCCCTCGGGAAGGTAAAACCTATTTCGGCACAACGGATACTGACTTTACCGGTGATTATGCTCATCCTACTGTTGAACAAAGCGATGTAGATTACTTGTTAAATATTATCAATAAAAAGTATCCTGCTGCTCATTTAACAATTAATGATATCGAAGCTAGCTGGGCTGGTGTACGTCCTTTAATCGAAGTAGAAGTTGAAGGTAACGAAGCTGCAGATGCAGCAACTGGTGCCAGTGTTTCTGACAGTACTTCAGCGCCATCTGCCGTATCACGTGGTAGTTCGTTAACTGAAGCAGAAGATGGGTTGATCACTTTGGCCGGCGGTAAGTTGACAGATTACCGGATCATGGCTAATGGTGCAATGAAGAAAATCCAGCAAAAATTTCATGACGAGTTTTCTAAAAACTTTACGTTGCAAGATTCAGCAGAAATTAAAGTTGCTGGTGGCGATTTCGATTCTGACAACGCAGAAGCTGAACTTGCTCGCATTGCGAAAGATGGTGTGGCTGCTGGCCTTGCAGCTGATGATGCAAAAGAGATTGCAAACTTATTTGGTTCTCAGGCAGAGCAAATTTACGACTATGCGCAAACAATCAAACCAGAAGAAGGATTGAGTATTGGTGAAACTGCAGCTCTTGATTACTCTCTTGCAGAGGAAATGACATTAACACCAGTTGACTACCTATTAAGACGTACTTATCATATTTTATTCAAGAGCGATACATTAGACCAGGTAAAGAATGGCGTGATTAAACACATGTCTGATTATTATGGCTGGGATAAAGCCCAAAGAGAACAATATGAAAACGAGTTGGAACACGAGATTGCGGAATCAAGACTGGAGGGATTAAAAAGCAAAAGACAGTAGAAGAAAACAATAAAAATAGTAGTAAATTATTCCCCATTTAAAAACCTGTCAAAACAATATGACAGGTTTTTTCTTTGGTATTTTTGAAACGTTATATTAAAATAAACGAAATTATTTATTATAAATATTTTATTATGGAATCAGCTTTTAAAATAATAACATTTGTTTTCATATTTGAAAAAATAGTTTTAAATTTATAGTTTAAAAGATTAAACTAATAGTGAGGTGATCATAATGGAGCCATTTTTTCTTACCCCATATTTTAGACCCAAAATTTGGGGTGGACGAAAATTAAAAACTATTTTTAATTACGATATACCTGACGGTAAAGTTGGTGAAGCTTGGGTTATTTCCGGATATAAGGATGACGCTTCAACTATTACAAACGGTGACTTTAAAGGAAAGAGTTTACGTAAAGTATATTATGAAAATCCGGAACTATTTGGTAACCCCAAGAGTAAGGAATTTCCGCTCCTTGTTAAGTTTTTGGATGCCAATGATAATTTATCTGTGCAAGTTCATCCAAATGATGAATATGCTCGCAAAGTGGAAAATGACAGTGGAAAAACAGAAAGCTGGTATGTTTTACAAGCAGATCCAGGATCATATCTAATATATGGTCATACTGCTAAAACACGTTCAGAGCTTGCTGAAATGATTCACAAGGGCGAGTGGGACAAATTATTGCGCAAGGTTCCTGTTAAAGCTGGTGACTTTTTCTATGTTCCTTCAGGAACGATTCACGCATTGACTAAAGGAATCCTAGTCATTGAAACGCAGCAATCAAGTGATGTTACCTACCGTTTATATGATTATGATCGTGTAGATCAAAAGACTGGCAAAAAAAGGGAGCTTCACACCCAGAAGTCTATTGATGTCACTCAAGTACCTCACATTGATCCTAAACTTAAAATAACAACTAGCAAAAAGCAAGATACCATCATTAAGACCTTGGTGCAGCCACCACTGTCTCCTCATTTTTACCTGTGGCAAATAGATTTAAATGGTCAGTGGAATACTGGCTTAAATGGGCATCCTTTCTTATTAGTAACAATTATTAATGGTTCAGGTACAATTGAGTGTGAAAACAAGAGTTTTAATTTATCTATTGGTACAAATATGATAATTCCGAATAATATTAAGGAATTTAAATTTTTAGGTAATATGAAAATGGTTATTTCTACTCCTGGCAATCAGGATTAATTCTTAAGTCTTAAGATGGAAAGGAAAAGAGAATGATTTATATTGCGTGCGGTTCGATTATTATGGTAGTTGGACTGTTATGGCTGATATCGCCTCCCAAAAGACCACGTCCATTTTATAGTTATTATTCGTACTTGGCCCAAGTTAATAAAGCTAGTTTCAAATTTGCTCAGCACAAGGCAAGTTACTATTTTATTATATTTGGTTTAATCCAATTAGTATTAGGGATTGGAATCCATTTGCTTAAATGGGATCGATATTTTTTACTTTGGCTGCTGACATTTTATCTTTTCATTATCTTTCCAATCATGGCTACGGAAAAAAGTTTAAAAAGCTTTTTGCAAAAACGCCATGAATTGCCAGCAGATTACGTAGACCCTGACAAAGTAAAAAAGGAGAGAACAAAAGGATTTAGGGACCGAAAATGAAATTGAAAATTTTAATGGTCGAGGATGATCAGTCGGTTGCAGAAATGATGGAAATGTTCTTTGAAAAAGAAGGATGGACCACTGAAATTGCGACTGATGGAGAACAAGCCGTTAAAATGTTTGCAAAAAATCCAGATCAATATGATTTAATAACATTAGATCTTAACTTGCCGAAAAAAGATGGCATAGAAGTTGCTAAAGAAGTTTGTGCAATTTCACCATCCATACCAATTATCATGCTGACTGCTCGTAGTAGTGAAGAAGAACAGATTCAAGGATTTAATGCTGGTGCTGACGACTATGTATCCAAACCGTTTAGTCCCCTGGCTTTAATAGCTCGCATCAAGGCTTTGCAAAGAAGAATTAGAATTGAGGATAAGCAGGAACAAACAAAATCAGCAGAGAATACTGAAAAATTTGATGTCGAAACTGATCACATAAAAATTTCTAAAAGCCGGCGTGAGGTGCTTTATGATGGTCAATATGTTGAAAATATTACACCTAAAGAGTTTGATTTACTCTATACCATGGCACAGAAGCCCAAACAAGTATTTTCTCGTGAACAATTGTTAGAGTCTGTCTGGGGTTATGATTATTATGGTGAAGATCGCACCGTGGATGCACATATTAAAAAATTGCGCCAAAAATTGGAAAAAGTAGGTGCAAATGTTATCCAAACCGTTTGGGGCGTCGGCTATAAGTTTGATGATTCGTAGGTTTTAACATGAAGTTAATTTATCAGCATATGCTTAGTTTTTTACTAATCATTCTTACTACGGTATCAATAATCGGTTTTTCTGAAATAAATAATGCAACTAAACAATCATATGAATATAATTATCAGAGAATGGAAGATTTTGCTTCAGCTTTAGGCACACTAGCCGTAAGCGATGAAAAAAAGGGCTCGGCCATGTTAAACCCCAAATTTTTGCATAAATTAGAATTCGTCCTCCATAGTGATAGGGTGTATCTTAGTGTTTTTGATAAGCAAGGTGCTCAGATTTATCCTAAGAAAAATGACGACATCCACCTAACTTCAAAGAGGGTTCTGCAATTAAAGCAGGGAAAGAAGCTTCACATCAAAAATAATAATGAAGCACTTTCCAGCTTGGGGCATAAAAAGAATGCCTGTACTGGCGTTCTTTTACCGTGGAAAGACAAAGGCAAATTTATTGGGGCAATTTGGTTAGGAGTCCGGGTGGCCAAGGTTGAAAGACCGGTGACAATAGCTAAGCAAAATTTGTTTAGTGCTCTTGTTTCAGCAATTATTGTGGGTTTGATGCTTAGTTTGATTCTTTCTTTTTATGCAACTGACAGAATAAAAAAGCTATCACTTGCCACTAAAAAAGTTGCTGCTGGTGATTTTGATGTCCAAACAAACTATAGCGGAAATGATGAGATAACTCAGCTTGCTGATAACTTCAATCAAATGGTTCGCGCTTTAAAAAAATCAAATCAAGAGCTTAAGGAGCAAGAAAAAAGGCGTGATCAATTTATGGCTGATGCGGCTCATGAAATGCGAACCCCTCTGACTACTATTAATGGTATTTTAGAGGGCTTGCAATATGATGCCATTCCTGATAAAGCAAAGCCTAAATCTATTGCCTTAATGAATAGGGAAACTAAGCGTCTGATCAGGTTAGTTAACGAAAATTTGGATTATGAAAAAATTCGTAATAATCAAATAAACCTAGTTAAAACCACTTTTAATGCTAGAAAAACACTCGATGATGTGACAATGCAGCTTAAACAAAATGCTGCCAAGGTTAATGACACAATTACTATCAAGGCACCAAGAGATTTGCCTATCTATGCTGATAAAGATCGTTTTACTCAAATAATGGTTAATTTGGTTCAGAATGCAATTCAGTTTACTTCTGATGGCGAAATTCAAATAAGTGGCTACCGCGTTGCTCATGCAACAACTATTGTTGTTGAGGATAATGGTATTGGGATGAATCAACAACAAATTAAATATGTTTTTGAAAGATATTTTAAAGCTGATCCTTCTCGTAGCCGCTCTGGCAAAGGGGAGTATGGCTTAGGCTTGTCAATAGTTTCTTCTTTGATCAAACAACATGGTGGCAAAATAAGTGTGCAGTCAGAAATAAATCAGGGGGCTGAATTTACAATTATTTTATTTGATCGTGGATATGAACAATACCTTGAAAATTAAAAAAATCATTTCCAAGTTCGGAAATGATTTTTTGGTTTTCAGAGTTTATTCGTTATCTTTTGTTGCCTCATGCCAGATCTTTGCAGTCGCAGGAATGCTTCCCAAATTCGTAAGGTCGTCTTTATTAACTACAATTAGATTGTTAGGTCCCTTAGCTAAATTATTGAAACTGTCCAAACTCTGATTTTTAAAGTAGCCGTCACTTGCTTTAGCCAGACTGGCTTGCAATTGATCTATCCGATATGCTTCAGCTTCAGCTTCTGTTTTGACAGCTTCAGCTTTAGCCTTAGCCGTTGCAATTAAAGCATCATTTTTAGCCTTTGTAGTCAGTTCAATATTTTTAGCTTCACCTTCAGCTTTTTCAATAGCAGCTATTTTTTCACGATCGGCAGTTAGCTGTTTGTCCATGGCCTTTTGAATTTCGGTGCTAGGTAAAAGTTCATCAATGTTGACTCTGACTACACGAATGCCATAAATGTCCGTTAAATCACCAATAGCATCTGAGAGCTGACTGTTAATACTACTTGTTGAACCTAAAGCATCATTTAGATCCATCCGTCCAATAATGTCCCTTAAATGGCCACGGATAAGCTCAACCATTGATTTAACTGAATCTGTATTATTGTAAAAATACTTATAGGAATCAGTTACTAAGTAATTTAAAGTTAAGCTGGTAGTAATTTCTGCATTGTCTTTAGTAATAATTGAGTATTTTGAAATTTCTGCCGGAAACATTGCCAAGGAAACTTTACGCAACCTCTGTATTACGGGGATGATTAGCACTAAACCAGCTTTTACGGTTCTGGAATATTTTCCTAATGTTTCTATTAAACCTTCATTATTTTGCGGGACGACCCGGCAGCAAGAGAGTAATAAAAACAAAAGCAGCACGACAATTATGATAAATTTCATTTTAACCTCCAAATTAAAAAATTATGATTATTTCTTAATTATATGACTTTTTATGATTTTTTCTAGGTTTAGTCTGCTTTTCAGTTAAATGATTGCCAGAAACAGATTCTGGAATTGTTGTGATTTCTTCTTCACGACCTTTAAGTTCTGTAGCATCCGTTTTGTATAATCTGGTAGTAGATTTGCGCTGTTTGCTTATAAGTGCAGTGGATTTATTTTTTAATTGCTGTCGGAGGTCTTCCATCTGCATATAATTGGTTAAATAGTCAAACTGTGTGGGGTCAACGGGTTTAAAACCACTAGGAGTGTAAAAACGCAATAAATTATGATTATTTAATAAGTCGGAGTATTTAAGTGACTTTTTGCCTGCTTTTGCCAACTTTGTAATTTCATATTTTTCTTGTTCAGTAAAATTAATGATCTGCTTTCCGCTTTTACGGTCGTAAACAATGCCCTTTAACCCTTTACCTCCAATAATAACGTATTTCTGACTAACAATAGTTCCGTTCCTAAAAGTAAGCCATGGGCGATATTTTGGAGCTAGCAGATCACTGCCAAACTGTATATAATTGCGATTTGAAATTCCCAGAAGATGGAGCAAAGTCGGCAATACATCTATTTCACCTGCAACTTCCTGTTTGATTTTTCCCTTTAAATTCGTAGCATGTATCATAAAAGGTACACGTTGCATTTGAACATTATTATAAGTATTCCAAGTGTCAGAACTTTCACCTACGATTGGTGCCAAAGTTTCATTTTCAGAATTTGTTAATCCATAATGATCTCCATAAATTACAACCATAGTATTTTTAATCAAACCTGATTTCTTCAGGTAATTGAAAAATTCGCGGATAGATTGATCCAAATAATGGGCTGTTTCAAAGTAGTTATTAATTGAATTGTCTGAAGTATCACTGGTTTTAAAACTCGGATCCAGGTCCTCTTCGTCCATGTCAAAGGGAGTATGATTTGTAACGGTAATAAATTTAGTATAAAAAGGCTGCTGCATCCTTTCTAAATATTTGATGCTTTCAGCAAACATAATTTTATCTTTGATGCCATAGCCAATATGGTCATTTTTATCATGACTAAAGTAATTTTGGTCAAAGAAATAGTTATAACCCATATTTTTATAAACATCATCACGGTTCCAAAAAGTGCCGACATTGCCATGAAATACAGCAGAAGTGTAGTTGCCATGTTGACGCAAAATTTGAGGAGCAGCCTGAAAAGTATTTGAGCTGCCCATGGCAGTGAATAATGATCCGTCAGAAATACCATAAGTGCTGGTTTCCAGCATGTTTTCGGCGTCACTGGTTCGGCCAATTCCAACTTGGTGGTAAAAATTGGCAAAACTTAATGTATGTTTGTTGTGATAAAGTGAATTGAGATAGGGAGTAACTTCCTTACCATTAATTTTTAAATCAATTAAAAACTGTTGAAAGCTTTCCAAATGAATTACTATTACATTTTTCCCTTTTTCTTTACCAAAATATTCTGTGTTTACTGGTAATTTGTTTTTTTTGGTATAAGCTAAAATTTTATTTAAATCAGCAGTATTGGCATTTTTATTTACCTGTTCGGTTTGTTCATTTTTAACAGCATCATAAACCGTGTAGGTATCAATACCAAGATATTTAACAATGTATGATCGATCGAATGTGGTACCTAACAAGCGTGGTCTGGAAGACTCAGCTAAAAAGACATTTAGCACTAAAATTAAAGCACCAACTGAAGTAACAGCAAAAGGTGTAAGGAGGCCAAAAGATTTTTGATCAATTCTGATTTTGTGCGCAATCAGTAATATGATTATTATGATAAGGTCAAGCCACAACAACAAGTCAGAAGGTTGGAGCAGTGCCACTGCACTTTTTCCGAGGCCAGGTGCAACTTTACCAGCATTAGTAATGGTCTTCGCTGTAATAAAATCAGAAAATTGCCGATAGTAAAGAACATTAGCAAATAACAGACCAGAATTTGCCACATCAAGCAGGACCATTGCGCAATATGAAATAACAGGCTTAGAAAAATATAAACCGATACTTATTAATAAAATTGCACTACCAACAGGACTTAACCACATGATAATATGTTGGTAAGGATCTGAAATACCCAAATTGAAATCATGGTAGGCTGCAAAAATGTATTTGAGCGCAAATAAAACAACCAGAAGGCAGAAAAAGCCTATACGAGTCTGAATGAAGTTAGTCAGATTTTTTTTATTCAAAATGAACTCTCCCTTATCAGACTATTTTAAAAGTTTCTGTACTTTTAGACAATCTTTTCTGTTTTGTTAGACCTTTTTTAATAATTAATTGCGGAAACTTGAGTATAATTTAAATGAACTATATTTTAGGAATTGAATCAGAATGATATTTTTAGGACCACTGTATAACCTGCTTTCGCAACTTTACGCTACTAAAATAAATCATTTTGCTTTGATTAAGTTGATTGTACTGGCACTGGATAAAACTATCTTTTATTTTCTGTTTTTTATGGTAATACGCTTAATCTGGCTAATGACTATTAGAAGTCGGCGTACAATTAAGTCTGAGGCGTCAGTATGGTTATTTGCTTTTTATTTAATTTTAGTACTGATGTTGACTACTTTTCGTAACACTTATTTTCCCTGGAACCTGACGCTTAATCTGCACAGGCCTTTAAACGAAATAAATTTTGTCTTTTTGAGGGAAACTTGGAAAATGTATCATGCCCCTAGCAGGCTAGACTTTGTATATAATTCTTTAGGTAATATCCTGTGCTTTATCCCATTTGGATTTTTGTCACCCTTTGTTTTTTCAAAAAAACAAACCTTCTGGCGTGTTGTTTTGGCCGGTGTCATTTTTTCGGTATTTATTGAAGGAATGCAGTTTTTACTGGAAACCGGCGTGACTGATATTGACGATGTGTTCTTTAACAGTTGTGGAACGGTAATTGGTTATTTCTGCTATTGGCTTGTAATGATAATCAGGAGAAAGACGCGTAAAACTAACTAAAAGCACTGGTATTTGTAAAATAAGATTGCTAAAATGTTCTTGTGAAATACATATTTAATTCAGTAAGGAGAGCGTGTTTATGAGTTTAATTAAATTTGATAGTACAAAACTGACACCATTTGTTCACGATAACGAACTAGGCGAGATGCAAGCTTTAGTTAACGTTGCCGATAAAGAACTTAGAGATGGTTCAGGTGCTGGCAATGATTTTCTGGGTTGGGTCGATTTGCCAGTTAATTATGACAAAGAGGAATTTGCCAGAATCAAAAAAGCAGCCCAAAAGATTCAAAGTGACTCTGAAGTTTTAGTTTGTATCGGTATTGGTGGTTCATATTTAGGCGCTCAGGCAGCTATTGAGTTTTTAAATGGTGCATTTTATGGCAAGGGTAAAGAAAAATATCCTACTGTTGTATTTTGCGGCAACTCCTTATCAGGCTCGTATTTACATGATCTGATTGAATGGCTTGGTGACAAGGACTTTAGTGTTAATGTCATTTCTAAATCTGGTACTACTACTGAACCAGCTGTTGCTTTTCGCATTTTTAAAGATAAATTAATTGAAAAGTATGGCGCAGATGAGGCTAAGAATAGAATCTTTGCTACAACAGATCGTGCTAAAGGAGCTTTAAAAACTGAAGCAGATGCTGAAGGTTATGAAGAATTTGTTGTGCCGGATGATATTGGTGGACGCTACAGCGTACTGTCAGCTGTTGGTTTGTTGCCGATTGCAGTTTCGGGAGCTGATATTGACCAATTAATGAAAGGCGCTGCTGATGCAAGAGCAGAGTTTACTAATACGGATTTAAGCAACGCGACTCCTTATCAATATGCTGCTTTGCGTAATATTCTTTATCGCAAAGGCTACACCACTGAAATTGTTGAAAACTATGAACCAACTTTAAGAATGTTCAGTGAATGGTGCAAGCAATTAATGGGAGAATCAGAAGGAAAGGATAATAAGGGCATTTGGCCGGCCAGTGCCAACTTTACGACTGATTTGCACTCATTGGGTCAATATATTCAAGAAGGCAGAAGAAATCTTTTCGAAACAGTTATTAGAGTCGAAAATCCAGCAAATGATGTGAAAATCCCTTCTGATGATCGTAATTTAGACCAGTTAAATTTCTTATCTGGTAAAAGTTTAAACTTTGTAAATGAACGTGCCTATGAAGGAGTTGTTCTTGCTCACACTGATGGTGGTGTTCCTGTTATGACAGTTAATATTCCTGATCAAACAGAACACACTTTAGGTTACTTAATTTACTTCTTTGAACTGGCAATTGCTGTTTCTGGCTACGTTAATGGCATTAATCCATTCAACCAACCTGGTGTTGAAGAATATAAACGGAACATGTTTGGATTGCTTAATAAACCAGGTTATGAAGAATTACACGATGATTTGACAGCTAGATTCAAGGAAGAAAAATAATTTTTAATTATTGAAACTTTTTTAAAATAAGCTTATTATAATTATATGCTTACTTTATACAAGCTATATTGATATAAATTAAATATAAAATATATATCATCCTGTACATTGTATCTATTCATGTTAACCATTATGGAAAGGGTAAAAGTTTTTGACTTTTAACCTTTTTTTATTAGGGAGATTTATTTATATGGAAGAAAAGAAAGAAACACCCAAGAGGGTTTTGGCAATTATCAGTTGTGCTTTAATGGCTTTTGTTTCCATTTTGACAGAAACAAGTTTAAACGTTACCTTTCCCACATTGATGAAACAATTTCATATTGGTTTGGGATTAGTTCAGTGGACGACAACAGGGTATTTATTAACAATTTCTGTGATTATGGTTGCAAGCTCATATTTAAATGACCGTTTTTCGGCAAGACAGTTGTTTTTAACCGCTGCAATTGCATTTATTGCCGGTTCAATTGTGGCTGCTTTTGCCTCTAATTTCTGGGTCTTACTCGCAGGTCGGTTAATTTCTTCAATTGGAGCAGGATTGTCAATACCGTTAATGTTTAATATGGTAGTGGAATTAATGCCGCAAGAAAAATGGGGCTTCTATATGGGTTTGACTGGTTTAGTCATTATTCTTGCGCCGTCTCTAGGTCCCACATTTGGTGGCACAGTTGTTTACTATTTTGGCTGGCCACTAATTTTTGAGATTGTAGCTGTAATTGCTGTATTTATTATGATTTTGGGTTTATTCGTAATTGAACAATACCATGAGAAAAAGCATCCGAGTTTTGACTGGCTAAGTTATATTGTTATTGCTAGTGCAATGGTAATTTTTAACTTAGGTTTCAATAGAATTAGTAATGGTTTTACAGATATTGGTTTTTGGCTCAGCATGATTGTCGTGGCAATTTTGGTATACACATTTATAAAATTGTCACGCTCCAGCAAAAAGAAACTGATAAACTTGAATATTTTTAAAAATAAACCCTTTATTTTTGCCATGATATCTTATCTATTATTGCAGTTTATCAATATTGGTACCAGTTTCGCTGTGCCTAATTATGTGCAAATTGTTAATCATGCCAGTTCTTTAATCGGGGGATTAGTTTTGCTTCCCGGTTGTATTATTAGTGGTATTTTAAACCCCTGGTTTGGTCATATTTATGATAAAAAGGGTGCGCCATTGCCACTGCTTACGGGAACAGTATTCTGCTTAACGGCCTGTTTGCTTTTTTCTTTGTTTAGTTTGAAAATCAGTACATTCATGGTCGGTGTTTTTTATGGCATTATGATTATTGGTCGCCAGATGGCGTTTAACAACACTATGGCTGAAGCATCGAAATTACAACCAGAAGAATTGCATACTGATGCGACCGCAGTCTTTCAAACTGGCCAACAATATGCTGGATCAATGGGAACAACAGTAATGGCAGCTATTATTTCATCATGGCAAAAAAGACCTGGTAATTATGCAACACTTACGGCACAGGGCAGTCAGGAAGCATTTTTATTTTTGACATTTGTCAGTGTGATAATTTTGCTTAGTTATTTAAACTTATTCAGACTTGAGAAGAAATTGAATTAAAATAAATCAAAAAATGGCTATTGAAAGCTTCGTTACAAATAACGAGGCTTTTTTTTCACCTCTTTAGTGCAAATCTCTGATTTAAGCATTTTCAAAAATTTGTCATGATAGAGGTGTAGAAAATGTTTTTTAGAAAGGAAAATTTTATGAGTAAGAAAATTTTATTAATTTGTGGTTCAGGTGCATCTTCTGGTTTTATGGCTGCAAATATGCGTAAAGCCGCGAAGAAAGCTGGTTTGGATTTTAAAATTCAAGCTAGAAGTGAAGCAGAATTATCTGATTATGCTAACGATATTGATGCATTAATGGTAGGACCTCACTTAAAATCTGAATTTAATGCAATAAAAAGTAGGGTACCTGAGAATGTAAAAGTTATTTTGATGAAGCCAGATTACTATTCAATCCTAGATGGTAAGGGTGCAATAGAGCATTTGGAAAAAGAACTAGAACAGTAGGATAAGAAAGGAGTTTTAAAAATGAATAGCTTCATGAATTTTTTAAATAATAAATTCGCTCCCAGAGCGCAAAAAATTGCAAATAATCAGTGGATTGTGACAATTAAAAACTCAATATTGGAAGTGCTGCCATTTATTTTTGTTGGTTCACTGATAACTCTATTAAATATTCCAACAAATTTTTGGAAATGGTGGCCAGACTTGTCTCCAATCAGTAGTTTTACTTTTGGCTTAACTTCAATCTTTGTTGCTTTTTTAGTACCGTTTAATTTTATGGAATTTAAAAAGATTAATAAGCAAAGAATAATTGCGGGCTTATCTTCAGTTGCACTTTTTTTGATGTTAGCTAACCCGTCTTGGGATAAAACAGGCAGTATAATATCATATCAATTTTCAGAACTAGGTGCAGGAGGCATGTTTGTAGCTTTAATTGAAGGAATTTACGTTTCTTTAATTATGGAACTGTTTGGTAAATTTAGTTTTTTTAGTGATGATACCTCGATGCCAGACTTTGTGACCGCATGGTTTGATTCTATGCTGCCAATCACGGTCGTGATTGCGACAGGATGGATACTAACAAATATTTTGCATTTTAATTTTTATCAATTGATAGTGAATATTTTTGCCCCTCTAACTACTTCATTAGATACCTGGTGGGGTTTCTCCATATTTCTTTTTTTCGAATGCTTTATCTATTCAATGGGTATATCTGGATGGGTGTTAGCTGCAATTGATCAGCCTGTTATGTTTGCTGGTATAGCAGCTAATGCTAAAGCATTTAGTTCTGGACATGCAGTTACACATATCTTTACCAGTGAACTTATTTATAGTTTTCCTTGGATTGGAGGGGTTGGTTGTACTATGCCGCTAGTATTAATGATGTTATTTTTAGCGAAATCAAATCGTCTAAAAGCTCTTGGCAAAGCCAGCGTTTTACCAACTGTTTTTAATATTAATGAACCAGTTGTATTTGGCACAATAGTTTGGAATCCTTACTTAATGATTCCATTATGGATCAATGGCATTGTTTTGCCTTTAATTACTGCGTTTTGGTTTAAAGCAGGACTTTCTCCAATACCCCACTCGTTAATGCAGATGTGGTATATCCCATTTCCTTTTGTCACTTGGATTGTTAGTCCAGCAATCAGTTCAATAATTTTATTATTACTTCTCTTTGTCGTTGGTGGATTAATATATTATCCATTTTTTAAAGTTTACGACAGGAATTTGGTTAAACAAGAAACTGGAAGAGAGGCATAGAAGTGGAAGATAGTAAACAGTTGAGAGAAGAAAATATCAAAAACACAATGAACATTATTCTAAACGCTGGCGATGCGCGCGATTTCATTAGTAAAGCCCTTGATGATGTCGCAGATTATAATTATGACAATGCAAAAATGAATATGAAGAAAGCAAATGAAAAATTAATAATAGCTCATCGTCTGCAAACCAAGAAAATTCAGGAAGAAGCTGAAGGTAAACCTATAGAATATTCTGTATTATTTACCCATGCTCAAGATACATTGATGACAATTAATAGTGAATATAATTTGGTAAAGCATTTAATAAATTTATTTGAAAAGCGCAATTGTAAATGTGGAGGTGTTCAAAATGAGAAAAAATAATTTTCCATTTTTCCCCAATAACTTCTTATGGGGAGGTGCTCAAGCTGCAAGTCAAGCAGATGGTGCGTTTAAAGAAGATGGTAAAGGATTAAATTCCTCAGACATACAGCCATATCTTCAAGGTTTAACTAACGACGAGTTACAGAGTATAGAGTCAAAAGGGATGACACTTAAGGACGTTAAAAAATATAGTCAAGATACTGAAAATTATTTTCCTAAACGTTTTGGTATTGACTTTTATCATACTTATAAAGAAGATTTACAGCTTTTAGCTGATGCAGGTTTTACTACCTTTAGAACTTCTCTAGATTGGTCGAGAATTTTTCCTAATGGAGACGATGAAAAGCCTAATGAAAAGGCACTAAGGCACTACTCAGATATGATCGATTGTATGGTGCAATTAGGAATTGAACCAATTATCACAATGAATCATTATGAAACTCCTATTAATATTACACTTAAATATGGGGGTTGGCCTAATAAGAAAGTAATTCCTCTTTTTGTGAAATTTGGCAAAGTATTGTTGAATTGGTTCGGTGATCGCGTAAAATATTGGATTGTAGTTAATCAAATTAATATGGTTCAAATAGAACCTTGGCTTTCAGTTGGAGTAGCTAGTGATCAATATCCAAATCAAGAACAAGCTCTTTATCAAGCAATGCATAATCAAATTGTGGCAGCAGCAGAAATAAAAAATTATGCACGTTCTTTGAATAATCCTAATATACACATTGGAACAATGGTTGCTGATGGTACTGTTTATCCTGCAAGTAGTAAGCCGGACGATGTTATTCTTGCAATGCAGCAAAATCGTATGCAATATTTTGTGACAGATGTTCAATTTAGAGGTAAATATCCCAAATTTGCTTTAAATTATTTTAATGATGAGCATATTGAACTTGATATTACGCAAAATGAAATGAAATTAATTAACGAAAATCGTATGGATTTTTTAGCTATTTCTTATTACTATTCTCGTATGGTTGACTCAACTAAGAATAAGATGCAGCCAGCAGATAATTTACAAAATCCGAATTTGAAACAAAGTAGTTGGGGCTGGGCCATTGATCCTCAAGGACTATACAATACTTTATCTCAATATTATGATCGCTATCAAAAACCAATTATTATTGCTGAAAACGGCTTAGGTGCTTATGACAAATTGGAAAGTGACAAAAAAATACATGATCCTTATCGTTCAGAATATCTGAGTATGCATATTGAACAAGTAGGAAGGGCAATACATGATGGGGCAGAAGTAATTGCTTATTGCGCTTGGGGTCCGATTGATATCGTTTCGTGTTCTTCTCAACAAATGTCAAAACGTTATGGCTTTGTTTATGTAGATATTGATGATAACGGACAGGGAAGCAGAAAACGTTACTTAAAAGACAGCTACTTCTGGTATAAACAAGTAATTAGCTCGAATGGTAAATATATATAAATGAATCAGGAATAAGAAAAAATTTTAAAAGCAACAAATGCACTTTTTGAGATGACTTAATTAATAGCGAAAATTCCTCGAGAGGATTTAGTACATTATAAAAAGTTTTTTGCTCAAGAATAGTGAAAGCCAGTTTTGTAAATCTTTAAACAGGTAACAATTTTGTTATCTAAGTTTCTCCTTAAAAAGATTGATTTTAAAATTTTAATGATACTATCATTGATATTATAAAAATAAAATACATTTTTGCAGTATAACTAGACTCCAAGAGTATCTAGTTATACTTTTTTATTACTCAGTATAAAATTAAATATTTTTAATATTTTTATGTACATTTTTAAATAAAATGATAAAATACTTAATAATTAAATTTAAGGAGGAAAAAGCAATGAGGCGAATTAGCAATCAGCATATTTCGATTTTGTCACAAATTATTTTGCAGACAATGTATACCTAATCAACTATTATATTAAAGGAGTACAAATATGGCTGATACAACCAATACTAACAAACTAACAGTAAAAACTTTTCTAAACAACATTTTAGCAGGAACTGCAACTGGAATAATCGTAGGCTTGATTCCAAATGCAGTTGTCAGTGCAATTTTAAAACTATTTGGTCAAAATACAGTGACGGCATCTATTAACCAGGCATTACTGATTTTTCAATGTGCTACACCTTTGCTAATTGGTGCGTTAATTGCCATCCAATTTAAAATGGTGCCACTGGATGTTGCCATTGTAGGGGCAGCTGCTTATGTTGGCTCTGGTGTTACAAAATTCGTACCACAAATTGTGAACCCTGCTACTAAAGCTCAAGGTGTCTTTGTTTCGGCAGGAACAGGCGATCTTATTAATACTATGATTACAGCTGGCTTGGCTGTGGGGCTTTTGTTATTAGTGGGTCAACGTTTTGGCTCTGTCAAAATTGTTGCAGCTCCGATTGTTGTTGGTGGAGGAGCAGGTTGGATCGGCATGATGATTTTGCCATATGTAAGCAAAATCACCACCTGGCTTGGGTCAGTAATTAATTCCTTTACTAATTTACAGCCGATATTAATGTGTATTTTAATTTCCTGTATGTTTGCAATTTTGATAATTTCACCAATATCAACTGTGGCAATTGGAATGGCTATACAATTAAATGGTCTTTCGGCAGGTGCAGCAGCAATGGGAGTCGCGGCAACGACACTGGTATTGGTCGTTCATTCTTGGCGAACTAATAAATCAGGAGTTACTATTGCAATTGCATTAGGAGCAATGAAAATGATGATGCCCAATCTTTTCAGGCATCCAGTTATTGTTTTACCAACATTAATTACAGCAGCACTTTCCGCTATTCCAGTGGCTCTATTTCACGTTAGTGGAACTCCAGCTTCTGCTGGTTTCGGTCTCGTTGGCCTAGTAGGGCCCCTGGCATCCTTAGATGCTGGCAAAGCAAGTATTAATATTGTAATGGCCTTGATTGTCTGGATAGTATTTCCAGTTCTAGTAGCAATGGTTTGCCGTTTTCTCTTTGAAAAAGTATTTCATGTTTATGATGAAAAGGTAGCCTTTGCCTATCTAGGTGAATAATTGTAATTACTTAAATCTGTCATAAAAAACAAATCCTTACTTACACCAATTTATTTTAAACATCAAAAAACTCGTGAAAAACAAATTTTGTTTTATTCACGAGTTTTTATTTGTAAACAGGTTACTAATTTAAATTAAATTTTTCCCATGCAGTTTCGATTTGATCATAATTTAATGCTGCTGTCTTAGGAAAAAGTAATTTAGCATCTTTTAGATCCGTTTTAGAACCAACGCCAACTGATAAAGCACCTGACTTGTTGATAGCAGTGATACCTGCAATTGAATCTTCAATACCTACGCAATCTTGTGGTTTAAGATTAATTGCTTCAGCTGCAGCAATAAAAATGTCTGGTGCTGGCTTACCAGCAGCAACTTTACTTGGATCTGCAATAGCATCAAATGCATCTGTCAACTGTAATTTTTCCAAAATGAATGGACCATTTAAACTAGCAGAAGCCAAAGATAGTTTAACGTTGTTTTTCTTTAGGGCTGAAATTAACTCACTAATTCCAGGTAAGATATTAGCGGGGGTTAAACTGGCTAGTAAATTCCGAAAAATATTGTTTTTTTCAGTGGTCATTTCATTAAATTTTTCTTGTGACACGGAGATATTTAAAAATTTTAAGATTGCCTTTAAAGAATCTGTTCGGCTGACACCTTTTGTTTGTTTTTCAAGTTCATCTGGCAATTCAAGGTTAAAATGAATTTTGATTAATTTTCTCCAAGCTTGGAAATGGTATACGGATGTATCTGCAATGACTCCATCTAGATCAAAGAGAACGCCTTTCATTTAAAAACTTCCTTTCACTTGTTACTGGCGTAGTATCAAGTATTTTCTTAATTTGGTTAAAATCTTCGTCTGAAATATTAATAAATGGCAACAGACTATTCAATTCTACCATAGAATTTTCACCAAATTTTTTGAGATTGTCGGGATCTTGCAAAAAGTCAAAAACTGTATTGATTGGTCTTAGCTGTTTAACCAGATCCGGATCACCCATTATTAGTTTGGCTGGCATGTTGATATTGTAGTATTCAATATAACTGTTTTCAGGCACATAAGAAATTGTAAAATCACCGTTAGTCAATACCAAAGGTAAATATGCTCGCTTGCCATTAATTTCTACTTTATCCTTCACTTTAGGTAATTTTACAGTCACTTTTTGACCAAAGGGAATGCGAAGGTTGACTTTGATAGTGTGTTGGGTCTCAGCTTCAAGTTGGTAAGCCATTTTGAGATCACCGTATGAACTGTGGTAGTGACCTGAAATCTTTTTCAATCGGTAATCAAATTGGGGTGCAAAAAGCACGTTTTGATAGCCATTGGTTTGTTTTCTTAGTCCCAAAACTTGTTGATAAGCCCACTGCATAATGGCACCGATTGAATAGTGGTTCAAAGAGTTCATCCCTTCCGGATTCATTGAGCCATCTGGCAAGACTGAGTTCCAGCGTTCCCAAATAGTAGTAGCTCCTAAATTAACTTCATAGAGCCAGCTTGGAAAATCTTCGTTGAGAAAAATTTCTGTTGCTAATTTATGTTTGCCATTTTCTGATAAAACCTGACAAATAAAGGGCGTTCCAATAAAGCCAGTTTGTAAATGATTGTTGTCCTTTTTTAGCCTCTGAACAAGATCCTTAACAACGCGTTTTTTCTGTTCTTTTGATACCAGATTAAAATGAAGGGCTAGGGCATATGCAGTTTGTGTATCAATTGCTAGACGGCCATTTTTAGTAATAAATTCAGCTCTGATAGCTTTTTTAATGGTTTGGGCTTGTTGTTGATACTTTTGAGCATCATTGGTATTACCCAAAATTTTTGCTGCTTGAGCAACAATCCAACTGGAATAAGCGTAATAAACCGAGGCAATATAATCTTCATCGGTCTTTCCGCTAGGAACCGCAGGGTTTTCACTATCTAAAGACAGCCAATCACCAAACTGAAAGCAACCAGTCCAAAGGTTCTTGGTAGTGGTTGCTTGACTGATCCAATCTACCCAGTTTTTCATACTAGAATAGTTTTGCCTTAAAATAGCTGGATCAGCTGTTGCTTGATAGGCAGTCCACGGGATAACAGTCGCTGCATCACCCCAAATTGCTGCACCACCACTGTCATTTCCCATAGCTGGCGCGTACATTGTTAGCATACCGTTATGTGCAGCCTGTTCAATTTTCATATCTTTAGCATATTTTTTAAAAAATGGATAGGCATTCATGTTTAAGATGGCAGTGCTGGCAAAAATGTCGGCATCCCCAGACCAGCCTAAACGCTCATCTCGTTGCGGACAGTCTGTTGGAACATCAAAGAAGTTGCTTTTTTGACTCCATAAAACGTTTTGAAGCAGGCGATTAACTTTGGCATTAGTGGTTTTTATACTACCAGTAAGTTCAAGATCGGAATAAATTACCGCTGCCCTGAAATCATCTTTTCTTAAGGGGTGGGAATTGCCGGAGACTTTGACATAGCGGTAACCGTAGTAGGTAAAATGTGGTCTGATCCATTTTTGTTTACCGTTTGAAATATAGTGAAAAGCAGCACGAGCCTCGCGCAAATTATCCCGGTAAAAATTGCCGTCTTGAAGGATTTCTCCCATTTGTAAGTCAATTTCCTTGCCAGCTGATTCGTGATTGTAAAATTCTGGCCAACCAGCATGATTTTGACCGAAATCAAGAACTGTTTCACCTTTGGGGGTGTGAATAATTTCTTTAACAGGTAAATATTCTTTTATTTTTAGCGGGAGACTTAAACGATCTTGTAATATTTCTTTAGAATGGTTTAATGCGATTGCTGGTTGCCAATCAATTATTTTCTTGGTAGCGTCAAAGTCTTCACCATAATAAATGGCTGATTTGGTTATTTTGCCAGCAGAAGTTTGCCATGAGGCGTCGGTATTTATTATCTGACTACTGCCATCATCATAATCGATATGCAACTCAGCAATAGCCATTTGTTGGTCGCCATAAATGCAATCTTTACCGCCATCGAAACCGAAGTTGCCTTTATACCAACCATTCCCAAGGGAAATTAAAAGTTCCTGTTGTGATTTTTCATTCAGCCTCTCAGTTACGTCATAAGTTTGAATCTGTACCAGTTTGTCATAGGCTGTAACACCTGGTGCAAGGAACTCATTACCAATTTTTTTCTTATTTAAAAAAGCTTCGTAAACTCCTAAACCGCTAATATAAAGGCGAGCTTTTACTACCTTTTTGTTTAAAACAAATTCTTTCTTTAAAAGTGTATTTTGAATGTTGTTATCTTGGTTACCAATCCATTCTGCAGTGAAAGGTTCATTCATCTTACCAGTTTCAAAGAAAGTATTTGCACTTGTTTGGGTATCATCGTTTTTTAACCAAACAGTAACTTCATATCTCGTGCGCGGTTTAAGCTCCAATTCAAAGTCAAAGTAATTATTGTTGTATTGTTGCCACTGACTGTCGAAAATTGGTTCATTTGCAGCAATTGTTATTCTTTTTTGCATATTGATTGAATCATGATCGGCTTCAGCGCTGAATTCAATTCTTAAATGATTGTCTAAATCGTAACCAAGAGGTTTGGTATAATGGTTGACTAAAATATCTTTGATTTTTAACATTGATTTTCCTCTTTATAAATGAGTTTCAAAATGGCCACAGAATGGATCTACAGGGCTTTGCCCGATAAATTTGTCGTGTCCCATCATTTTTTCTAGAAGAGCATCAATTGTGACATCATTGCCTGTATAAGCATTAATATAAGTTGAAACCATTGGAATATCGAAAAGGTGGTAGGGATTGCAGGTGGAAACAAAAACTGTAGGGATGCTTCTCATAAACCAGGGAGCATCAGCTGCCATTAGATGAATCCAATCAAGTCTGGTTGTGGTTTGATTACTTGCCGTTTCAACGTTAGCTACATAAAATGCCAGGTCAAATTGATCCTTTTCGTATTGCACTCCACCTTCGAAAACTTCTGTAAAATCAAGATTTTTACGGTCAAAAACAGTAACTTTAAATCCTTTTTCTTCAAGTTTTTCCTTAAACTTTGCGGTTACTTTTCCGCCCTCTTTAAAGCCGCCATCGTCTGTATCACCTAAAACAACTAACCGTACTCGAGGATATTTTTCAGGAGTAATAGGCAAAAGCTTATCGCGATCTTTAACTAAGGTAACCGATTCTTGTGCTACTTTTTTTGCCATCTTCTTATGTGCAGATAGTTTCAAATCAATATCTGGCGATGCAGGTTCGCAAAGATTATTTTCTGTATCCATCACGCCTTGTGCAACTTTAGTTGCAATTATTCTGGTAACAGCTTCGTCGAGTCGAGTCATTGAAATTCTGCCGCTTTTGACTGCGTCAGTCACAAACCGATAGTCTTCATCGATATCCTTGTTGAATAGGATCATGTCGATTCCTGCGTTAATGGTGGCGGGTAATGCTTCTAAGCGTGGCAAAATTGCATTGTACCCAATCATTGGCGTGGCATCAGTAATTGTGAGACCATTAAAATGCAAAACAGTCCGTAAAAGTCCATCAGTTAGCAGTTTGGAAGTAGAGGCAGGGCGTAAATCCTTATTTTCAATACCTGGTTGTAAACGGCGTTCCCAGGCTGGTTGCATAATGTGGGCAATCATTATGGCAGGCAAACCATTTTGAATTAAGTGACGATAGATTTGCCCGTATGATTCCATCCATTTGTCAGCAGATAACGAGTTAATTGAACTCAAAAGATGTTGGTCTCGCTCATCAACGCCATCACCGGGGAAGTGTTTTGCTACTGGAATAATATGATTAGCATTAAAACCTTTGATTTGTGCATCTGACATTCTAAGCACACGCTCTTTATTGCTGCCATATGTTCTTACATTCATTATGGGGTTACGAAAGTTTAAATCAAGATCTACAATTGGTGCAAAAGCCATGTTGCCACCGACTTGTTTAGCCTCATAGCCCGATACATAACCCAAATTATATGCATTCTTTTCGTTGTTGGTAGCAGCAATTTGCAAAGGTCTGCCGAACCATGTTCCTTCGCCTAATAATCCATTCCCACCTGCTTCCAAGTTGGCAGCAACAAAAAGGGGAGTTTGACTTGCTTTCTGCGAAACTGCTATTTCACGTTGCAATTTTTGAGCTTTATCAGGACGATACATAATACCACCAGGCTGATATTTCTGAATAAATTTAGTTAAATCTTTTTTATCTTCATCTTCACCAATAACAAAGAAAAGCTGTCCTATTTTAGCAGCAAGAGACATGTTAGTTATTTTATTTTTGACAAAAGCGATCTCTGCAGCTGATAAGTTATACGGACTTTGAGTTAAATCAGTCATATTTTCCTCCCAAATTTAGAAAAGTCTTGCTTTGTTCTTCATTTTAACTTAATGTAAAAAAGCAAACTATTGTTAAATTACATAATAAAACTGTTTATTTCACAGAATCTCTTTCATAAATTAAAGGTATCAAAATGCACGAAAAAATAATCCAAATGTTACGTCAGAATAATGGGTTTCGCGATTGGAACACGATGTTGCAAGATTTTAAATCAGATGAATTTAAATTGAAAATTGCTGGTCATATCAATAGTGAGCCTGTTTATGAGTTCTTCAATACTTATTCTGATAACTTTGTATTAAACAGTAGTTCTATCACAATTTCTGTTCAACCCGTAAAATCATATATTCCATTTCATATACATGATTATGTAGAAATCAACATTCCTTTGGTAGGTAATTGTGTCGTAGTAACTGAGCATGAGCGTATTAAAGTTAATCAGGATAACATGATTTTTATCGGTATCAAAACTCCTCACAAAGTAGAACCAATTGGTAAAAATGGTGTAGTTTTAAATATTGAATTGCGTACGTCTGCTTTCTCTTTAAATGAACTTAATTTTTTGCAATCAAAGGGCAAAGGTATTTCAATTTCCAACTTACTTTTTTCTTTATTATCTGACGAAGATCATGGTGAAGGTCGATATAGTCTGTTCGAGATTGACCATGACCCCAAAATTACTGATATTATTTACGATATCATTGACGAATATTATGACAATAAAATTCAGTCCGATCAGATCATTAAATTAGAAATGTTGACTATGTTTTCCCTGCTGATCAGAAAAACTTATTATCGTGAGGCTCAAGTAACTGATTCAAAAAAGAAAAATAATAATTTGCTCTCTTTGTTACTTTATATTGAGAAAAATTATTCTGATATCACATTGGAGCAAATGGCACAGCACTTTGGCTTTAATCCAAATTATTTATCAGATTACTTAAAGAATGAAACTGGATTGTCGTTTATTAAATTAGTTCAGTTGCAAAGAGTAAATATAGCTGCAGAATATTTGACTTACACTAAGGCACCAATCGAAAAGATTGCTACCAGAGTAGGATATGAAAATGCGTCCTATTTTTATAAAATTTTCAGACATTACTTTGGCATTTCTCCAGCAAAATACCGTTCTAATACCAGATAAGGGCATTTTTTCGTGTTTTCTTTTTTCGTTAAAATCTGTGAAATCAACATAAATATTCTGTTTTTTATATATAGTTAACAGAAAAAATTTTATTTAGAATTTAGATAACTGATCAGTAAAATCATGACATTAAGGAATTTTATGATTTGTATTATCTAGGAGGATATTTATGGAAAGATTGCTAGATAACCCATTTATGAAAAAACTTCAAGAATGGGGCGAAAAAGTTGGGAAAAATAAGTTTTTGTCTTCTCTTCAAGCTGCTATGATGGGCACTATGGGGATTATATTAGTTGGCTCAGTAGCTCAGATTCTAATGGTATTCTTAGGACCAAATTTATTAAAAATTGTTTCAGAAAAAAATATAGTTTATACTTCCCTAAATTATATTTATCAATTTACCATGAATCTTATGTCATTATGGGTAGTTTCATTGTTAGCATATAATTATGCTAAAACTCTAAAATTAAAAGCCCCATTAATGAATATTTTGGATGCTCTGGTTTGCTTCTTTTTGACTGTTGGAACTATTACTGTTGGAAAAACTGGTCAATCAAGTATTGATATGACATTTTTAGGCACTCAGGGAATGTTTTTAGGATTTTTTGTTGCATTTTTGTCAGTGCAAATAGAAAAGTATTTTCAAAAACATAATATTCGAATAAAAATGCCAGATGTTGTACCTCCTTTCTTGGGGGAGAGTTTTTCTGCTTTGTTACCTTTATTATTTAGCACAATATTCTTCTCTGTTTTAGTAGGAGCAGTATCTTGCTTAACCAATGGAAAGTTTACTCTTGCTTCTGGTTTTACTGCGGTTTTATCTTATCCACTTAAGACTTTAACTTCAGTACCAGGAATGATAATACTTTGTACTTTGGCTTCTATTTTATGGTGTTTTGGTATTCACGGAACTATGTTGATTTCATCAATTGTTTTCCCTTTGTCTGTGCAAGCAATAGCGATGAATGCAGCGGCACATGGAGCTGGGCATCCCATGCAATTTTATCCTGTGTTTTTATATGCTGGTCTGTCAATGGTAGGCGGAACCGGCAATACTTTGCCACTAGTTCTGATGGGCTTAAGATCAAAGTCAGAACAAATTAAATCAATATCCAAAGTTTCATTAATTCCAGGATTATTTAATATCAATGAACCTGTAGCTTTTGGAATGCCTATTATGTATAATCCGATTTTATGTATACCGTATGTTTTAAGTGTCCCTATTATTATGTTCCTAACATATTTAGGATATAAAAGTGGATTTATTCAAGTTCCTTGGATTTTAATACCTCCAATGATGCCTTTAGGATTTCAGAGATATTTAGAAGGATTAAAATGGCAAAATGCAATTTGGGATTACTTGATGGTTATTCCATCAGCGATTTTATATTATCCATTCTTCAAAATTTATGAAAAACAATTATTGGCAAAAGAAAAAAGTAAAAAGAATAACTAATAAAAGAAGGTGACATTTATGGTAAAGTTTCCTAAAGAATTTTTATGGGGTGGAGCGGTATCTGCTAATCAAACAGAAGGCACTTTTTTACAAAAAGGAAAGGGTTGGTCAACGGCAGATATTGATAAATTTATACCGGAAACTGAACGAAATTCAGGTCCTTCGAATAATTTAGTGACAAGAACAGACATAGAATTCGCTATGGATGATGAAAAAGGTAGATATCCTAAAAGAAATGGTATTGATTTTTACCATCATTATAAGAGCGATATAAAAATGTTGGCAGATGCAGGTTTTAAAATGTTTCGGACTTCAATTGCATGGTCAAGAATTTTTCCTAATGGCAATGACGTTGAACCAAATGAAGAAGGACTAAAATTTTATGATAAAGTTTTTGATGAGTGTTTAAAATATAATATTCAACCTATGATTACATTGTCCCATTTTGAAATGCCACTAAATCTCGTATTAAAGCAAAATGGCTGGCTTTCCCGTAAAACAATAGATCAATTTGTTCATTTTGCAGAAGTAGTTTTTAGAAGGTATAGAAACAAAGTAAAATATTGGATTACTTTTAATGAAATTAACGTTCTTGAAATGAGTGGTTTTACCAGTGGTGGAATAGTTGCGGATAATGTTAAAAATAATATTGAAACTAGGTACCAAGCAGCCCATCACCAATTTTTGGCTAGTGCATTAGCTGTTAAAAAATGTCACCAAATAATTCCAGATGCAAAAATTGGAGGGATGATTGCTCGTTTTGAGAGTTATCCCGGTACTTGTAAGCCTGAAGATGCTTTAGCAAATTTAAAAGCTAATCAAAATAATTTGTTCTTTAGCGATGTACAAATTCGAGGACAATATCCTGATTATTTTGCAAGATTTGCAAAGGAAAATAATATTCAAATTGATTTTAGGCAAAACGATAAAGAAATTTTAAAAGAAGGAGTTGTCGATTTCTTAGGCATTAGTTATTACTCATCCATGATTGCTTTTGATCCAAAATCTAGCGAGGGTAAAAAAATGACATCAGGAAATCTTAAATTATCTTTTAAAAATCCTTATCTGAAATCCAGTGATTGGGGATGGCAATATGATCCAATTGGGTTAAGAATAGCTTTAAATGAATTATACGATAGATATCAGATTCCTCTTTTTGTTGTAGAAAATGGTCTAGGAGCAAAAGATTATATAACTAAAGATAACAAAATACATGATGATTATAGAATTGAATATTTAAAGCAACATATTAAGCAGGTTGGTGAAGCTTGCGAAGATGGTGTAAAAGTTTTAGGTTACTTGATATGGGGTTGCATAGACTTAATAAGTGCTGGATCTTGCGAAATGTCAAAACGGTATGGAATTATATATGTTGATCTGGATGATAATGGTAAAGGAACACTTAACCGCAAGAAAAAAGTTTCTTTTGATTGGTATAAGCAAGTAATAGAATCAAATGGTTCAAATATCTAGTTTTGGTAAGGTAAGTTATGAATTCTCTAAATTTCAAAATAAATTCAAATTCGAAAACACCATTCCCACATTATTGGGAAATGTGTGTCGGCAGCAGTCATGCATATACTGCATTGAGAGCTGATTATCAAGAGCAATTAATCAAGGTTCATCAGGAACTCGGTTTTAAATATGTTCGTTTTCATGGTTTGTTTGACGATGAAATGAGTGTCTGTATTGAAAATTTTGGTTTTGACGGGAAATCGCAAGGAATCACTTATAATTTTGTTAATATCGATAAGATTTATGATTTTTTACTCAAAATTGGTATGAAACCTTTTGTAGAATTAAGTTTTATGCCAACCTGCTTGGCTTCAAAAAAGAATCAAATCTTTCCTTATGGTGGCAATAACTCTATGCCAAAATATGATAAGGCGTGGACGGATTTAATAAACAAGTTTATTAAGCATATTATTAAACGCTATGGTAAAGAGGAAGTGGAATCATGGTATTTTGAGGTTTGGAATGAACCTAATTTGCCAATATTTTTCTCAGGTACCAAAGAAGATTATTTCCACTTGTATGAAATAACTGTAAAAGCTGCCAAGAAGATTGATGAGAAATTGCGCTTTGGTGGTCCTGCAACATCTTACAATTCATGGGTACCAGATATGATTGATTTTTGTCAGGAAAACAAGTTGCCTTTAGACTTCATTTCAACACATCATTATCCGACAGATGATCCGTTGTGGGAAAGTGGCATGGATATCGATGAATTCTTCAAGAAGACTAACGGGGTTCCACAAGATTACTCTCGAGGGATATTAAAATCTATGACTACCAAAACAAGAGAAGAAGCTCAAAACTATCCACTCTTTTATACAGAATGGAGTGTTTCAGCAATGGTTGGTGATTCCGCTCATGATACACCTTACGGGGCAGCAATGGTAGCCAAAACTTTAGCAGATAATGATGGACTAGTTGATGGCTATTCTTACTGGACATTTTCTGATATTTTTGAAGAACAGTCGCAAAAGCCCGGTATTTTTCACGGCGGTTTTGGAATGCAAACAGTTGATGGCATAGAAAAGCCTGTTTATAGATTATTTGAAATATTCCATAATTTAGGCTACCAAAGAATTAAGGTTGAAGATAATAATAATGCAACTGCAGAAATTTTAGCTATCCAAAAAGGTAATGACCTTCAGATCGTAGCATATAATCATAATGTACCAAAAAAGCCAATTAAAACAGAGCAGTTGGAAATAAATCTAGATAAAACAATTAGTGGTACCTGCGAAATAAAAAGAATTGATAAAAATCATGCTAATCCAAAGAAATTGTGGCAAGAGATGGGTGAACCAACCTATGTTAACAAGGATCAAGTTAAGAAATTGCGTGCTGCTTCACAGGTAAAAGCGGATAGCCTAAAAATAAAGGATGGTAAGATTAGCTTTGAACTAATACCACAATCATGCGCATTGATTACCGTTTCTAATTATTTTTAAAACAATAAAAGAACTTTAAACTACTGTGCTTAAAGTTCTTTTTTATGGTTGCAAAAGTAATTAAATTACATAACAGATAAAAAGCGGTAAAATGCTTTCATCAAAAAAATTATTTTACAAAAAGTTTATTAACGCTTACGAATGTAAACATTTTTATATAATAACATTTATTGTAAATAATTTTGGCAAAACAACTTTTAAGTGATTAAATAACTAAAAATAGCCCCAATTTTTGTCTAAAAAAAGGTATAATTTGAAATGAATTGAAGGGAGTTTTTTTACAAATGATGTGTGATAATTTGTTTTTCAAAATTTTGTGGGTAGTCGTTTACGCTATTACCGCTTATTATACCTTTACCGGCAATATGATGATGGGGATGTACTGGATGGCAGGCGGTATGCTGGCTCAAGCAGTAGTTGACCTTGTCTATCATTTTTGGCCAAATCGTAAAAAGTGCTAAATAAGTTTTAAATTTTAATAGCGTAAGTTTATTAAGGATTAATTTTTAACTCAGTGGGTAAAGAATTGTCCTTTTTTGTTTTCCTTGATAATAAAAACCCCGAAACTTATCCAGTTTCGAGGTTTTGCTTTTAGCTAATTTAATTCTTGGCAACATTCACTTTACGGATGTAACGGTTTTTACCAATTCGGTAGAAAGTCTTCTTCTTAATACGGTAGGTCTTGCCGTTGATTTTGACAATCGCGCCTTTCTTGAGTTTCTTCTTCGAAACACGTTTGCCTTTGTGTGTGTACTGATATGACGCTTTACGCAACTTTACAAAACGTGACTTGAACTTGTGCTTTGCTGGAGTGACCGTAGTAGAGTCACTATTGCTATTAGATGAACTGCTAGAGTTACCAGAGTTTGAATTACCACTTACGAGGTGACCAGTCTTCTTATAGTTTGCAACTGCATCATTAATCTCTTTAGTTAAGGCATCAACGGTTGATTGTGGAACGCCCATTGCTTTGGCTGCACTATAGCGCTGATTAATGGTATCTCCCCACTTATTATCAGCAGTTGACATATGTTTCCAATGATAGAGGTGACTTGTGTATTCAGCAAAAGCTGCATCAAGTGCATCCGTATTTGCTACTGGCACATCAGGGTTATTGCTATCTACGGGGTGAAAATCTCTGGACGCAAGATCAGTTGGATCTTCGGTATTTTGTACTAGAACTACCTCGTCAGCAGGATAATCAATCTCATTCCAGTCTTCATAGTTAACATAAGTCTCGGCAATTTTGCCACCACCGAAGTCTTGTAAGGTTTCCATACCAGGTAATCCGCCAATTAATAATGTTAAATAGAATGATCTACCGTGCATTGAAATAGGTGGTTTAGCATCGTCGCTAACTTCACGTACAACCTTAGTACCAGCAGGGTAAACTCGACCTGATGGTCCTCTTAAAGCGTACTTTAAAGTACCATATTGTAGCCAAACTTTGGTTCCTTGGTGATTGGCTGAAACAGTTTGAACATTGTCTAGATTAAAGACTGCAGTCATTGGCGCAGCCAGACTTAAAGCGGCAATCGTTGCAAAGATTATGCGTTTATTCTTCTTCATTTTTTCACTCCTTATAACAAAAAACTATTGCTTTACTGGCAGAACCGATATCAACGAACTGGGAGTAAAATGCTGTCTTCTTCTACCAGTATACTACAAGCTAATTTTGAAAAGGAGTGTCAACTTCAGCTGTAATGCGATTAAACTATTTTTTTACTGATCGTTTTCTTTTAAAAAGCTCTGAATAATTCTTTCTCTCATAGTTAGAAAGACTTGATTATGGCCAGTAGGGTGGATTCGATTGGTCAAAAGAATTAAGCCCGACTTTTTCACACGGTCAAGAAGCATCAGAACACCAGTGAAGCCGGTATGCAGAATCAGCGGATAGTGCAACTGAGGATCAAAGCGCAAGTCCCAGCCCCATGAGCGTGGCTTGATACCCGCCGGATTTTTATTATCGAATAACATTGCGACAAGTTCTTGACTGAAGGGTAGAATGTGTTTATCCAAGCCCAAGTAACCTTTACTTAATTTAACCAAGTCATTCATTGTGGAGAAGAGTCCTGCTGAACCGCAATCACTACCAAGCTGGCGTGCTTTAGGATCGTGCGGTTCTCCTTGCAAAACTTTTCCTTGGTAAACAGCAGTTGGGACACATAATTCCTTAGGGGGATTGAATGTCGTATTTTCCAAACCAGAAGGCTCAATTATTAATTTTTGACCAACTTCTTGAACTGGTTGCCCAAATATTTTTTTAACAACCAACCCCAACAAGATAAAATTCGTATCGGCATAGCGCATTTGATGTTCAAACTCGTCTGTGACGGGTAAATGAATGATGGCATTGATTAATTCGTCGCGAGATAACTGATCGCGCTTTTCAATCCAGCCACGTATTCCGCTGGTATGAGTAAGCAGATGAAAAAGGCGGACACGTTCATCTTTAAATTCAGGAATAAAGTCGTGCAGTGGTTCAGTAAAATTGAGCTGTCCGTCTTGATATAATTTGAGAAAAATATTTTCAGTAATAATTACTTTGGTCAGACTGGCTAAATCATAAATAGCAAACGGGCTAAGTTGCGTAACTGTCGGATAGGTACTTGCAAAGCCGACGGTTGAAGTGAAAACTTGTTCATTTTTTATAAAAGCATAGTTAACGCCCGGTACAATGCGTTCCGTAACCATTGATTCAATTAAATTTTGGGTGTTTGAGTAGTCAATCATATAAACTATCCTTTGTTCAAAGTTTCTTACTCTATTATATACAATTCATTGATTTATTTTTGCAAATAAGTGTGAATGAAATTTTAAATGTTAAAAAACAGATTTAATGGTAAATTTGATGTAATCGCTTGCATAAATGGAATTCTAATGTTAGATTTAAGTTTGTAAAATAAAAGAACTTTTATTTGACGTGTTACTGGTAATGCAGGCAAGATCAAATGTATGTAATTAAGAACCGAGATTAACGGTTTTATTTACGTATGTTTGGTCTTTTTTATTGAAATAAAAGAAGGAAAATTATGGATAATCATAAAATCGCGCTACAAATCTTAGATGGTGTAGGTGGAAAAGAAAATGTCTCTGGTTTAACTCATTGTTTTACCAGATTGAGATTTGTTTTAAAAGACGAAAGTAAAGCTAGTACGGATAAAGCTTCCAGTATAGAGGGAGTGATTCAGGTCGTAGAGGCCAGCGGTCAATTTCAAGTTGTTTTAGGTAATAAAGTTGAAGCAATCTATGATGAAATCATGCCTCTGCTCGGAACTACTGAGACCGAAAATGATGAGCAAGACAAAAAAGTTGGTATTGGTACAAAGATTTTAAATGTTGTAACTGCTATTTTTACGCCAACTATTCCGGCCATTGCTGCTTCGGGAATGTTAAAGGGTATCCTGGCTGTTGCAGCATTAATTGGCTTAAATGTCTATCACGTTGATATAAAGACATTTAATACTTATATTATTTTGAATGCCGCTTCAGACGCTTTATTTTATTTTATGCCAGTGATTTTGGCTAGATCGGCTGCTAAAGTTTTTAAAACAAATGAATACATAGCTATGACTCTGGGAGCAACGCTATGTTATCCCACTTTGGTAGAGTTGATGACGGGAAACAAAGCAGTAACGCTGTTTGGGATCGGAATTACCAAGGCAAATTATGTTTCCTCGGTTGTTCCCATCATCATAGCAGTTTTTGTACTGGCCTACGTTGAAAAATTTGTTAAAAAAATAATGCCGGATGTGCTCAAAATAATTATGGTACCAACTTTGTCTTTACTTATAATGGTACCGGCAACCTTAATGATTTTCGGCCCAATTGGTATTTATATTGGTAACGCTGTTAACTGGGCATATCACTATATCATGAATTTGAGTCCGATTTTATTGGGCGCCTTTGTTGGTGGTATTTGGTGTGTACTTGTTATTTTTGGTGCTCACAGAGCAATCATTCCAATTGGTATAAACGATGTTGCTAAAACAGGACGACAAAACCTGCTCGCTTTTGCCGGTGCAGCAAACTTTTCACAAGCTGGTGCTGCTTTGGGAGTTTTTCTCAAAACTAAAAATAAAAATCTGAAAACTGTTGCAGCTTCAGCTACAGTGACTGCATTGTTTGGTATTACCGAGCCGGCTATTTATGGTGCTAACTTGCGTCTGAAAAAGCCTATGGTTTATGCAGTAATTAGTGGTGCATTAGGCGGTGCTTTGATGGGCTGGGGAGGTTCTTACGGAAATGCTTTTGCAAATCAAGGTGTCTTGACCATTCCCGTATATGCTTCTGCCGGAACTAAGGCTTTCATTTGTTACATTTTGGGTTGTTTAATTGCCTTTGGTGGAGCTTGCACTTTAACAGTTATATTAGGTTTTAATGATTTACCTAGTGATGCAGCTCCAGCAGAAAAAAATAGTTCAAAAACTGACCAGATTGAGGATAATCAGAAAGAAAATCCTGCTAAAACCATTGATGAAGATTTAGTTGCAGATGACTGCGACTTATCTGTAAATTCTCCTGTTGAAGGTAAAACGATACCTCTAGCTCAGGTTTCAGATGAAGTTTTTGCATCCGGAGTTTTGGGTAAAGGTATTGCAGTTCAACCTGCTTCAGGAAAAATTTTAGCTCCTGCAGATGCCACAGTCAGCATGATATATCCTACTTTACATGCAGTTGGTTTAATATTAGACAATGGAATTGAAATGATGATCCATATTGGCATAGACACAGTAAAACTAAATGGACAGTATTTTGAAAAGCATGTTCAGGATGGAGATCATGTCAAGAAGGGGCAACTGCTAGTTTCATTTGACATGCAAAAGATTGAGCAGGCAGGTTATGACTTAACCACGACCGTTGTAGTGACTAATTCGAAAAACTATGCAGCCATTGGTTCGACAAACAAGGATAACGTCACTAATAACGATCAGTTGTTATACCTGTTATCAAATTCATAATATCTAAGTCTAAAAAATGATTAAATAGAGGAGTAAATATGGAAAAATTTGACTCAGACTTTTTATGGGGTGCGTCCTCATCAGCCTTTCAAATTGAAGGCGGATGGAACGAAGATGGTAAGGGAGAATCAGTTGCAGATTATAATTCTTTTCTTCATGCTGGTCCCGAGCAAGCTGACACAAAAGTAGCCAGTGATTTTTACCATCATTATCAAGAAGATATTTCTTTAATGAAAGAATTAGGTCTTAAAGTATACCGTTTCTCCATTGCCTGGGCGAGAATTATTCCTGATGGTGATGGTCAGGTTAACCAAAAGGGGATAGACTTTTACAATAAAGTGATTGACAGCCTAATCAAAAATGGGATTGAGCCGTTTGTTACTCTATATCATTTTGATTTGCCTCTGGCCTTGGTAGAAAAATATAACGGCTGGGAAAACAGGTCTTGCATTTCTGCTTTTAGAAGATACGCCCAAATATGTTTTAAAGAATTTGGTGACAGAGTCAAGAACTGGCAGGTAATCAATGAGCAAAACCTGATGGTTCGTGTAGATGAGCGCTTAAATATGTATCATGTTAAAGCCAAGAATAAAGAACGTGTCAGAGCTCAAATGGATTACAATATGTTTGTAGCAAGTGCCTACGTTATGCAAGATTGTCATAAGATGGTGCCAAACGGTAAAATAGGACCAGCAATATCATCCACCATGACTTATCCGGCATCTACTAAGCCACTTGATGTTTGGGCTGCTAAAATGAATGACAATTTTAAAACTAATTATGCCCTAGAAATGTATTGTCATGGTCAATATCCTGGGTACTATAGCAATTACCTTAAAAAAATTGGCATTTTGCCATCAATGCAGGATCAAGATGAGCAAGTATTACGGGATGCTCGGCCTGACTTCATAGCAGTCAATTATTACCGTACGCTCGTTGCCAGTTACTTGCCGAGCGATGCTAAGCACCCATTTGGTACAAGGAAAAATGATGTGGATTTTGATCTGTATGGCTATTTTAAGATCGAAAAAAATACTAACTTGTCCGCAACGGAATATGGTGCTCAAATCGATCCAATGGGCTTAAGAATTGTACTGAATGAATATTATCGTCAGTTTCGTTTACCAATGATTATTACTGAAAATGGTTTAGGTACTCCAGACATTATGGCAAAGGATGGCAAGATTCATGATCAATACCGCATAAAATATCTTGCAGATCATATCCGGGCTTGTTATGATGCAATTCAGGATGGGGTAAAACTAATCGGTTATTGTCCTTGGTCAGTTATGGATCTGTTAAGTTCACATCAGGGATTTAAAAAGCGTTATGGCTTTATTTACGTCAATAGAACTGACAATGATCTAAAAGATCTACGTCGGATTCCCAAGGACAGTTTTTACTGGTACCAAAAAGTTATTGCAAATAACGGATTGGTCAACTAAGCAATTGTATGCAATTAGGCGGTGAGCTGATGAAAGTGCTAAAAGTTTTGAATAATTCGCTTATTTTGGCATTAGATGAATCAGGTGCAGAGTGTATCCTAATGGGCAAGGGCATAGGCTACCATAAAGCAATTGGTTATCCTGTTAAAAAAGCTGAAATTCAAAAGATTTTTGTCTTAACCGATAATAAAATGCTAAAAAACTTTATTCAGCTAGCCAGTACAATAGATGAAACTTATCTAAATATTGTTAGGGAAATAATAGATTTTGCCGCTGATAAATATCAAATCAAGGTTAAAGATTACCTTTATTTATCGTTAGCTGATCATATTTCTTTTGTGGTAAAGCGAGTTAAAGAGGGAAATATAGGTGAAAATTTCAACTATCCTGACGTCTTACTTCACCATAGAAATGAATATCAGATAGGATTATTTGCAGTTAATTTGATTAATAAAAAAATGCATGTTTCGTTACCAAATAGCGAAGCAACAGGCATTGGTTTACATTTTGTGGATGCGGAAGTTGACGTTGGTGACCAACAGAAAAACAGGGAAATAGCTGATTTGGTAAGTAGTCTCGAAAAAATAGCTCAAAGGATTATCGGGGGAAAAATCGACCAAAATACTTTCACTTACTCGCGTTTTTTGACTCATCTAAATTATTTTTGTGAAAGAGTTTATGAAAACAAACTGTTTTCAGATGAAGATCAAGAGGGACTATATCAAGACCTGGCTGCAAAAATGCCCAAGGAAGTTGAAATTATTAATGCTTTCGATGAGTTTATTAGGAAAAAAATTAACTTGAGGATTACTAAACAGGAGAAAATATACTTAATTGTTCATTTGCACAAAGTAGTTGAAGAAAATTGCAAAAAAGTGTAGTTGGTCAAAAATATGGGCAATAATAAAAAACTTCCGGATTGAAAAGCTTTCCGAAAGTTTTTCTTTGGGCTAAAAAACCTTATTAGTTAAATTTAGTTTTTGAACTGAAAGTACTTGACAATAACCGTCTCTTCAAGCATAATAATTACTGTTGATTTTGCCCGCTGGTCAAATGGTTAAGACGCCACCCTCTCAAGGTGGAGTTACGAGTTCAATTCTCGTGCGGGTGATTTAACACTGGGATATAGCCAAATGGTAAGGCACAGGTTTCTGGTTCCTGCATGTTTCGGTTCGAGCCCGGATATCCCAATAATTACATTTTTGCCTTTATATCAGGTGGTTTAAACACTGGTATAAAGGCATTTTTGTTTTTTCAAATTTTCTGAAACTAGCTCAAAGTGGGCTAAAAAACTTCATATTAGACTTCATATTTTTAAGCAGACGTGCAAGTGGGCTAATCTTAAATATTTAGCTAAATTGGTTTAGTTGGTTAATGGAAAACGTTAATTTTTAAGTGATTTAAAGGGATACTAAGTAAATTGAAAGTTGTTTAAGAAATGTTAAATTAAACAGTAGTACTAGTAAAAAAGACTTCATATTTTGGATGGGACTACAAACTGTGGTTAAAAAATAAAGTTTTAACCAAAAGGAGGAATATAAAGAAGATGTAAGAACTTTTCTTAAACGTGATTTAGGCGTCTTTGCTGTTCGATCAGGGCAACATAAAGCTGATTTAATCAAAGGGCTAAAAGATATATTTAAAGGCGTTAAAACTAACAATAGAATTGAATACGCTAAGAACATCACCACATGTGCTTTTAAAGCAATTAATGCTTGTTCAGATAAATCAAGAAAAATCTTAACGGGAGTGTATATACTTGATAAACCTAATCGTGTAGTAATGAAGGATGTTGGTTACAAACAATCACGCTATTACGATCTAAAGCACATAGCAATCGATGAGTTTATAGCGAATTTTGCTAAAATTCAAAAAAGTATGAATCTTAACCCTTCATTTAAGTTAATAAAATAAGCTGCAGTACCATTCTATGTACTACAGCTTTTTATCTAGACAAAAATGTTCAAGCTTTTTCAGGTTTTAATCTAATATTAGGTGACCATTTTAACTAGGCTAAAAAAATTAATCCTAGCAAATACTAGCATACCAGGGCTGTTATTTAATAAGAAAAAAACAAAAATATTTATACACATATTTTCACCAATGAATGAATTTCTATATAAGTATATTTTTATGAAATTGCATCATTAATAATATTTTTAAGAAACTGAGTTTTTTGTTATCTATTTTTGTTTAAAAATTTTATGTCTATAAATTTTGTAAAAAATAAATATACCTATGTAAACTAATAATACAACTCCAATACAAGAAATTCCGCTTGGCAATGGAACAATATTCTTATTCCACTGCCATTTACCATTGACAGTGAAAATAAATATATAACCTATTAAAAACATAACTGTCAATGTAGCTAGTACTATGATATTGAGTAATAGGGGTAGTTTAAAGTCTCTTTTAGTGACTTTACTTATACCAGCGAATAATACAGTTATATTTCCAAACAAAAGCAAGCCTAATACGGCTGCACCGATTAACAAGTTACCTAAATTTTGTGGGTTTTTGGAAGAAATTTTCAAATTGGACGAAATAGAGTTTATTGTGACTATTCCACCAAAGATAGAAAAAGTTATTGCTGTGAATATTCCTAAAATAGTAATAAGAACAGGATAAATACTATTTGCTACATGATTTGTCACTTCATCAATTTCTATTTGTGTCCGTTTTTTGAATCTATTATTTATCTTTTTTTGCTGGTTAGCTCCTTCATAGTTTAGGTCATGTTCTTTAGCCAATTGATTGACAAATTTTAACTTGTAATAGAAGTCATTATAAGAATTCCTGATTTTAAAAAGATTCTTTAAGTTTTTTGAATTTGTTCCAATTGAAAAAGAGCTTACTGTATGAAGTGGTGGATTAAGTGGTTGTGAATTATTACTTTGCGTGCTACTGGTCTGTGAATTACTACTTTGTGTGTTGTTAACTTCATAAGTAGTAAATAGGTTATTGTTAATATATCCGTTAAGTATTTCTTTATTTATGCTGTCCTTTTCATCGAACTCATCCCAAGTTTGAAAACTTTCTGGATTTTTTTTCCTTCTTTCTATAATTGTTTGATATATTTCCCATAATCCTGAAGGAGTATTTAAGGTATTAATTATCTTGTCAATCTCTTCAGGCAAAACGTTGTCATTTTCATCAGACTGATTAAGTATATACTCAATTAATATATTGCTATACTCGGTACGATTCGAACCATCTTCATCATAAAAAATAATATCATTTGTTAGATCACTCATTTGGTTCTCCTTTGTATGCATTTAATATATATTTTTGGAAGACTTATATAAATATCTATTCATAATACAATAATAGCACAATATATTATTTTGAAGGATGTATTTTTTATCAAATATATTTTTTAATTCAAGATATAATATTGTTATAATAATTGCCTAAATACTTACTAATGCAAACTTTTAGGACGAGTTAATAATAAAATATAAATATAAAAAACTTCCTTGTTATAGTAATTATTAAACCTAAATTTAGATTAATGCAAGCTTAAATAGAAGGATAAAAATATGAATATGAATTTAGAATATATTTTATAAAAAAGACATAGTGATAGTAATATTTAGATTTTTTAATGTTGGTAACAACGTCGTCAAAGCTAATGATTTAGCGGGAAGGGCAAACCAAACTCTTGCAAATAAAATGCAGTCAGCGGGCAATAAAAGCACATTTGGATCTACTAAAATTGGTTATCAAGAACTGGATAAAAGAGTAGATGATGATTCTCAGAAACAAAAAAATTCTGTACAAACTCAAGATGAATCAACTGCTGTCAAGTCCTGGCAAATGGGGTACTGACGGTCCTGAATGGAGTTATGATCCTTCAAATAACACATTAAAAGTGGGTGCCGGTACAATTAAGGGTACAGACAATGGCGCGGGCGCATTTGCGAACCCAGATATATTAAAAAACGTAAAGAAAATCCAATTTGACCAGCGTTTAAAACTAGTAGGCGACTTTGGCTATTGGTTTCGATTTGTAAAGGATGAGCGTTTAATAAATCTCACGGAGATTAATGGTCTAAGTAACATTGATACTTCAGAAGTACAAGCATGAAAGGGATGTTTTATGCCAGTAAAATTAAGTCTCTTGATTTATCAAGCTGGGACACTTCTGCAGTTACTGATATGAGTTACATGTTTAGGGATATGTTCATAGATGGTGATGACGGATCATTAAATATTGGTGGTAATTTTGCTTCCAATGCAAAAAATGTCAAAGATATGACTTTTATGTTTAATGGCTGTGCAAATCTTACTAAAATTGATGGAATCAAAGATCTTAATATCAGTTCTGTAACTTCAATGAAAAATATGTTTCATGGTGATTATAATTTAACTGAACTTGATTTAAGTCATTTCAATACTGAAAAATTGACTGACATGGCAGATATGCTTAGTTATTTGATCAGCCTCAACTACTTGGATTTGAGTTCGTTTGATACTACCCAAAGTCCCAATATGAAAAATATGCTGGCAAATGATTTGACTCTACCAGTGGGGGCTATTGTGAACGGCAAGGTAGTATACCAATACGCACCAGGTATAACTACTTTAGTTTTAGGTTCAAAAACAAAATTAAGTACCGATGTGGCTTTGGGGCAACCAAATCCTGAAAAAACACCGAATAAAGAGAACTTTATCAACAAATGGCGATTAGCCAATAATAATAACGAGCCTCAATTAACTACTGCTGAATTAATTCAAAAAAGTCAAGGTGGATCTCTTAAGCCGGGTGCTTATACTTGGAAAAAACTAGTAACACCACAAGATGATACCGACAATAATTATCCTGCTCCTAATCCCGTTTCGGTTGAGCCGACAAATCCAGTGGAAAATAATGATGAAAATAAGGACAAAGACGAAAACAATAATAACGGTTCAAGCAGTGAAAAGACTGTAGTGTTGATGCACAATGCTTATCTTTATGACAATACAGGTAATCGTGCAAACCAAATTATTTTAAAAATTGGTTCGAAACTAAAGACCTATGGTAAAACGACTATCAACGGACGCAATTTTTACGTTCTAAATGATAAGGGCAATAGCAACATAAAATATTACATTGCTGCCGGTAATGTTGATTCTGTAGTCCGTAAAATAAAACATAATGCATACATTTATAATCAATATGGTGATCACAAGAATAAGAG
Source organism: Lactobacillus sp. ESL0261 (assembly GCF_003693025.1). Taxonomy (NCBI): domain Bacteria; kingdom Bacillati; phylum Bacillota; class Bacilli; order Lactobacillales; family Lactobacillaceae; genus Lactobacillus; species Lactobacillus sp. ESL0261. Next base: position 139,082 of record NZ_REHN01000006.1, read on the forward strand.
ACTTTTGAAAAAAGGTTCAAAAGCAAAAACATATGGTGAGCCCGTCAAAATTAGGAATAAAAAATATTACATTGTAGATAACAATAGATTTGTTAAGAAAGCAAATTTTTAAAAAGAACTTTTACATAAATATAAATATTAAATTGTTCCTATTAGGAATCTTATAATACTTAACTTCTAAAAATATTTTTGCTTAATTGTTGAATTTATTTTTTTCAATAGCTATAACTTTTTAATGGTAGATCAATCTATGAATTAACATATAACAATATGGTTATATTTTTGACATTAAGAGGTCTTTTACTGAAATCTTTTTTCCATACATAATGAGTGTATAAAAGAAAGGAAGATTTCAATTATGACAGTTTTAAATAATCCAAAATGGGACAGAATTTATGACGTAATAGTTATAGGCTTTGGAGGCGCCGGGGCCACAGCTGCTCGTTTTGCAGCAGATAACGGAGCTAAAGTTTTGCTGACTGATGTAGCTCCACTTTACCATGAAGGTGGTAATACTAGGTATGCAGGTCAGGGTGTATCATCCAATCACAATCCTGAAAAAGCTTTGGCTTATTATCAAAGTTTGTATGATGGTTATGATATGGATAAAGGCGTTCTTGAGGCTTTAACAAATGCCCAATATCAATTTCCAGATTATTTCAAAAAGTTTCTTGATTCAACGCCAATTAGCTCATTAGAAATCATGAAAAATGATCCTTCAATGCCACGTCTTGTACCAGAATATCCTGGAAAACCTGGTTATGAAGCAATGGACGCTCTGCTAATTCATAATGGGTCCTTTGACAGTGCATTATGGAAGAAATTACGTCAAAAGGTTCTTGAGAGAGCTGATAAAATAGATGTTTGGTTAAATTCTCCTGCAACGCATTTAATTCAAAGACCGAACGATCAAACAATTTACGGTGCTGAAATAAATAGAAAGGGTAAACATGTTTTAATTAAGGCAAAAAAAGGAGTCGTTTTGACATTAGGTGGTTTCGAAAATAATAAACATATGATTGAAACATTTTTGGGAGCACCAAAATTAAAGCCTTTAGGGAGCCTATATAATAAAGGAGATGGTGTTAAAATGGTTTCAGAAATTGGAGCAAAATTATGGCATATGTCCGATTATGAAGCTCTTGGCTTTTCCGGCTTTTCTGTTGATTTGCCAGATAAAAGTTCTGGCCACTTGATTATGAAATGGCCATCAGTTTCAAGAGGTTCAATTATAATTACGGCCGATGACGGTGGAAGATTCCTTCGTGAAGACGAAGAAAACAAACATGGTCACCTAAAAGATCATGATACTTATACAATTCCAACCCCACAATTACACCCTCACTTAGTTTTTGATCAAACTAAATTTGATAACTTTAAAAATGAAGATATACCTGAACCTGAATTTTTTAACGTTATGATCAAAGCAGATAGCATTGAAGAACTTGCAAAAAAAATAGATGCTGATCCTAGAACCTTAAAGCAAACTATTTTGGACTTTAATAAATTTGCTGAAAATGGGAGAGATATTCAATTTAATCGAAATCCTGAAACTATGCGTTCCTTTGACAATGGGCCATATTATGCAGTTCCGCTGGCAAATACAATTTTAAATACACAAGGTGGAGCAGAAAAAAATTCTAGAGCCCAGATAATTAATTGGGATAATCAAGTTATACCTCATTTATATGAAGCGGGTGAATTTGGAGGACTAACTGGTCGACTATATAATGGTGCAACCAACCTTGCTGAATGCCTAATTTTCGGTAAAATAGCAGGAGAAAATGTAGTTAAAGAAAGGGCACTTGTTTCAGACAACGACGTTAACACTAGTGCCTCTGTAGTAAATGATAATTTAGGTAATAACGATATATTAAATAATAATACGTATCAAAATATACGAGTAGGATCTAATCAACTTTTAGGTGAAAGCAATATAGGCATGGGTGGCACCTTATATGCATTAGTAACTTTTACAAATAATAAAATTGCCAAAGTAGAATTTCCATATAATCATGAAACTGAGGGTATCGGATCACGTGCAATTGAAAAAATGCCTGACAGAATCGTTAATGCGAACAGTTATAATGTAGATGTAGTTTCTGGGGCAACTGTAACAAGTAATGCTATTAAAGATGCTGTCAAAAATGCATTAGATAAAAGAAATAAATAAGTTTAAATACTTGAAAAATTTGTTGAGTTTTTCAAGTATTTTTTGTTATTGATTATTTTCTTAAGTGTTGCATCTTTAATGCTTTCAATATCTTTCTTTAATAAATTATATTTACTTTTGTTAACACTAATGCATAAATTAAATGATATATCTTTAGTTGGAATCGGTACTACATTATATTCTACTTTGTTTTCCTGCAATACATCAACTTTAAAAAAGTTAGGAGCGATGCAAATCCCAAATCCCATTAGACATAGCTGAATCATTGTTGTTGAGTCAGGAGCACTAATATCGTAGTTAATATCAATATTATTGTTATAAAAATAATTATTAACTGCTGTACTATAAAGCCTTTCTGAGTTTTGACAAATTAACTTTTCTTTCTTAAGACTTTTAAGAAATTTTGTTTCGTTCCATTTTACAACGCGACAGTTTTTTTCAAATAATATCGAAGAGCTTGGAACAATAAGACTCACTCCGATCTTATCAATCATTTTTGAATATAAATCACTATTAAAAATTTCTTTTCCTAAATAAAGATCAATTTCTTCACTTAGTAGTTTTTTCTCTGCTACCTCGGTTTCAATAGATGTGATAGAAATTCTTAAATTAGGATGAATCTTTTTAATAGATTTTATTAAATCGGAGGATATATTAGTGCCCAAGTCGCGGTTTAACCCAATATTAAGACTTTGAAAATAGCTATGTTTTAAAATTCTAAGTTCGTGTTGTAACTTTTGGTGAATTACATTTTCTTGTGAAAGTCGTTTAACCACTAATTTCCCTGCTGGAGTCAAAACAATTGGCTTTTGCTTACGATCAACTAATTCTATGCCTAATTGTTTTTCTTTTTCTTTTAAAAACCGGCTCAAATATGGCTGACTTACAAATAAAAACTTAGCTGCTTCTGAAATTGAATTACAGTTATTAATTGCTTTTAAAAATTTAAATAAATTTTCATCCATCATATCTGTCTCCAAAAAATAACTATTTTTGTCTTTTATGAGACATCAAACAAAATTATTACAACATTTGATATTTAATCATGTTTATCATACATAATAGCTACCTTTTTTAGCAAGATTTAATTTAACTAGAGGACCATTGTCCTTTTTAATGAGTTCATTGCATACCATATTTAAGCCACTTAGCTGAAAAAATCGGCCTCTTACTCACATCTGATAGTCATTTGTTTTTAATCTTGCTATAATTACAAACTAAATAACTTAAACTAAGATGAGGTAAAAGCATGAACAAAAAAGAGGTAAATGTCACATTAAAGTGGGTTTTGAAAAATCTTAATCCATGGATGATACTTTGTTTATTTATCTTTGGTATTACCAGTTCTTTTGAAGGAGTATTAAATGGTTATATATTAGGTTATATTCCCAGACTTAACGTCAAAGATGGAAACAGTTTGATCGTATTTGGCATAGCCGCAGTTTTATCATATTTAACCGTTTATGTTTCTCTTTTCTTATTTAGCCTGTTAATGCAAAAAGCAATTCAGATTTTAAATGAAAAGATAAAAGGCATTTATTTTAGGGCAAATTTTGCCAGTTCATTTAACAATCTTAATTTGGATTCATCTGAAGTTTTGAACAACATGACTAGTATTTCCAAACAGATAGAAGAAAAGTATTTTGAACCGCTTTTATTGCTTTTTCAAAGTCTCATGACGGTCATATCTTCTACAGTTGTAGTATTAATGACTAATCCAGTTTTAGGTCTAATTTATTTGGCTCTTTCTTTCATGTCACTTCTTCCCAGTTATATGGGTAAAGAAAAGATGAAAATTAAGACAGACATGTGGAGCCATTCTAATTCCAATTTTTTAGCGATTACGCGTGACTTATTTGCAGGGCGTTTTGAAATTATGAATTTTGGCGTTAAAAAACTATTTATGCAGAAATTTGATCATTTTTTGCACGATGAGGAACAAAGATATTACCAATTGAATGCTTTCCAATATGTTCTGCAGTTTATTTCTTGGCTATTTGCCATATTAATAACTTTAACTCCGATTTTCATAGGGCTTTGGATGGCCAAAAACAGCATCTTAGGGGTCACAGTAAGTACGATTCTTACCTTGACTCTTACTGCGGATCACGTGGTTGGTGGCTTTCGGCAGCTAACTAATTTTGAAACTCAAATTCAAAGTACAGAAGGAATTAGAAAGATTTCTTGGACTGAAACAAAAACGAATCAAGAAATTTCACAGCCAGTCGCTGACAATAAACTGGTTGTTGAAAACCTGTCGGTTAAACGTGGTGACCGGGAAATTTTTAAAAACCTGTCTTTAAGCCTAAATGAAAACGACAAAATGATTATTACAGGACCTTCGGGAGTTGGCAAATCAACTTTGCTAAGTGCCACAGCAGGATACATTCCAATTGAAATAGGTGATGTGAAATTTGGCGGGCACAAATTGAAATATTCAGATTTTGTGTTTATTTCACAGAATATTTGGTTATTTGCAGGAACGATTCGGGAAAATCTTTCTCTTTTGCAAAATTTCACAGACGAAGAATTAGTTGCTTCTTTGAAAAAGGTAGGTTTATACAAAGAGCTAGGCAGCAAAGCGCTGGATTTTGAAATTAAGGAGCAAGGCAGCAATCTTTCAGGTGGGCAAGCGCAGAGACTGGCTGTTGCCAGAGGACTGCTGCGTCATAAGAAGATCTTTTTACTAGATGAAATTACCTCTAGCCTGGATCATCAAAATGCTGATGAAGTACACCGCTTAATTTACCAGCTGCCTTCAATTGTTATTGAAGTGGCTCACAATTTTAACGAAAAAATAGCGCAAGAAAACAACGTCAAGATCTTTGACTTAGCACAAAATACAAAATAAAAATAACCCGCAAAATGTTTCATTACACACTTTGCGGGTTTTCAATTTATATTATTGCTACTTTTTACATCCCAGCCTTAATCATCTTTTTCTCAGCCATAGCTTTGCGTAAAGAGAGCATAGCAGTATAGGTAGACAAAATGTAAACCTTTTTCGTTGGTAAATTAGCAAGATTGGCAATTACTTCTTCATTGTCGGTGCAGGTAACCATTTTACCCGGGTCAAAACCGGCAACTTCCAGTCGAAAGCCCATGTCGTGCCAACGCTCGCCACCAACCAAAATTTTTTTAATTTGATCGTGATTTAAGTCTTCGAATTGACCGTCCCATATCCAAGAAGTGTCGATGCCGTCAGCGTGGTTCGCATTAAGCAAGGCTACTAATGAATAATCATCTTTTTCAGTGTTAAGCATGTGCAGCACCTCATCTAGACCAACCGGATTTTTAACTAAGATCAGGTCAATCTCTTTTCCTTCATATTTAATTAATTCTTGTCTGCCAAAAATCCGCTTGTTTTTTCCAAAAGCCTGAGCAATTTCTTCTTCACTCAGGTCAAAATAACGTGCCACAGAATAGGCAGCTAGAGCATTATAAATATTGTAAGTGCCGCCAATGTTGATTGCGTATTCCTTTTTGCCCATTTGAAATTTGAGTTTATTAGGTGACTGCTCAATAATTTTGTTAACAGAATATGTTAATTCGGGTCTGTGATAGTTGCAGTTAGGACAGAAAAAATCTCCCAAGTTGGCATAAATTCGTTCATGATAATGCAAGATATGATCGCACTTAGGGCATAAGATGCCATCCGTGTTGACAGGAGCCTTGCTGTCATTTTGCGGCTCATCTCTAGGTAATTTAAAACCGTAAAAAATTTTAGGATTAGGCAAGTCGACTGAAGAAAAGATACTGGCATCACCATTGGTAATAATAGTAGCCTCGGGTGCCAGTTTGATTCCTTCAACAATTTTATCGTAGGTAGTGTAGATTTCACCGTAGCGATCCATTTGGTCGCGAAAAATATTGGTTAAAACAAAAACGCTGGGATGAAGCAGTTCCGTCACCATTTTGACATTTGCTTCGTCAACTTCTAACACTGCAATTGGTCTTGAAGATTTTTTCTTTTTGTGTGCTAAAAAGGCCGTCACAATTCCTTGTTGCATGTTGGAACCCGATGGATTGGTTAAAACATCGCCGTATTTTTCTCTTAGTGCAGCCACGATTAAAGCTGTAGTCATGGTTTTGCCGTTTGTACCGGTAACAATAACAGTTTCATATCCTTCAGCCAGTGTTTTTAAAATTTCAGGATCCAGGTCCATTGCCAACTTGCCAGGAAAACTGGTACCGCCTTTTAACACATTATGTAAAAACCAGTAACTTGATTTACCCGCGCTTTTTGCTATTACAGACTTAAAACTCATTTTCTTCCCTCACTTTAAAATCATTATCAACTATAGCATAGCCACAAACTGAAAACGAGTTTTTAACCATTTAACTACACATATTTTATTTTTACATTATACTAGATTAGTTAGGTGAATTTAAATGAATCAAAGGAGCAAAAATGGCACAATTATTTTTTGAGTATGGCACGATGAGCAGTGGCAAAACTTTGGAGATACTAAAGGATGCTCATAACTATGAAGCTCAAGGTCGTAAAATCGCTTTGTTAACAAGCGGTATTGATAACCGTAGTGGAGTTGGAACTGTGGCCTCAAGAATTGGACTTCACAGAAATGCAGTTCCAATTGACCATGATTTTGATATTTTTGCTTATATAAAAAAGTTGAATGAGCAGGAAAAAGCACGTGGAGATGGCGCGATTGCCTGCGTGTTTGTTGATGAAGCTCAGTTTTTGGAGCGTCATCATGTGGTGGAATGCGCACAAATAGTGGACGATTTAGGTATTCCGGTAATGACATTTGGCTTAAAAAACGACTTCCAAAATAATTTATTTGAAGGAACCAAGAATTTATTAATTTTTGCTGATAAAATAAAAGAGATCAAAACGATTTGCCACTACTGCGGTAGAAAGGCTACAATGAATCAGCGGATACACAATGGTAAACCGGTTTATGAAGGCGAACAGGTTCAAATTGGCGGGGATGAAAGTTATTACCCGGTTTGTCGGTTTCATTATTTTCACCCGGAGCAAGAAAGATAGGAAGGGATTAGAACAACATGGATAAGATTATGGCACAGCTTGAAAGTCTTGTTGCTCATTATGATGAATTACAAGAAATGATGGCTGACCCAGAAGTTATCAATGATACTAAAAGGTACATGGAGGTTTCTAAAGAAGAAGCAGATTTGCGAGATGTAGTTGAAAAATACCGCAAATATAAGGCTGATAAAAAAGAGATTTCTGATAACAAGGATATTATTGCTAATGAAAATGATTCTGATTTGGTAGAAATGGCCAAAGACGAAAATGAAGATTTAGAGCAGGATATTGACAAACTGGAAGATGAAATCAAGATTTTAATGCTGCCAAAAGATCCTAATGATGACAAGGATATTATTATGGAAATCAGAGGAGCAGCTGGTGGGGATGAAGCTTCCTTATTTGCCGGTGATTTGCTCAGAATGTATGAAAAATATGCAGAAAGACAAAACTGGCAGGTTTCTATTGTCGACAGTGAACCAACCGAAGTTGGCGGTTACAAACGGGTTGCAATTATGATTACTGGCAATAAGGTTTATTCAAAACTTAAATATGAAAACGGAGCGCACCGCGTGCAACGCGTTCCTGTAACTGAATCTCAAGGTCGTGTTCATACTTCAACGGCAACTGTTGCCGTAATGCCTGAATATGAGCAGGTTGACCTTGATTTAGATCCCAAAGATATTAGAGTTGATGTCTACCGTTCCAGTGGTGCCGGCGGTCAGCATATTAACAAAACTTCAAGTGCTGTGCGTATGACGCACTTACCTACTGGTATTGTTGTCGCAATGCAGGATCAACGTAGCCAGCAGCAAAACCGGGAAAAAGCGATGCAGATTTTAAAATCTCGTGTCTATGATTATTATGAAAGTCAAAATCGGGATCAATATGATGCTAAACGCAAAAATGCTGTCGGGACTGGTGACAGGTCAGAGCGCATCAGAACTTATAACTACCCGCAAAACCGTGTGACTGATCATCGTATCGGCTTGACGCTTAATAAACTTGACCGGGTAATGAATGGTGAACTTGATGAAATCATTGATGCTTTGATTTTGTATAATCAAACTAAGCAACTAGAGGAGCTGGCTGAACAAAATGTCTAAGATTGACACTTTAAAGAGTCTGAGAATCTGGGCTGCGGAAACGGCACCAGAAGAAAGGCCGGAAGACATCGCTTTTTTGCTGGCTGAAAGATTGCAACTCAGTCCAAGTGAGTTTCAATTAAAACAAGATATGGAACTAACTCCTCAGCAGGTTAAACAGGCACAAAATGATGTCCGCAAGCTGGCTAAAGGAATATCACCTCAGTATATTTTGGGTTATTCCTGGTTTTTTGGCTACAAGATTTTAGTAAAACGCGGTGTTTTAATACCCCGCTTTGAAACAGAAGAATTGGTTGAATGGACTCTGCAGGATCTAGCTAATGGTGACAAAGTGCTTGATTTGGGTACCGGTTCTGGCTGCATTACCGTAGCTCTAGCTAAAGAAGCTGCCAAAAAGCAAATTACGAATCTTGATTTATACGCTTCTGATGTCACCGACGCCGCCTTAAGAACAAGCGAAGAAAACTTTTTGATTCATAAAGTGGATGTAACAGTCCGCAAAGCCAATATCTTAATCGGACTGGAAAAATTCGATAAAATAATTTCTAATCCACCCTATATTAAGGAAACAGAAAAAGACGTGATGGACCAAAATGTTCTGCAAAATGAACCAAAAGAAGCACTTTTTGGTGGTAAAAACGGCATTGAATTTTATCAAAAATTTGTTAAACAGGTGCGCGACCACTTAAATAGTGGCGGAGAATTTTTCCTGGAGTTTGGCTTTAGCGAAAAAGACCAGCTGGCTGAATTATTTGCTCAAGAATTGCCTGATTTTACTATTGAATTTAAGAAAGATTTAGCCGGGAAACCGCGTATGGTTAGGGGAAAGTGGAATAAATGATGGAAACAAAAATTTTTTCACAGGATCAAATAGATGATGCAGTAAAATTGCTTGCTGAAGGGGAGTTAGTTGCTTTTCCCACTGAAACCGTTTATGGCTTAGGTGCGATTGCTACAAATGAGCAAGCCGTTAAAAATGTATACGCAGCTAAAGGTCGTCCTAGTGACAATCCCTTAATTGTGACAGTCTCTGATGCTCAAATGATGTCTAAATATGCCAAAGAAGTTCCAGAACGTGCTCAAAAATTAATTAAAAAATTTTGGCCTGGTCCGCTAACTCTCTTGCTATATGTTAAACCTGACAGTTTGCCTAAAGCTGTAACCGGTGGTCTTGACACCGTGGCTTTTCGTTGCCCTCATGATGCTCTGACTAATGAATTGATCAGTAAATTGGGTTATCCAATTGTTGGGCCTTCTGCAAACACATCAACTAAGCCCAGCCCAACTACTGCCCAGCATGTTTATCATGACTTAAAAGGTAAAATTGCAGGGATTATTGATGGGGGACCTACAGAAGTGGGGTTGGAATCAACAATTATTGACCTCTCTGTTCCAACTCCAGTCGTTTTACGTCCTGGTGCAATCACACCTGAAGAGTTGAGCAATGCCTTGGGGGAAAAAGTTTTAATTAATAGTGGCAAGGTTTCTGATAAGGATGTTCCAAAAGCTCCGGGGATGAAATATCGCCATTATGCTCCTAGCGCTCCTGTAGTCGTTGTCGATGATCCGCAGGATTTTGCAAATATAGAATTGACGAGTGCAACAGGCGTAATGGCTTTAAACGATGTGCTTAACAAAATCAATTTACCGGCAGTTAATAAATTTAATCTAGGCAAAAATTTAGCAGATGCCGATCATAACTTGTTCGGGGGCTTGCGTTACTTCGATGATAAGCCCGAAATTAAACAAATTTTTGTGCAGGGATTTAACGGCAGCGAAGATACTTTAGCCTACATGAATCGCCTTAATAAGGCTGCTGCAGGTCATCATTATATGGCAAAATAAAAATTTACTAGCAAAGGACTTTAAACCCTTTGTTTTTTTTATTAAAATACTCGTAAACGTAATTATGTTTATAGGAGGAAAAAGATGGGCAAATTTACGGTTTTGAATCATCCGTTAATTCAACACAAGTTAACAATTATTAGGCGTAAGGAAACAAGTTCCAACGAGTTTCGGCGGATAGTCGGTGAAATCGGTGGACTGATGACTTATGAAATTACCAGAGATTTGCCGCTAAAAGATGTTGAAATTGAAACACCGATTGGCAAGACCACACAAAAAGAAATTGCCGGCAAAAAATTGACTATTGTGCCAATTTTACGTGCCGGTATTGGTATGCTTAATGGTGTTATGGAAATGATTCCTTCGGCTAAAGTTGGAGTAATTGGCATGTACCGGGATGAAGAAACCCTTACGCCACATGAATATTTCTGTAAAATGCCAAAAGATGTTGCCGAACGCGAATGTTTGGTAGTTGATCCAATGCTTGCTACTGGTGGTTCAGCTAATATGGCGATTGGTGCGCTTAAAAAGCGTGGCGTCAAAGTTATCAAACTGGCTGTACTGGTAGCTGCTCCTGAAGGTGTCAAGGCTATTCAAAAAGAAAATCCTGACGTTGATATCTATGCTGCCGCAGAAGACGAAAAATTGCTGCCAAACGGCTATATTACGCCAGGTTTGGGAGATGCAGGTGACAGACTATTTGGTACTAAATAACTATTTTTAGGTAAATTAGTCGCAAAATACGCTTACATTTTTCACAAAATTATTGAATGGTGTTAATATTGTATGAGTGTTCGATAATTTGGGCACGAGAAGGGAGGTCACGAAGAATTGGAGCAATCATTTGTTTTTAAATTTCTGGGTTTGACATTTGATCTTTCTGGGATCATCGGCTCAACTTTAATGGCAGCTGTAGTACTGTTTGTCTGCATTTGGTTATCACGAAAAGTTGAGATGAAACCGAATAAAAAGCAAAATATCATGGAATATTTGATAGACTTCACTGATGGTATTGTTAAAGACAATGTCAGTGATGTTGATGCGCGAAAGCACCTTTCGCTTTATGCTTTTGTTCTGTTCATCTACATTTGGTTCATGAACCAGTTGGGCCTCTTCTTAGAGGTTAAAGCGGGGGACAATATTTTTGTTAAATCTCCCACAGCAGATCCGGTGACGACAATGTCGTTTGCAATGATGACCTTGCTTCTTTCATTTACATTTGGAATGCAAAAATTCGGTACTGGTGGCTACTGGCGTAATTATGCCGAACCTGTTAGTTTCCTGTTCCCCATTAATATGATTGAAGAGGTCACTAACTTCTTGACATTATCTTTGCGTTTATATGGTAATATTTACGCAGGTGAAGTGTTATTAACTTTAATAGGTAATAGCTTTGCTCCTAGCTTTGGTGTTATCACTTTGGTTTTAGCAGCACCGTTAGCTATGATCTGGCAAGGATTCTCTGTCTTCATTGGCTCTATCCAGGCATATGTTTTCGTAACTTTATCCATGGTCTATGTCGGAAAAAAGGTTACAAAAGAATAATTTTTTGGAGGTTTAAACATGTCACAAGCTTTTAAATATATCTCAGCAGCTATCGTAGCTGGTATTGCTGCTTTAGCAGCTTCTTGGGGTAACGGTAAAGTTATTACTAAGACAGTTGAGAGCATGGCTCGTCAACCAGAAAGCGCTGGTAACTTAAGATCAACAATGTTCATTGGTGTTGGTCTGATTGAAGCCGTTCCTATTTTGGCGATTGTTGTTGCTTTCCTGATTCTCTTCGTTTAATTTTATTTAAAATAATTTAGGTAAAAGAGAGAAGGGCAGTAAATGACATTTCAAATTTTATTTGCAGCCTCAGCAGGTCACATTTATCTTGGAAATACTCTTTGGTATTTAATTGTTTTCGCAATTTTGCTTATTTTGGTTAAACATTATGCCTGGGGACCTGTTTCCGACATGATGGAAAAAAGACGCCAAAAGGTAATTAGTGATCTTGATTCAGCTGCAGACAATCGCAAAAAGGCCGAGGTTTTGGCTAATGAGCGTGAAGCTGCCTTGAAGAACTCAAGACAAGAAGCAACGCAAATTCTGACTGACGCAAAGGCAAGTGCTGAGAAAACCAGTACGCAAATTGTGGCAGAAGCAAATGATAATGCGGCTTCTATTCATGAAAAAGCAAAAGCTGATGCTGCTCAGGCAAAAGCTGATGCCTTAGATGAAGCTCGTGCACAAGTTGCAGATATTTCTGTAACGATTGCGGAAAAAGTGATTTCTAAGAATTTATCTGCTGATGACCAAAAAGATTTGGTTGATCAATTTATTAAGGGGCTGAATAAATAATGGCCTTAAGTAAAGCAGAAATTGCTGCACGCTATGGTACTGCACTATTTGATTATGCAGAAGATATGGATGCCTTGGCTTCAGTTCACGCAGATTTGCAGGAACTGGCACAAGCCATCTCAGAATATCCGCAAATTTTGAAAGTTTTTAGCGATCCAATTTTTAACAGTGCTGAAAAAGCAAAGTCGCTTTCTGCGATTGAGCAGGGTCTAACTAAAGAAGTTCAGAATTTTTTGAATTTATTGTTAGACTATGATCATTTTTTGGAATTGCCTGATATTATAAATTGTTTCAATAATTTATATAATAAAAGTCAAAAAATTGAAACCGGCGTTGCTGTTTCAGCAGTGCCACTGGATCAGGAGCAATTACAAAAATTAGGTGCTGGTTACGCCCAGAAATATAATTTGCAAAAAGTCATTCTCACTAATGTGGTTGACCCAAATATTATTGGCGGTGTAATTTTAAAAGTTGGCGATTGCGTAATCGATGGGTCAGTCAAAAACAAACTGAAAAAGATTCGTGCGCAGTTAGTTAATAAAAATTAAAAGAGGTGAAACCATTGAGCATAAAAGCAGAAGAGATTAGCTCTTTAATCAAGCAGCAGCTTGAACACTATGATGACAAACTCGACATTAATGAAGTCGGAGTTGTTACTTACATAGGTGATGGTATCGCCCGGGCTCACGGATTGAACAATGTTTTGGCCAACGAGCTATTGGAATTTGACAATGGTTCTTATGGTATTGCACAAAACCTTGAATCAAATGATGTTGGTATCATTATTTTGGGCAATTTTGATGATATTCGTGAAGGTGACCAAGTCAAAAGAACCGGTGAAATTATGCGTGTGCCGGTTGGAGATGCATTAATTGGTCGCGTTGTAAACCCATTAGGTCAGCCAGTTGATGGACTTGGCGAAATTAAAACGTCAAAGACTCGTCCAATCGAGTCTTCGGCACCGGGTGTTATGGAACGCCAGTCAGTTAATCAGCCGCTGCAAACGGGTATCAAAGCCATTGATGCTTTGGTGCCAATCGGTCGAGGTCAACGTGAGTTAATTATTGGTGACCGTAAGACTGGTAAAACAAGTTTGGCAATTGATACAATTTTGAGTCAAAAAGGACAAGATGTTATTTGTATTTATGTCTTTATTGGTCAAAAGGAATCAACTGTCAGATCACAAGTAGAAACGTTAAAGCGCTTTGGCGCAATGGATTATACAATTGTAGTTGAAGCCGGTCCAAGTGAACCGGCACCAATGCTGTATATAGCACCATATGCCGGAACGGCTATGGGCGAGGAATTCATGTACAATGGCAAGGATGTCTTGGTGGTCTTCGATGACCTGTCAAAACAAGCCGTTGCTTACCGTGAACTTTCTTTGCTTCTCCGTCGTCCGCCTGGTCGTGAAGCTTATCCTGGTGATGTCTTCTATCTGCATTCTCGTTTACTAGAACGTAGTGCAAAATTGAGTGATAAACTTGGTGGCGGCTCAATGACTGCTATTCCGTTTATTCAAACTGAAGCGGGAGATATTTCGGCATATATTCCAACTAACGTAATTTCAATTACTGACGGACAAATTTTCCTGCAAAGTGATTTGTTCTTCGCTGGTACTCGTCCGGCTATTGATGCTGGTAATTCAGTTTCTCGTGTTGGTGGTAGTGCTCAAATTAAGGCTATGAAGAAAGTTGCTGGTACGCTTCGTACGGACTTGGCAGCTTATCATGAACTTGAAAGCTTTGCTCAATTTGGCAGTGATTTGGATCAGGCAACCCAAGCCAAGCTGAATCGTGGACGAAGAGTTGTTGAAGTTTTGAAACAGCCTTTACATACGCCAATTGCGGTTGAAAAGCAAGTTGTCATTCTTTACGCTTTAACTCATGGCTATCTTGATTCTGTTCCAGTTGATGATATAGCCAAGTTTGAAAAAGAGTTATACGACAACTTCGATACTAATCACGCAGATTTACTAGAACATATTCGTAAGACTGGTGACCTGCCAGATGAAAAGAAATTGCAGGAAGCAATTTCTAAATTTGCGGATAGTTTTTCACCAAGTAATAAATAGGAGGTAGTTATATGCCTGCATCTTTACTTGCGTTGAAGAAAAAAATAGCTTCAGTTAAGCAAACTGGTAAAATTACCGAAGCCATGAGAATGGTTTCGGCCTCGAAATTAAACCAAACAGAAAAACGGGATAAAGGTTACACGATTTATAATGATCATGTGCGACAAACTTTATCACGTTTGATGAGTGCAGAGGTAGTCAATCACTTGCGTAAAGAGCATGTAGCAATTGACGAAGACAGCATTGGCAAGATTGATTATGAAAATGTCTTTGGCTTGGGGATTGTTTCTGATATGGTTCAGGCACGTAAAAAGATCAATTCTACCGGTTATTTGGTTATTACCGGTGATCGTGGTCTAGTCGGATCATATAACAGTGCCGTCATTAAAAACATGATGGGTCTGTTTGAGGATTCAAAAGTTGAACATAAAGACGTTAAAGTCTTAGCCGTTGGTTCGGTTGGTGCAGACTTTTTCAAGAAAAACAATCTCAATGTCGTGTATGAAAATGATAGCATTAGCGATGTACCAACATTCGATGAAGTTTTGCCTATTGTTTCAACTGCGATCAAAATGTATTTAAACGGAGTTTATGATGAGCTGTATGTTTGTTACACCCACCACATTAACTCGTTATCATCTGCATTTCGGGTTGAAAAAATGCTGCCGATCGTTGACATTGATATTGGTGTCAAAGAAGCTGAAGCTCATAAAGACTTAGAATACGATATCGAACCTGATGTTAATGCCGTTTTAACGACACTAATTCCTCAATATGCCCGTTCTACAATATACGGAGCTATTCTGGATGCAAAAACTGCAGAACATGCCAGTTCAATGACTGCAATGCAGAGTGCCACGGACAACGTTGATGATTTGGTTTCGAGTTTAACTACTAAATTAAACCGTGCAAGACAAGCAGAAATCACTACTGAAATTACTGAAATTGTCAGTGGTGCTAATGCTTTGAAATAATTAAGAAAAGGAGGTAGATGTTTTGAGTGAAGGTGAAGTTGTTCAAGTAATCGGCCCAGTTGTCGATGTCAGATTTCCGCTTGACAAAAATCTGCCTGATATTGACAATGCTTTGCGCGTCGTTAAGTCGGACGATGAATCTGTTGTTCTTGAAGTTACCTTGGAACTTGGCGATGGCGTTTTAAGAACAATTGCCATGGAATCTACCAATGGTCTTAGACGGGGCATGAAAGTTGAAGACACAGGTGGACCTATTTCTGTACCTGTTGGTAATGACACTTTGGGTCGCGTCTTCAATGTTTTAGGTCAGCCTATTGATAATGGTCCTAAATTTGACAAAGATCATGCTCGTGACAGCATTCATAAGAATGCTCCTAAATATGATGAGTTAACTACAAGTCAAGAAATTCTTGAAACTGGTATTAAAGTTATTGATTTGCTTGAACCTTATGTTCGAGGCGGAAAAGTTGGATTGTTCGGTGGTGCCGGTGTCGGTAAGACCACGATCATTCAGGAATTAATCCATAACATTGCCCAAGAACATGGTGGTATTTCTGTCTTTACCGGTGTTGGTGAAAGAACACGTGAAGGTAATGACCTTTACTTTGAAATGAAAGCATCTGGCGTTTTAAGCAAAACAGCCATGGTCTTTGGTCAAATGAATGAGCCGCCTGGTGCCAGAATGCGTGTAGCATTGACTGGACTTACTTTAGCTGAATACTTCAGAGACGTTGAAGGCCAAGACGTATTGCTCTTTATTGATAACATTTTCCGGTTTACTCAGGCTGGTTCCGAGGTTTCCGCTCTGTTAGGACGTATGCCTAGTGCCGTTGGTTATCAGCCAACTTTAGCTACTGAAATGGGACAGCTGCAGGAAAGAATTACTTCAACTAAGAAGGGTTCTATTACTTCGATTCAGGCGGTTTATGTGCCGGCCGATGACTATACTGACCCAGCTCCAGCTACTACTTTTGCTCACCTTGACGCTACCACCAACTTGGAACGTAGCTTAGTTGAGCAAGGTATTTACCCGGCTGTTGACCCGTTGCAGTCAACTTCGAGTGCTTTGGACCCAGAAATTGTCGGTCAAGAACATTATGAAGTGGCAACAAGGGTACAGCATATTTTGCAACGTTACCATGAATTGCAAGATATCATTTCAGTTTTGGGAATGGATGAATTGTCTGACGAGGAAAAGGTCATTGTTAGCCGTGCTCGTAAAGTACAGTTTTTCTTATCACAAAACTTCTTTGTGGCAGAGCAATTTACAGGTGTGCCTGGTTCTTATGTTCCAATTAAGGAAACAATTAAAGGCTTTAAGATGATTTTGGATGGTCACTTAGATGATCTTCCTGAAGATGCATTCCGTAGTGTAGGCCGAATTGAAGATGTTTTAAAGAAGGCTGAGCAAATGGGTGTAACTCCTAGTGATCCAGAAGCTAAAGCATTATTAGAAAAGTAAGGTGATGTCAAATGGCAGATCCAGAAAAACTTTTTATGGTAAATGTTGTAACTCCAGATGGACTGATTTTTTCTCACCACTCCAGTATTGTGGAAATGCGGGCAATTGACGGTCAACGTTCAGTGATGTACAATCACTTGCCAATATTGACTCCACTGGCAATTGGTGAGATTAAGGTCAAAAGAAGCCGCGAAATGAACAATATTGTCAATCACATTGCTGTTAGCGGTGGCTACTTTGAATTTTCTAATAATGTAGCTACGATTATTGCTGACAGTGCTGAACGAGCAGGCAATATTGATGTATCTCGGGCTAAAGCAGCTAGAGAACGTGCACAAAATGCACTGAAAAAAGCTCAAGCTGCTCACGACCAGCGATCACTTGAGAGGGCACAGGTTGCACTAAGAAGAGCAGTCAATCGAATAAGTGTTTACAATTCAGACAAATAGAACTAAAGTTTTAAGCGGATGCACTGCTTTGTGCGTCCGCTTTTATTGTGACTTAAGAAAAGCGAGAAAAAATATGTTTCAACTTGGCGTCCACGCACTAATTAGTATAGTAATTTATTTAATTACAATCGGTTTGTCTTTTCAAATTATGAAAAGCGTCCGTATTGAAAAAATAATTCGTAAAAACAGGATCTTCGAAGCACAGCTGCTGCTGATTTTTGCTGCGATTGCTCTAGGTTTTCTTGTTGGTAATTTTTTCATCACATTAATTGATACTTCTTTGCAATTAAGTAATTTCTTTTAAGACTTGGTAAAGCGGATAAAGTCGCAAACAAACTTGAAATCTTTATGGTAAAATATACATTGAATATGATGGAGGATTATCGTGGCAAGAGATATAGGAATAGATTTAGGGACAGCAAATGTGCTCATCAATGTTTCCGGCAAGGGAATTGTCTTAAATGAGCCATCAGTTGTTGCCGTTAATACAAGTACAAATAAAGTAGTAGCTGTCGGGACAGAAGCATATAAGATGGTAGGGAGAACTCCGGGCAATATCCGTGTAATTCGTCCTTTAAAAAATGGTGTTATTGCCGATTTTGATATTACCGAAGCAATGCTGTCATACTTTATTGAAAAGCTAAACGTCAAGGGCTTTATGTCCAAGCCAAATATTTTGATTTGTGCTCCTACAGGAGTAACATCAATTGAACAGAAAGCGATTATTCAGGCTGCTGAAAAATCTGGTGGTGGGAAAGTCTACCTTGATTTTGAGCCTAAAGTTGCTGCTGTTGGTGCTGGTCTTGATATTTTTAAACCTCAAGGCAACATCGTAATCGATATTGGCGGTGGTACTACTGATATTGCTGTTTTGTCAATGGGTGAAATTGTTACCAGTCAATCACTGCGCTATGCCGGTGATCATATGAACCAGGCTGTTGTTTCTTATATCAAAAATAAGCATAACTTGCTGATTGGTTCTCGTACCGCTGAACAAATTAAAATTGAAATTGGTAGTGCTTTTGAACCAGATAAGGATGAAACAATCACTGTTCGCGGTCGTGATGTGGTTGATGGCTTGCCGAAGCAGGCCACTGTGACTGCGCCTGAAATTCAGGAAGCACTTCACGATGGTTTGATGACTATTATCGCGTCTACTAAAGAAGTTTTGGAAAAAACACCACCTGAGCTTTCGGCAGATATCATTGATCGCGGTATCATGTTGACTGGTGGTGGGGCGCTTTTGAAAAATATTGACAAGCTGATTTCATATTACCTTAAAGTGCCGGTACTTACAGCTGACCATCCACTTGAAGCGGTAGCACTTGGTACTGGAATTTTGCTCAAGAATATTGAAAAGCATCAGCGCCACTAATTTTTGGAGGCTCGATTTGCGAAAAATACTGATTTATTTAGTTAAAATCTACCAGAGATTTATTTCTCCGGCTTTACCAAAATCTTGCCGTTATTATCCGACTTGCTCAACTTATATGGTTGATGCATTGACCAAATTTGGGCCATTTTTAGGACTAATAATGGGAATTTGCCGGATATTGCGTTGCAATCCTTTTGTGCGCGGTGGAGTTGATCCTGTACCAGATAAATTTACTATTTTTCGAAATCCTCATCCAGAACGATATGAAGATGAAATTATAGCGAAAAAGTTTCATCCAAATATAAAGTAGGAGAATTTATGTCAAAAAAACCAGAAAATATTAACGTTGAAATCAATGAAATCAAAGGTAAAGAAAACCCTACCTGGGAAGTTGTAATTCCTCAGAAAAAATCTATTGGTGTAATTGAAAAAATTGCAGGTCGTTATCGGGCTACAACTGGCAAAACCAATAGCATCTTGTATGCAAAAAGCTTAGAAAGCAGCATTAATGATTTGCTTTCATACTTTGCTTTACATGAAAAATAATAGGTTGTGATAATTAATGGTCAAAGTACAAAATAAAACCAATCTTTTTGATCGAATTGCCTGGAATATTGTTGTCCCTGTGCTGCTTTTGGCAGCAGTGGGCCTTTATTCCATTTATTTTGCGGCAATTGATGATCCCAGTCACATGGGCAGCCCGGTAAGAGCTGTGGCAATGCAGGGACTTTGGTATATTATTTCAGTGGCCATCGTTGTTTTTGTAATTCAGTTTGATGCTGAGCAACTATACAGGATTGCGCCATATGTTTATGGGCTGGGCATCTTGCTATTGATTGCGGTTTTGTTCTTTTACAATCGCAGCATTGCCGCAGATGCCGGCGCCAAAAGTTGGTTTAAGCTGGGGCCAATTTCTTTTCAGCCATCAGAGGTCATGAAACCCGCTTTTATACTGATGCTGGCGCGGGTCGTGCGCGAGCATAATGACAAGTTTGCCCATACTATCAAAAATGATTGGGTTTTAATTGGCAAAATGCTGGCTTGGCTTTTACCGATTGCCATTCTGTTAAAATTGCAAAATGACTTCGGTACGATGCTAGTCTTTATTGCAATTGTAGGGGGCGTTGTATTAGTTTCCGGTATTTCTTGGAAAATAATTGCACCGATGTTTGCGGCGGTCTTTGTTCTGGGAGTCGTAGTCATTTACATGGTTACAACGCCTGGAGGACAATCAATTTTAAGTCACTTTTTCCAGCCATATCAGTTCAGACGTATAATGTCATGGCTGAATCCATCTACTGATACTTCTAAAGCCGCCTATCAATTGTGGCAAAGTATGCAGTCAATTGGGTCTGGCCAAATTTTTGGCAATGGCTTTGGCAAACTGAGTGTTTATGTACCAGTGCGGGGCTCTGACATGGTTTATTCAGTAATTGGTGAATCATTTGGCTTTGTTGGTAGTGTAGCCGTCATTCTGCTTTACTTGTACTTGATCGTGCAGATGGTTCGCATCACATTCGATACTAAGAACGCATTTTATTCTTATGTCTCAACCGGTGTAATTATGATGATACTTTTCCACGTGTTTGAAAACATCGGCATGAGTATTGATCTTTTGCCACTTACAGGTATTCCATTGCCGTTCATTTCCCAGGGTGGTTCGGCCCTAATTGGAAACATGATTGGTATTGGGATGATTTTGTCCATGAAGTTTCATAATAAAGACTACATGTTCAGCCAGGCAGGCGATTTCTAACAATTTAATAACACACAAAAAGAGCATTTCACATCAAAAATGAAATGCTCTTTTTTACTTGGTTAAGTTTTCGTTTGAACGACACACTAAGACGTCACAATCAGCAGTTCTGGTAACATATTCTGTCACGCTGCCGATTAATATGCGCTCAACAGCGTTCAGGCCTGTAGCTCCTAATACGATTAAATCAATTTGGTGCTTTTTAGGAAACTGGTGGGCAATGATTGCCTTGGGAGCTCCAAATTCAATAGAATAGTGAACCTCCTTTACGCCAGCTTCCGTAGCTTGCTTGTAGTAATTCTGCAATTTTTCCTTAGCGTCATTTGATACTTGCTCAACCATCTCTGAATCAAAGCTGGAGACATTTTGGAAAGATCTGGTATCAATGACATGCAGAATTTCCAATGCAGCATCGTTCCGTTTAGCAGCAGCGATAGCTTTTTTAAAAGCTAAGTCGGCTTCCTTGGAGCCATCAACTGCGACTTGAATACGGTGATATTGTTTCATCATTTAAAACACCTCTTTTACCACTATTTTACCAAATTTCTGGGCAATTAATCATCCTTTTGATTAAGTATAAGACTAAAAATTAAAATAGTGATGCTGCTAAGAGCTAAGGTAATTAAATTCAGATACTTATTCGCCTGAAATACTAAAATCAAACCTAGCAAAGTTTCTAAAAGCAAGATGACTGCAGTCCATGACATGATAGAGCTGAAATTAGAAATGTTCTTACTATTATAAATCAAAAAATGACTGTGACGGTTATGCCATAAATAAAAGGCAGTCAAAAGTAGTATTGCTAGATATATTATGATAACAACTTTTATAGCCATAAAATCTCCAAACAAAAAACGGTCCACAGACCGTTTCCTAATATTCTCAAGAAATCCGAGTCATCGAAACATAGCAAAACAATGCTTGTTGAACCCGCAGTGTTCAAAAAATGAGACGTATCGCAACGAATGTGGATCCTATCGCAAAAGATAGTTTTCCGATTCGAAAGTTATTTACTATCTCGCATGTCTTATGTTTGACCGGTCAACCTTATACAATTAAGCTATTCGATCGACTCAGATCAATTATTATACTACTAAGCATCATAACTTTTGTCAAGATAGAAAACTAAATATCTGTTCCAGCAAAAATAAAATATTTTATTTGTCCAAAATCAGTGCTATATATTTAATGCTATTTTCTTGCTATTTATTTTTTATAGTCTAAAAAGTTGTACAAATATATTACAAAAAATAAGTTTTTTATTACAAACTTTTACGAATAAAAAGATAAATTTGTTATAAAACTTCTATGATTAAATTATATTCATGTAATTTTAAATATGTTTTAAATTTATAAACAAGAAATATTTTATTATCTAACAAACCCTATTTTTATAACGAAACGAACATCACTAAAATGTGATTTATGGTATTATTTAAAATTCAAAAAAACATAGTTTTTAATCTCACAATTTTATTTATAATAATTATTTGCTTCAAAAAAACATACGAAAGTCAATTTTTTTGTCAGTTATAATGTTATTTTTTGTAAATAGTAGAGTAAATTAATAAAAAATTTAACTTTTACAGCATTTCTTAGTATTTAAAATTTATCAATTTTTAAATCATAGTTATTTATAAATACCTCATTAGTTATAGATATTATATTGACATTAATATTAAGCTATTCTAAAATAGTATTCGAACATACTAAACATACATACTTTTTTAGGAAGGATAAATATGCTAGGAAAAAATAATTATAATGAGAGACTAAGGAAGATGGAGATGCAGGACAAGCAGGACCACTTCTCAATTCGTAAATTGAGTATTGGTGCTGCTTCTGTTTTGTTGGGTTTTACTTTCTTTGGTTGGAATAGCCAAAGCGTAAAAGCTGATACTATAGATCCATCGCAAAATGTCACAGAGGAGTCGAACAGGGATAACTCTAATACTGAAACTAAGGAAACAGGTACTAAGGATAAAACCAAGGCAGACGCTGCTGCGTCTAAAAAGAAGAATGAAACGGACTTGTCAACTTTTTCAGGTTTGAGTTCATTCTTAAAAAGCTCAAAGACTGATGAAGTAAAAGATACCAGTTCTAAGGACAAGACTGATACTACTGCTAAAGATAAAACTGATAAGGATAAACAGGAAACTTCTGATTCAACTGGCAATAGTGCAACTACTCCTGCAACCGGCTCAGATAAAGGTAAACAAGATACCACTACTGATAAGACTCCAACTGACATAACTGGTTCAGATGATCAAAATTCTGACACTAGTAAGTTGCCAACTGATGTAACTGGTGATACTAATTCAGATAAGGATACTGATACTACTCAAGATTCAAAAGCTAATGAAGCTAAGAAATTAGCTAATGATTTAGCTAATGATGATAAAACTGGTGACACTCCAACTGTCATAAATGGGGTAGCACATGTTTATAATTGGAATCAGCTTGTTTATGCTCTTGATAATAAAGACTGTTTTGTTAAAGATGCACAAAACCCTGATGAGACTAAACGTATTTCTGAAATAGATATCATGAATAATATCACAGCGGATAATAAAGGTGGTCAAAATGGGTTAGACGTATATGGTAGAACTTTATTAATAAAATCTTATGATGCCGATGGTAGTAAGAATAAATACAAAATAGACTTTAACGGTTACCACCCTAGAATTAGAGGAAACAGCTCTGAAGTTACTAACTTAACGTATAGTAACCTTGAACTTTGGTGTGCCGATTATTGGGGCATTATTATGACTGACCGTAATAGTAGTTCAAGTAAGCCTCATGATGGTAAGGGAGAAAAAATTGGTGTCTCCAATCTAACATTTAATAATATTGACTTCCATGGTTCTCAAATGGTTCACTCTGCTTCGGACACTCATATTACATTTACAGGGACAAATACCGCTGAAACAATCTATACTCCTTATAAAGATGGGGGAGCAAGCAGTGCCAATCACCAACAATTATTTGAATTTGGTGGAAGTGATAATAGTATCGACTTTAAAGGCGACTTTACCGGTGCCACATTTGGTGGTAACGTTATCGAAATGGGGGGCAGTAACTGCTACGTCACAGTCGAAAAAGGCGTAACAGTAACCTTAAATCCAAGACTTAATTCTGACGGGAAAACGTTAGGAAATAATCCAGCAGAAACTACTCATGCAGTCCACGCAATCTATATCTCAGGTACTGGAAAAGTTGACGTTAAAGGTGAATTAAATATTAACGTCGGAATTAATTCTGGAGATAACGCATACCAAGGCAAACTTGATGCAAATAGAGCTACAGCCATCAGATTAAATGACAAGGCATCTCAGTTTACTGTTGAAAGTGGTGGTTCCGTTAATGTTACAACAAACGGCGATATTTCAGACTATAACAGTGGTAACAACCTGATTTATGATGGTGGTAATTTTACTGTCAAGCCTGATGGAAAATTAAGTATTACCGGTAAACACATGGGTGATTATAAGGGTACTTTGGTTCAAATTGCTGGAATAGCTAATGTCCAAAATGGTACATTCGAAATCAGACTTGAAGAAGACCCGAACCATCCTTATGATAAAAGCGATCCAACCAGTGCTCAAAATAAAGATGCTCAAATCTTTGGTGCAGGAACTAACCCAATTGTGTTAGTAGACGTTACTGGTAGTGATAGTGAATTAATTGTGAACAACCCACAGTCACTTGTACTTGATTCACATTTAAACACAGCAACAGGCACAAGTATTATTGGTGATAGTAGTGCTGTCACGATTACCAATGTCCGCCAGAAATTAAACTTTTTAGGTAATAGTCTAACTTTGCCACCATTCCATACTTTACAAGTTAGCAAAGATAGCAAAACTAAAAATATTGTAGTTGATAAACTTGTACTACTTAATGGACAAGGTGGTAAGAATGGCGAATATATGTTTACACCTGAGTTGTGGGCGAAAGTTAGTGAATTACCATACTTTAAAATTCCAGCATTAAAGAACATTAAGACTTTATTAGATGGATTGGCTGAAAAAGGCAACCCAATAAACTATGATACAATTTTTTCAAATATTATTGATGCTGCTTTCTCTGATCCAAAGAACATTGGGTATAATGACATTGCCTTTGGTCCGGCCAATAGTTCTGGATTTTTAGATATCAAGCCTGAAAATGTCACTGCCACAGCAAATGTTGATGCTTCAGGTAAAAAAGATGGTTCCTGGACAATTTCTGGAATTGTAGATGGTTATAAGAGTGATAAAGATGGACCTGATTCAGATCTCAAAAACCCATTTAGAGAGTTTTTGAAGTTACCTCTTGGCACTAAAGCATATATCATGGCAGAGATAGATTATGGAAAAGGTACTAAACCTTTAAGCTTAAATAATAATATCGAAGATCCTCCATATCAATATACAAATAATGGTGATAACGATTTGCCAACTGCGTTTGCTGGTGAAGTTACCAAATCTGAAAATGGTAATTATATATTTAAGGTGAATGTACCTGCTGATGTTGTGGGCAAGATTAATTCCAATACTAAAATCAAACTAACACCTACTGCTAACTTTATTGACTACAACCCACTGGATAAAGACAGTAAAGAACGTCCAGTAATTGTAAGCATCTTAAAAATAGCACAGGATACCGCTGCTAAAAATATTAATTCAAAAGTACACGCAGCTAATGATTTAGATAGACAATTCCCTAAGTCAGATCCTAAATCTAAAGAACAAGTTGCTCTTGAAACTGCAATTAATAATGCAGCAGAAGTTGCAAAAACTGCACTGGATCCTGGTTACGAGTCTGGGAAATCTGTATATGGTGCGGGAAATGTAAATGAAGTATCTCAGCGTGAAGAAAATGCATTAAAAGATTTACAAACAGCTATGGATGCAGCCCAGAAAGTGGTTAAACAAATTCAAGACGCTAAAGAGGCTAAAGACAAGGCACAAAAAGCTATCACTGATGCAGCTAATAACGCGATTTCGCGTGTAAACCAGCAATCAATCTTAACTGATGCGGAAAAAGCACAATACATTGACGCCATTAATAGCGCTGAAAAGGTCGCTCTGGAAAACCCTTCGACTAACAAGAATTCAATTTACAATCCTGCGAATAAGCCAAGCGATATTACAAACATCCAAAATGCATTTGAAAACAAAGTTAATAAAGAAGCAGCAAAAGCCGAAGTTGCTGGCTATACTGAAAACGGCAAGAAAACTTTAGGTGTTTCTTCAGATAAAATTGATAATGCATTGTCTGAACAACTTAAGGCTATTGACAATGCTACTGACATAGCTACGGCTGAAAATGATGCTAAGAAAGCTATATTAGATAAATTAAAGAATGCTGCAAAAGCTAAAGTTGAAAATGATGCTAAAGCTGCCAGGGGTGGTCTTGGAGTTGAATCCAACACAGACATTGATAAAGCCGTTAAAGATGCTGAAGATGCTATTGATGGCCACACTGATTTTAATGAAATCAAGAATGATATGACTACAGGTCAGACCAACGTCCTAACTGCATATAAGAAAGCTGCTAAGGACCAACTTGCTAAAATTGCTCAGAATGATAAAAAGGCACTTGGTGTAGATTCTGACTCTAATATTGACCAAGCTGTTGATAACGCCAATACTTTAATTGGTCAGGCTAGCTCGGTTGAATTAGTTACTAAAGATTTAAATAGTGCTAAGTCCAATGTTGCGGACAAGTTCAAGGACTCTGCTAAGAAGCAAGTTCAAGATTATGCCGATGAAGCTAAGAGCAATCTCGGTGTTGACACAGATACTGGTATTGATGATGCTGCTAAAAATGCTAAATCTGCTATAGATGGTGACACCGCAGCAAGTGCCATTGGTACTGATATTACTAACGGTAAGAATGCTATTTTAGCTGCCTACAAGGACTCAGCAAAGAAGCAACTTGATCAAGCTGAAAAGGATATTGAAAGCAAACTTGAAAACGTCAAGGGCTTGACTGCTGATGATATTGAAAAAGCTAAGAAAGTAGCTAAAGGTCTGCTAACTAATAACGAGAAGACTGGTTACAAGGACAAAGTTGATGCTGCTGAAACTTTTGAAGATGTTAATACTGCCACTAAGGATGGTATTGCTGCTCTAAACAAATTATTGACGGACAAGTCCTCTCTTGGTAACAAGAACGATGCAATCGATGCTATTAATCAAGCAAGAGACAAAGCTATTAATGATATTAATGATAAAACTAAATATCCTAACTTATCTGATGAAGATAGAAATTCATTAATTAACACTATTAAAGATGATGCTACTGAAGGTGTTGACAATGTCAACAAAGATACTGATCCTGATAAAATCAAAACTGATAAACAGGCGGCAATAGACAAAATTAATAGTGTCACGGCCACAGCTTCAAGCAAAGATTTGGCAGATCTTAAGAATGAGCAAAAATCACAAACAGCAGCTTTACAAGATGCAGCTGAAAAAGCTAAGGAAACTATTGACCAGATTGATAACAAGTATCTTAGCCCAAGTGACAAGCAGTACTACAAAGATTTGATTGATAAGCATGCTGCTTCCGCAACTAACGCCATCAACTCAGCAAGTAACAAAGATGATATTGATACTGCTGAAAAAGACGGTGAAAGTAACATAAATAGTGATCTTGTTTCAGCCCAAGTTGCTGCCGCTAAATCACAAGCAATTGCGGAACTGAATAAGGCAAAGAGTGATGACAAGAAAGCTATTAATGATGTTCATAAGAACGGTACACTTTCTGACGATGACTGGGAGAAAGCTCTTGATGCTATTGACAATGCCTATACCACTGCGATAACTGCTGTATCTAATGACCATACTCCAGCCGATATTGTTACTGACAAGAACACTGGTATCAATGCTATGCAGACAGTTGTTGACAGCGTTTCTGGAAATGCAGAACAGGCTGAATTAGCAAAAACTAAGAATAAAGCGATTGCAGATCTGAAAGATCAAGCTCAAGAACTGCATGACCATATTCAAGCAGACCCTAATTTATCTAACACTGAAAAGAACGATTACCTTGACCAGGTTGCTTCTGCTTTGAATAATGCAGAACAAGCTGTTAGCGCAGCTGATAAGAACACTGTTAATTCAGCACACAATGCAGGTATTGAAGAATTAAATAACATTAGAAATAACGCTGATTTGCAATCTGCTAGAGACAAGGCTCTAACTGATTTACAAAACGAATTCAATGCTGATAGTGCTGCTATTGATGGCTTAACCAATATTAGTACTGCTGGTAAAACTGGTATTAAGACGGACCTGCAAAATGCGTATAATGAAGCCGTCAACAAGGTTAAAGATCCAGCTTCTAATACTATTGCTTTGATTAATTCGGCAAGTGATGCTGGCATTACCAACATGGAGAATATTTTGGGTAAGGCCAAGGGCTTAGACCAGACAATAGCTGATGATCAGCAAAAGCTGGAAGACTATGCTCAAAAAGCAATTGACCGGATTAACAGTTCAACTATGTCAGACGCTGATAAAGGAAAAGCCATTAAGGATATTCAAAATGCCCGTGATGATGCTCAAGGAGAAGTTGGCAACAAACTTACCGTTGAAGATGCTAATCAGGCCGAAAAAGACGGTGAAACCAGCATCCAAAAAGCTGAGGCCACGGCTAATAAGAAAGATATGGATACGGCCAGGAATGCAGCCAAAGCTAGAATTGATGGTGCTAGAGACAAAGCTTTACAGAACTTAGAAGATGTTTATAACGCTTTAACTGCTGATGAAAAGAAGCAAGCTCAGGCTGCATACGATAAGGCTGTCAAAGATATTCCAGAAATTGCTAAACAAGCTGAGGCCGCAATTGATAAATCCTTCGACAAAGGTGCTATCAGTGACTTAACTAACGATACCATCAATTCAATTAACTCAACTGGTGACACAGCCAACGTAGCAATGACTAAGGTTGTCGCTGTACAAGCTGTTAAGGATGCCGCACAAGCCGCTAAGGATAAATTGACAAACGAAAGAGACAAAGCCGGCGTTGATGATGTTGCTAACTTAGGAATTGCTGATATTAATGCTGCCACTACCAGTTCAACAGTACTTGACATCAAAGATAATGCTCTTAACAGTATTAAAAACATTAAAGATTCTGGTACTGGTGATGCAAGTGCTGATGACGCTCTTTGGGCTAAAAAGAATAAGGCTAATGCTGAACTTGCTCAAGAACTTGCTGATACCGACTCTGCTATTGACAAGCTGACTGATCTAACTGCTGATCAAAAGAAGCAATTTAAAGATCAGGCTCAGGCTGCTCACGATAGAGCTCATATCAGAATTGAAGGTGCTACTGAGGATCAAATCGATTCTGAAAAAGGCCTTGGCAAGACTAATATTGATAAAGCACTAACAGATGCTAAACTGCAAGCTGTTAAGAATGTTGCTAAAGCAGATGTTGACAAGACCGCTGATGATGCCATTGATAAAGTTAATAAGGACGATACTATTAATAAAGATGATAAACAAAATATCATCAATAATATCAACAAAGACCGTGACAAGACTAAAGAAGACATTGATAATGCCGACACACCTGATAAAGTTAATAATGCTAAAAACGATGGTGAAGGAGAAATCAAGGGTCACGTTGATAATGGTACTTCATCAGCTAAAGAGAAACAGACTGCTAAAGATAAGCTTGCTGCTGCCGCTGATAAAATTTATGACCGTCTAAAGAAAGACAGGGATAGTGGAAAGCTAGATTATAATCAATATCAAGACCTGAAAGACAAGGTAGATAATGCTGTTGATGCAGCAAACGGAGCCATTTCAAATGCTGATGGTACATCAAACATTAATGGTGCTGAAAGTGATGGTGAAAGTGCCTTAAGCGGAATTAATACCGATATAGATAAAGTCGAAGCAGTTAACACTGCTTTAGGCAAATTATCTGATGCGGTTAACAAAGCTAATGATGCAGCTGATGCGGTTGCTAAAGAAGTAGGCAAGACTGAGAAAGAGCAGAAAAAACTCGCTAAACAAATGAAGGATGCTATCGAACAGCAGCGTGCTAAAGCAGCTAAGAACATTAAAGATGCTCAAAATGCAGCAGATGATCCATTAAATGCCATTAAGACTGCTGGCCAAAAAGGTGTTGATGCCATTACAGGTCTGACTAATGATTACACCGATAAGGTTGACCAGATTAAGACTCTGAAAGAAAAAGCTGATGCTACTAAGGACGACCTTAACAAACTTAAGACAGATGAAAATGGCAACCCTGTACTTACTGCAAGCGATGTTGCACAAGGTGAAGCTGATATTGACGACGCTGTGCAAACTGGAATCAGCGATATTTACCAAGCATCTTCTGTAGATGATGCAAAAACAGCGGAACAAAAAGCTGAAGACGCGGTTGAGTTAGCGAAATTACCAACTGAACTTCTCGCAGAAAAGAACAAACAGATTGCTGCTATCAACCAGTATGCTGCTGATGCTGAAAAGACAATTGATGGTTTTGCTCAATCCGATCAGAATAAGGATGGTCTACCAGCTGATACTATCACAGCACTTAAGAAACAAGTTGAAGCTGCCAAGAATAAGGCTATTTCTAAAATCAATGATGTTACTTTAGCAAAAGTTGCAAGTCAGGCTAAATTTGACGAAGCCAAAACTAAAGTTCAAAATGCCGAACAAGGTGTTGCTAAAGGTGGCGAAACAGTTGACTTTGGTGAAGCTGGAATTGACAAGGTTAAGAAACTTGCTCAACAAAAAGCCGATATAGTTAAGGCTAAGAATGACGCGATTGCCAAACTTGAGCAGAAACAAGAAGAAGCAAATAATACTATCGAAAACTCAGGTATGTCTGCTGCTGATCAAAAGCCATTGAAGGATCAAGTTCAAGAACTCGTTGATAAAGCTAAGGATCAGATTATTAATATCTCTGACACAGATGATAAGGGTAATATTAAGACTCCTAAACAGGTAAAAGACGAAGCTGATACAATTATTAACAATACTGTTAATGGCTTTGAAGATCAAGACAATAGTGGTAATAAAGTACCAGGAATTAACAATATTGTCGATAATGCTAAACTTAAGGGTGCTCAGACAACAGCTGAAACCATACTTAATGATAAACGTGCTCAAGCGCATGACGTTATTAACGGTTCACAGTTAACTGCAGATCAAAAGCAAAAAGCTACTGATGCAATTGATAAGGCCTTTAACGATGAAAAGTCTGATATTGATGGTAAGACTGACATTAAGGATGTTCCAACTAATAAGGACGAGATTGGTAAAGCAATTGACGCCATCTGCACTAAACCTAGTGAATGGTTCGCTGATGAACAAAAGAATGCTTTGACCGGTACGGACGGTGTAGCTGGTTTACAATCAGGTCTTGATAAATTAACCTCTGGCCAAAAGGCTGATCCTGATTACAAAGACTACCTCGACGATATTAATAATGCTATTGCAGCAATTAATAAAGCTGAGAACATTAAGGATGCAAGTTCAGCTTACGATAAGGGTATGACTTCACTTAACAAGTTGAAGGCTCTTGAACAAGTTAAGGCAGATGCTAATAAGGCAGAGAGTGATATTGATGATAGTGATTTAAATGATCCAGCTAAAGACCGTCTAAAAGGTGACGTTGATAAAATTGTTGAAGACACTAAGGACAAGCTTAACCAGATCGATTCTTCTGTTGGTAACGCGTCAACTAACAAGGACAAGATTGATCAGATTACCCACGATGCTCAAAGCGATATTACCACCATTGAAAACGACTTCGGTGTTGGGGACCAAGACCAATCTCAAGATGTTATTGATGCCAACAATCAAATCTCCCAGAATCATAGTGATGCGATTGATACCATTCACAATGAGTTTGGTGATGACAGCCAGACACCTAAGACAGATGATGCTTATGAAAAGAACAAACAAGTTCATAGTACAACTGATGAAGGTATCAACTCTGATAAGACCAATGCTGATAAGGAAATTTCTAAAGGCGCAATTGACGATGCAGCTGATATTGCTAAAGACAAAGTCAACCATCTGAAACATGAAGATGGTACCGATTACACTGATGCAGATAAGAATAAGATTAATGAGCAGATTGATAAAGATGCTAAAGATGCCAAGGATAAAATCGATAAAGCTGACAAAGTAACTGATATTGATAATATTCGTGATAACGGTATCCACCAAATCCATCAGGATTGCTCTGACCCAGCTACAATTGATAATATTTTGCATGGTAATAGCAACAATGGTAATAACGGTGGTGGCGGAGTTGTTGCTCCTATTCAACCAGCAAATCCTGCTAAGAAGCCGACTACTACTAACACTTCTGACAAGGATAAACCTAACGGAACCAATGTTGATTTGAGCAATGCTACAGATGTAACTTTGATGCACAACGCATATCTTTATGATGAAACTGGTAAACGTGCTAATAAAGTAACGCTTGGAGTTGGCTCAGTCTTGACTACTTACGGCACTAAGACCATCAACGGCAAGGATTACTACCTTCTTGTAGATAAGGGTGCTAACAACAAGAAATATTATGTTGCTGTTGGTAATGTTGTAGCGGCTACTCGCAAACTGAAGCATAACGCATATATTTACAATCAATTTGGCAAACGGGTAAAGAATACTGGCGTATTCAAGAAGGGCAAGCTGATTAAGACCTTCGGTAATGCCGTCAAGATTCGTGGCAAGAAGTACTTCATCATTGACAAGAACCGCTTCGTTAAAGCTGCCAACTTTGCTAAAGGAGTTGTTACTGTAAGCACAGCCAAAGTTGAAGTAGTTCCAACAAGTGCGGTTGCTGAAAAACCAAAAACTATTGTTGAAAAGACTTTAATGCATAATGCTTACCTGTATGATCAAAATGGTACTCGTGCTAATAAGTTGATCTTCCAGGCAGGTTCTAAAGTCGGAACTGTTGGCAAGAAGACAGTCAACGGCAAGGTTTGTTACGAACTTCCAGATGGTATGTTTATTGCAGCCGGCAATATTGATGCCAAGAAGTTGAAGTTAAAGCACAATGCCTATGTATACAACCAATACGGTCATCGTGCAAACAAGAAAGTGCTGAAGAAACGTAAGTCAGTTAAGACTTATGGTAATTCAGTCAAGATAAACGGCAAGAGATATTTCATTATTTCAAAAGGACGTTTTGTTAAGAAAGCCAACTTTTAAATTGAAATAGCTTAAATAAAGTGTCGCGAATTGTTAATTATAACAATTCGTGGCACTTTTTTTTGCATTTTTTTAATTTTTATAAATAAATACTATATAAATATAATTTTATATATTATTTATTAAAACGATAGATTTAATTTTAAAAAATTAAGCTATTAAAGGGCTTGCATAAATAGTTGAATATAGTAAATAATATTTAAAATCACGTATAGTATATATAAATATATGAAGATATAAAGTAATGAAAATATTTCTTATATACATAAAAATATTACAAATTTCCGTTTTTTTATAAATTATTAATGTTATTTTATATCATAATAAACCTTATATTTATATAAATTAAGATATTTTAAAGTTATTTAAAAAAATTAAATTTTTATTTTTTATCTATATGTTATTTAAGGATAGTTTATAATGAATACTATATTGACACAAAATACACCTAGCATTAAAATATTGCTATAAATAGTATTTTTGAGAAAGGATTATTTTATGCTAGGTAAAAATAATAATAGAGAAAGAATACGTAAAATGGAAATGCAGGCAAAGCAAGACCACTTCTCAATTCGTAAATTGACAATTGGTGCTGCTTCTGTCTTGCTCGGTTTTACTTTTTTTGGCTTGAATAGTCAGACCGCTAAGGCTGATACTGTTGATCCTGCAAAGGAAGAAATTAATACTAAAACTAATGAGTCTCAGACTGAGCTTGATCAAACAGCAGATAAAGCCCAAACTCCAAGTGAAAACAAGCAAAGTAACTCAACGAAAAAGGATGCAGACTTAACTACATTTTCTGGTCTGAGTTCTTTTTTAAAGAGTACCGATACTGAGAAACCAACTACTGCAGGAAAAGATTCTACAGACAAAACTGAGGATTCCAGGACTGATGATCCAAAAGATAAGGACAAGGATAAGGGTAATAATGTTGACGACAGTTCCAAAACCCCTGATCAGGATCAAAGTAATGCTAAGGATCCAGCTAAAACTGATGATGACACAAATCAGGATACTTCAGAAACGAATGATCCTGAAAAAACTGATTCTCAGGATCCTGAATTAGTTGATAAAGATGCAAAAAAGGATGCTACTGCTAGCGAAGTTAAGCAGGTAACAGATTGGGACGAATTTAGTGCTGCTTTACTTAATGCAAATGTGAGCGAAATTCGTATCATGAATGATATTGCTGCCCCAGATGGTGGTGGACGTAAGTCCATTGGTAGAGTTCCCGGAAGAACGTTGCGCATCATATCCGATGGGGATACGCGACATTTAATTGATTTTAAACGAAACCACCCTGAAATTATTCAGCGTAATTCCTTTGACGTAACTTTTGAAAATGTTGCAATGACAAGCACAGATTATTATGGCGTATTTGATACTGGTGGGCTAAATAATAATCAATATGCCAACATTACCTTTATAAATACAACATTTGAAGGTTCTCAGTTAATTTATTCTGGTCGGAACACTCACATCTTCTTTCGTGGTGATAACGTAATAAGAACGGTTAAAGGAAATTCTGACGGTGACAGCCAGCAGTTATTTCAGTTCACTGGTCAAAATTGTAGTGTTGAATTTGTAGACGGTACATTCACAGGCTCTACTTTTGGCGGTAGCGTGATTGAAATGGAAAACGATAATGACGTTGTTACGGTTGATCAAGGTGCCGTTGTTAATTTGACGCCGTTATTAGAGTATGACGGTTCTCATGGTTCAAGTGGTGAATGGGGTAGACCATTTACTGTTATTGCTATTACTGGTAAAGGCACCGTAAACGTTGCTGGTACACTAAATATTAATATGACTGATAACTCAAAGGCAAATCCATATAAGGGAACTCGCAATAACAATAAATGTAGAGCGATATATCTACGGAATTCTAACTCTAGTTTCAATATTGAAACCAATGGTACAGTAAATATTACTACTAACGGTAACATCAGTGACGCAAATGGTGGTGGCTACCTTATTTATGATGGTGGTAATTTTAACATTAAACCTAAGGGCACCTTAAATGTCAAAGGTCAGGACATGGGTGACTATGGTGGAACTTTAGTCTTGATTAAGGGCAAAGCTGATGTTGAAAACGGTGCTTTTAATATTGTTCTCGATGGTTCCACCGACATTGGTAACGGGACTGGTGCCGGAGACGGTAAAAAACCTATTACGTTAGTAGACGTTCAGGGTGGTACCTTAATTGTCAATAACCCCACCTCTCTAATTTTGAATGCGCAGGCTAACAAGAATTCAGATACCAGTATCGTTGGTGAAAATAATATTACTATAACAAACGTACGGCAACAATTCGATCTTACTAATTTAAACATTGGACTTGGCAAACTTACTTTACCGCCATTCCACGTTTTAAATGTTAGAAAACAAAGAAAAGGCACCATTCTTGTAGACAAACTTGAGCTATTGAATGGTAAAACGACGCTAACTAAAGATCTATTGGATCAATTAAAAGCCAAAATAACATCTGCTGGTATTAATTATGAAAAGTTACCAAATGATGTGAAAGAATCTTTAGAAGAAACTGCAGGCAGCAATAGCAATAATACTTTTGACGATCTTTTTATTGATATTATTCAAAGAGCATTCAACAATAGCGATAACTTTGGCTATAATAATATTGCCTTTATTCCTGCCAACCCAAGTGGTTTTCTGGATATTGACACTAGCAAGGTGACTGTCAAGAGAAATGACGATGGTTCAAATACTATTTCAGGTGCTGCAGGAAGCGTAATAGGTTATGATCCTAAAATAGATGGACCGGATGAAGATTTGAAGAATCTCAAGAATCCGTTTAGTTTGGTTATGCCGGTAGCTACTAAAGCTTACATTGCCGCCAATATTATTGACGATAAGGGCAAAAAAATTCCATGGCCAGATAAGGATGATAAGAATCATGGAGTTCCCAATCCTTATGCTGGAACTGATGATACGTATAGAGACTCTAAGAATAGCTCACTAAATCCTCTACCAACCCAGTACGCTGCTGTGGTCAATGACGATGGTTCATTTACCATTAATATTCCGGCAGATAAAACCATTAAATTTAATAAAAATTATAGTATTGAGTTGTCTCCGAGTGCTAATTTCATTGGATATGATCCGACTGATACCAGTAAGCCTGTCAGAGTAGGTTTGGATATTCTGACATTGAGTGAAGCTCGCGATCAAGCTGCCCAGGCTATTAATGATGCAATTAACACTGCTAAAAATAAAAAGCCTAATAATTTGACGGATGAGCAAAATAAAGCATTTAATGATGCAATGACTCAAGCTGCTGCTGCAGCTTCAAAGACCATCAATAGTGCTAATAAGGATACATCTGTTTACTCCTCTGATGCAAATACGATTTCGATTGTAAACAAGCGTCGGGATGCTGCTTTAAAGATTATTGATGATGCGATTAAAGCTGCTAATGGTTCAGCTCAAATTGAAACCAATAAAACTAATGCCATTAATGAGTTGAATAATGAGGCAAGCAAACAATCTGGATATTATCCTTCACAAACCCAGGCGATTAATCAAGCGCGAGATAAAGCAATTGACCAGGTTAAGGCTGCACAAAATAACGATGATGTTGCTAGTGCTAGAGACGAGGGAATAAAGGCAATCGATAAAGTTGCTCTTGACTATAAGGCTTCTATCAAATCTGATCTTAATAAGCAAATTGAACAGGTAAAAACCGATATAGCAGAAACTGCTAAAGATTCTAACTTAAGCGAAACTGAAAAAAAAGAGATTAACGGTTTAACTGATAGACTTAAACGTCCAGAAGCAATTGCTGCAGATCAAGGTGACATTGATAAGGATTCTGATGAAAATTCAGTTAAAGGTCACCAAAAAGAAGCTCAAGATACGATTGATGCTCTTAAGAACACTATCAGTGCAATTAAAAAATTGCAAGATGCCGCTAAAGATGAAATTTCTAAGCACAGCGACAAAACGACTGATATTCAAAATTCTTTAAATGATGCTGTACATAAAGTCATCAATGGCGATGACCCTGACGGCTCAGAAGGTCTTGAAGCGATCAAACAGGTATATGCAGATCAAGAAGCTGCCAATATTAATAAAGCAGCTGAAGCAGCCAAAAAGAGAGTGCAGAAATCAGGACTTGCAGCAGCAGATCAAGCAGATTACTTAAATGCAATCGATAATGCTGCTAAAGTTGCAACTGCTAAACCTGGCGCCCCAGGCTATGATGCAAGCAAATCTATTTACGGTACGTCAGATGGTGCGGCTATAAAGCAAAGAGAAGCTATAGCACAGACATCTTTTGATAAAGCTGCAGCAAAGGCTGAAGTTGCAGGTTTTGCTGTTACTAACCAAAATGATTTATCAGTTAACTCAAATAGCGATATTGCAAAAGCAATTAGTGATGGGTTAGCAAATATTGATAAGGCAGCGGACTCTAGCGCAGTAGCAACTGCAGAAGATACTGCTAAAAAGAATGTGCTTAAAGCAATTTCTAAGCAGAAATTAGCTGATGTCGAAGCTGATGTTGAAAATCAAATCAGCAACATTTCCGGCTTGACCGCTCAAAATATTGACGATGCCAAGAAGCAGGCCCAGAAGATTTTAAGCAATAATACCAATCCACTAGGATATACTCAAAGGGTTGATCAAGCTGACTCGCTTACAACAATTGACGGAGCCAGAAATGACGGTATCACTGCTCTGAACAATCTGTTGACTAAGCAGCAAGAGTTAGGTAAACGCAATAATCAGGTAAGTGACGCTGTTGCACAAATTAGGCAAAAGCAACAAAAAGCAAATGATGCTATTGACAATACGCCAAACCTAAGTGACGAAGATAAAAAGACATACCATGATCAAATTAAGAAGGTTGCTGACGACAGTATTAACGGTTTAAGCACTATTGACACTGCAAAGATAGATGATGCTGTAACAACAGCCAAAGGTAAAATTGATAGTATAGTTGCTGATGCTCAGAATAAGGGCGATAGTGTAATCAAAAAGGCTCGTCAAGAAGCTACTCAGGCAATTGACGATGCGGCAAAGGCTGCCAAGCAAAAGATTGAAAGCATACCTGACAGTCAACTTAGTCAATCAAACAAGAAACACTATGAAGATTTGATCGATCAAGATGCGCAAGCCGCTAAAGATAAGATTGCTGCTGCTCAAGATGAAGACACTGTTAAATCAGCTACTCAAGATGGTGCAAACAATATTACCAGGGACTTAAACGATGCACAGGTTTCTGCGGCACGCGCTAAAGCAATTTCTGATTTGCAAACTGCCAAGAATAAAGCCAGAGAGACCATTTCTGCAGCACATGATAAGGGTTCACTTAAAGACAAGGACTGGGAAGACAAATTAAACCAGATTGACAATGCCTATGACCAAGCTGTTCAAGCAGTAACAGGTGACCTTAATGTTTCAGATATTAATGATGATGCTGATAAAGGCAAAAAGAATATTCAAAGCATTGTTGACAGTATCTCGGATGACGAAGCAACAAAAGATTTGGTAGCAAAGCGTGATGATGCTATTAAGAAATTAAGACAGGCTCGCGATAATGCTAATACACAAATAACCACAGATCCTAATTTAAGTGTTACCGAAAAGAACGATTACTATAACCAAATCTCAAATGCCTTCAATAATGCTCAATCGGCTATTCAGTCAGCAGGTAAAGAAGACGATATCAATGATGCCCTTACAAATGGTACGAGGAAACTGACTGAGATTCAGGAAGCTGCAAACCTCCAATCTGCCAAAGATCAAGCTCTAAATGACTTGCTTGCGGAAAGAAGCAAAATTAGAGAGCAAATTGGCAATATGGATCAAGTTACGAGTGATAATAAGAATCAGTTACGTAATAAAGTTGAAGAACAATACAATCAAGCAGTCAAGAACATTAATTCTGCAAGTACATCTTCTATTCAACAAGTTACTCAAGCAGCTCAACAAGGCAAAGCAGCTATTGATGATGTCATCAGCGATGTAAACATTAATAAAGTTCTTAACAAGCAAAAACTTGATGAGTATGCTCAAAAAGCAATAGATCGCATTAGCAATGCAACTGATATTGCTCAGACAGTGAAGGACTCCACTATTGCCGGAATCAAAGCTGCTCGTGATGAAGCAAAGGCTAATGTCGATAATGCAGAAAAGATCCCAGCTTCTAATCTTGCAGAACAAAATGGTGAACTGGCAATTGATGCGGCAGAAGCAAAAGGTAACGGTCTTGACAGCTATAAGGAAAGTGCCATTGATCAAATTTCTACTGCTGCAGATGACGCTACTTCCCGTTTGACTGAAATTTATAATGGTCTTAGTGAAAGTGAACAAACAGCTGCTAAGGACGCATTTGATAACGCTATTAATACTATTCAGCAAAGTTCAAGCGATGCAATTGATAGTATTAGGAACGCAACTAATAAAGACCAAGTAGAAAAAACTACTAAAGATGCAATAGCTGCTATTAACAAGGCAGAAACAAGTGCTGACTTGGCTGCAGCCAAAGCTACCGCAATAACTGCAATTAAAGAAACGGGTGCTAAAGCAAATACCCAACTCACAAACCAAAAAGATAAGGATGCAGTCAAAGCTGTTACCGATCTTGGTGAGAAAGATATAAACGCAGCAAGTGATATTGCAACAGTTAATAAGATTAAAGGCAACACTATCCAAAGCATACAAAATATCCTTGATATTGCTTCTGCTTCTAATGCAGATGAAATAAGAGATCAACGTAATCAAGCAATTGATGAACTTGACCAAGCGCTTAATGGCGGCGGAAATTATGTTGGAGTCACTAATCAAATTGATAGCCTAACTGATCTAAGTAAAGACGAAAAGGATAAGTTTAAGAACCAGGCTCAAGAAGCGCATGATCGCGCTGTAGCCAAGGTTGATGGTGCCACTGCTGACCAGATAGATACGGAAAAGAATACTGGATTAGTCGACATTAACAAGGCACTATCTGATGCTAAATTGCAAGCAGCTAAAAACAAGGCTAAGTCTGACTTGGACCAAGCAGCAATTGATGCTGGTAAAAATGATCCAACTGACCAAGATGCTATTAACAACGAACGTGATAAGGCTAAAGACAAAATAGATCAATCAGATACTATTGACAAAGTTAATAAAGCTAAAGAAGAAGGCCAAAGTGCTATTACGGGTATAGAGCAGACAGGTAAGGATGCTCAACTTGCAAATGATAAAGCTGCAGCTAAAAATGATCTAAAAAGTGCTGCAGACAAGCTGCAACAACGGATTGATCAAGATTTAGCCGATAAGAAACTGGGTCAAGACCAATATGATAAGCTGAAAGAAAAAATTGATCAGGCTCGTTCAGATGGTGAAACTAGGATAAACTCGGCCACCGATAGAGGTAGTTTGTCTAATGCCCAGAACCAGAACAAAAATGATCTAAGTCAAATCGGCGCTGAAATTGGTAAAGAAGAATCACTGACAAATGCGTTAACTCAGTTGCAAGATGCCGTCAATAAGGCTTCTGCTACAGCAGACGAAATCGCTAAGGATGATCCAAATCTGGCTGATCAAATGAGAGATCAGATCAAAGCTGAACGCGATAAAGCTGCGCAAAACATTCAAAGTGCTAAAAATGATATAAACGATCCTAACAACGCTATGAATCAGGCCGCACAAGATGGGGTTTCAGCAATTACTGGTTTAACTGATCGCTTTGCAGCTAAGAATGAAGCTATTAACAAGTTGAAGCAGCATGCTCAAACTGCAAAGAACGGCTTGCAGAGTGATCATCTTGATGCTAATGAAATTAGCCAAGGCGAAAAAGATATCAATAACGCTCTGCAAGGCGCTATCAGCAACATATATGGCGCCAAAGATAGTGACAATTTAGATAATATTGAAAAGGCCGGCGAAAAGGCCATCGATCAAGCTAAGTTGCCAAGTGATTTGCTAGCTGAAAAGAACAAGCAGATTGCTGCTATTGATGATTATGTCAAAGGAAAAGATGATATCAGTTCAGTTGCCTCTAGTTTAAGTGATGAGCAAAAGGCTGATTTGCAAAAGCAACTTGATGAAGTTGTGCAAAGTACCAAAGACAAAATTAGCAAAGTTACCTTACCTGAGAATGCAACTGCATCTGACTTGGAGGCAGCAAAGAATAAGCTGTCTAATGTCGAAAAAGGTGTTCCAGAAAATAATGAGCCAATTAACTTCGGTGAAGCCGGTATAGATAAGATTTACGATATAGCTAAGAATAAACAGGATATCTACGAAGCTAAGCAAGATGCTATCAAAGAGCTGCAAAATATTAAGGATGAAGCTGATAAAAAGATTGAAGATTCTGGTTTATCGGCAGCTGATCAAGATACGGAAAAGCAAAAAGTACAGGATATCTTTGACAAGAGTAAGACAGAAATAAATGATATTCCTGTCAAAGGAGAGGATGGTACTACCGATAGAACTGCTGATGAAGTCAAAAACGATGCTCAAGCTATAATTGATAAGGCCAAGAACGGCTACAAAGATCCTTCAACTGGAAAAGATGTTCCTGGTATTTCAAATATTACTGATCAAGCAGATCTTGCCGGAGCCAAAACCCAGGCAGAAGGCCATTTGAAAGACAAGCAGAATCAGGCTCATGATATTATTAATAAGTCGCAGTTAACTGATTCTGAAAAGAAGGAAGCTATTAAGGCTATTGATGATGCTTATGATGCTGAAAAAGCAAAAATTGAAGCTATTAAAGATGTTGACAATGTTCCAAAAGATAAAGATCACGTTGGAACTAGCATTGATCAGATTTGGCAAAATTCTTCTGAATGGGTTGTTAAAGATAAGCATGATGCTGTAAATGGCACTAATGGTTTGCAAAATGAATATGACAAATTAACTAGTGACCAGAGAGCTAATCCAAAGTATAAGGATCATATTAAAGATATAACTGATGCTCTAGCCAGCATCAATAAGGCTGACAATATTCCGGATATCAGTTCTGCCTACGATAAAGGCATTACAGCTTTGAATAAACTTAAAGCTAAGGAAGAAATTAAAAATGCTGCTGACAAGGCAAAAACTGAGATTAACAATAATAAAGATTTAGACGATAAAACTAAGCAAGAACTTATTAATAATGTTGATAAGCACGTTACAGATAGCAACACAGCAGTTGATCAAGTTAATGCACCTAGTGATGATCCTGCTGGTAAGAAGACTAATATTGATAAGGTAGTTGACACGGCTAAAGACGATATCCAAGTTGAGATTAATAAGGCAAATAAAATCAGCAAAAACAAGGCTGATCAGGAAATTGCTGATAAAGCAAAAGAGGCTATCAACAAGATTCATAAAGAATTTGGTGAAGATGCTGATACTTCTTCAATCCAAAATGCTTTTGACAAAAACAAACACACTGAAGGCAATTCTTATGATGAGATTCAAAAGAATAAACTTGAAGCTGAAAAGGAAATTGCCAAAGGTGCCGTTGATGATGCTGCTAAGAACGCTAAAAAGGATGTTGACAATAATAAGGGCAAACACCAAGATGGCACTGACTTAACTGACGGTGAAAAACAAAAAGTTAAGGATGAGATCGACCGTCAAAAAGATAATGCCAAAGATAAAATTGATCAATCAAATAGCAGTGATGATATAGACAAGCATCGTGATGAAGGGATAG
Organism: Lactobacillus sp. ESL0261; assembly: GCF_003693025.1. Classification (NCBI taxonomy): domain Bacteria; kingdom Bacillati; phylum Bacillota; class Bacilli; order Lactobacillales; family Lactobacillaceae; genus Lactobacillus; species Lactobacillus sp. ESL0261. Next base: position 181,490 of record NZ_REHN01000006.1, read on the forward strand.
ATACTATTCATCAAGACAGTTCTGATCCGTCAACAATCGACAAGGTTATTCAAAGCGGAAATAATAACGGTGGTGGTTCAGGTACTGGCGGTGGTTCTGCAGTAACTCCTGTAACTGATCCAAATAAGAAGCCTGACGACAATGCTAACAGCAATAAAGACGATGGCAAGGATAAAGATTCGGATGTTGATTTAAACAACTCTTCTGCAGTCGAATTGCTGCATAATGCATACCTGTACGACGAAACTGGCAAACGGGCTAACCAGATTACTTTAGGTGTTGGTTCAATCCTTACTATCTATGGTACTAAGACGATAAATGGTAAAGAATACTACATCTTAGTTGATCAAGGTGCCAAGAACAAGAAGTACTATGTTGCTGTGGGTAATGCACAGGCTACTAAGCAAAAGTTGACTCACAATGCGTATATCTATAACCAGCTTGGCAAGCGGGTTAAGAAGTCAGGCGTTTACAAGAAGGGGCAGACGCTGAATACTTATGGCGATGCCGTTAAGATCCGCGGTAAGAAATACTTTACTATTGGCAAGAACCGCTTTGTGAAAGCAGCAAACGTTAAATTGATAACTGCTTCAAAATCAGCAAATGAAGAAGTAGTACCAACAAATGTCAACACTGTTGAGAAACCTGTTGCAATAGTTGCTAAGAACTTGAAGCATAATGCCTACCTCTATAATGAAAGCGGCAAACGTGCGAATAAGCTGATCTTTAATGCAGGCTCGGTAGTTGAAACTACAGGCAAGAAGAAGATCAATGGTCGGACATACTATGCCTTACCTGATGGACTCTATATAGCCAGTGGCAATATTGATGCGAAGAAATTAAAGCTGAAGCATAATGCGTACACATACAACAAGTATGGTCATCGCGTAGGCAAGACAGTGCTGAAGAAGCGTAAGTCCGTTAAAACTTATGGTAATTCAGTCAAAATAAATGGTAAGAGATATTTCATTACTACAAAAGGACGTTTTGTTAAAAAAGCCAACTTTTAAATTGAAATAGCTTGAATAAAGTACCACAATTGTTGAAATAACAATTTGTGGTACTTTTTTTTAATGTAAAAGTATATTTTTCTTTTAATGAGTATATATATACTAAAACAATATCATTTTTCACAACTGGAAAAGTTAAAATCACAAATCAAGCTGTTAAGCAAATCACAATAATATCTGAATATATAAAATATTCATTTATTAAATGTATAGTATATGCAATTATATATTGAAATTAAAACTTAAAAAAGTTTATTATATAACACAAATTATATAAAAAATCAATATTTTTAATACTTGTTATTGTTATTTTTATTGCTATAAATACCGATTAGTTTTAACTTTTATGTAAACTGTTGTTATTTATAAAACTGATTTATACTGTTTTTGTTAATAAGTTATTTATGCAATACGTATAAACTATACTATATTGACATTTAAAATTGCTGGAACTAAAATTACCTCGTATTTAGGTTTTTGAGAAAGGACTATTATGCTAGGTAAAAATAATATTAAAGAAACAATTCGCAAGATGGAAATGCAATCAAAGCAAGACCATTTTTCAATTCGTAAATTGACAATTGGTGCTGCTTCCGTCTTGCTTGGTTTTACTTTTTTAGGTTTAAATAATCAAACTGTTAAAGCTGATACAGCTGCTCCAGCAAAAGAAGAAGTAAACTCCCAGTCGAATGAGAATCAAACAGCTAAGACAAAGCCAACACAAAGTGCTGCGAGTACAGTAAAGCAGTCTAGTCAACAGAAACAAGAACAAGATTTAAGCACTTTTTCAGGCTTAAGTTCGTTTTTAAAGGATAGTTCTAATACTAGCGTGACAAGCTCCACTGACTCAACTACCGTTGCTAACTCTGACTCTAAAGCTGAAGATAAGACTGATAATAAAACAAGTTCTAATTCGCAGGCTCCTGGCCAAGGAACTTCCAGTAATGATGGTCAAGATACTTCAGCAACGGGTGATAATGCTAAGACAGATGAATCCCAAAATAAAGTAGATCAGACTCCTGTTCTTAATGATCAGGATGTGAAAAGGGATGCTACTGCTAATGGCGCGGTTCAGGTTTCTAACTGGAAAGATTTTGTCGCAGCCTATCAAAATAAAAATGTTAGCGAAATAGATTTAACAGATAACATTACTGATGCTCCAAATGGCGATGATTTTGGTTTTGATGGCGGTGACATATCAGGTAGAAAACTATTAATTAAATCAATAGGGAACACTAGGTATAAGCTCGACTTCAAAGGTTATCATCCTCATCATTATGGTCCTACTTCAGCTGATATTACATACGAGAATGTAAGTATGTGGAGTGGTGACTACTATGGCGTTTATGATACTGAAGGTGTTTACAGTAATCAAAGCGTTAATATTACATTTATAAATACAGATTTTCACGGTTCTCAGATGATTTTTGCTGGTGATAATACCCACATCTACTTTTACGGTGATAATGATGCCGAAACTATTAAAACACCGTATTTCACCGGTGGACCCTATGATGGTAACGACCAGCAGCTTTTCCAATTTACTGGTCAAAACGATAGTATTGAGTTCGTTAATGGTACTTTTAATGGCTCTACGTACGGCGGCAGTGTCATTGAAATGACCGGGACTAACGATACTATTACGATTGATAAAAAAGCCACGGTTAACTTACAGCCCGTTAAGAACTATGATAATACTCACTATGCAACTGGTGAATGGGGCAAACCATTTAGTGCAGTATATATAGGTGGTAAATGTACTTTTGATGTGTATGGTTCACTTAACATCAGCTTGGGTGATAATTCGAGTGATTATAAATATAAAGGTACTCTTAACTACAGTAAATCCAGAGCTATTTTTCTAGCAGACGGTAATGCGACTTTTAATATCCAAACTAATGGTGCTGTTAATGTAACTACTAATGGTAATATTACTGACGCTGATTCAGGCAACCTCATTTTCGATAATGGTAATTTTAATATTTTGCCACAAGGTGCATTAAACGTCACTGGTCATGATATGGGTGATTATAAAGGTACTTTAGTACTAATCAAAGGCAAGGCAGACGTTGAGAATGGTGCTTTTAATATTAGTCTGAATGGTTCTGATAGCATTGGTAACGGCACTGGTGCTGGTAGCGGAGCAATAACTTTGGTAGACGTTCAAGGTGGTACTTTAATTGTTAATAACCCTACTTCTTTAGTTCTGAATGCTGCAGCAAATAAGAATCCGGCAACCAGTATTATTGGAACTATGCCAATTACCATTACTAATGTAAGGCAGGAATTTGACCTGAGTAGTTTAAATGCTGGATTAGGTATAGTTGATTTGCCGCCTTTCCACGTTTTGAAAGTAAGAAAGAATAATGGCACTATTACAGTAGACAGCATAGAACTATTGAATGGTAAAACAAAATTAACTACACAAACACTACAGGATATTGAAAATAAGGTTAAGGATGCCAAGATCGATCTGTCTAAGTTACCGTCTGACGTGCTTGAAGCCTTGCAGACTGCTGCTACTAAAGGCGGCACTTTCGACTCACTGTTTACTGATATTATTCAAAGAGCATTTAATAAGCAAAATAATTTTGGCTATAACAACATTAAATTGATTCCAGCCAACCCGAGCGGTTTTATCGACATTGATAGTACTAAAGTTTCTGTTAAAAGAAATGATGATGGTTCAAATACTATCATAGGAGAAGCAGGCAGCGTACTAAATTATGACAAGGTTAAAGATGGTCCAGATGAAGATCTGCAACATCCTAAGAATCCGTTTAGCTTGGTCATGCCAGTTGCTACTAAAGCCTATATTGTTGCCAATATAATTGATAATAAGGGTGCTAAGACAGCTTGGTCTGCTCAAGATAAGGACAACAAGCCTGTTATCGTAAGTCCGTATATAAACACAGATGACTCGCTGAGAGATACTACTAATAAAACCCCTTCTTTAAATCCGTTACCAACACAGTTTGCGGCTGTTGTTAATGACGATGGTTCATTTAGTTTCACTATTCCCGCGGATCAAACTGTCAAGTATAATAAAGGTTATTTCATAGAATTGTCGCCTAGTGCCAACTTTATTGGTTATAACCCCAATGAACTTAATAAAAATGGTCGTCCTGTCAGAGTGTCGCTGGATATTCTAACTTTAAGTGAGGCCCGCGATTTGGCAGCAAAGGCTATTAATGATGCAATTAATACTGCCAAAACTAATAAGCCAAATAATTTAACTACTGATCAAAATAAAGCTTTTACCGACGCAATGAATAAGGCAGCCGCTGCTGCATCAAAAACTATTAATAATGCCAATAAGGCTACTTCAGTCTACGATTCTAGTGCAGATTCCATTACAACTGTAAACCAACGCCGGGATGCTGCTTTAAAGGTTATTGCTGATGCAGTTACAGCAGCAGAAGGCTCAGCTCAAATTGAAACTAATAGAACTAATGCCATTAATGATTTGAATAATGAAGCAAGTAAACAATCTGGATATTATCCTTCACAAACCCAGGCAATTAATGTTGCACGAGACAACGCGATTCAGCAAGTTAACTCAGCTAAAACGACAGATGATGTGAATACTGCTAAGGGTAAGGGTATCACTGCGATTGATAAAGTAGGTCAGGACTATAAGTCCGGAATTAGAACGGACATTAATAAGCAGATTACACAAGTTAAAGATGACATAGCAGTTACTGCCAAGGATTCTAATCTAAATGACACTGAAAAAGCAGAAATTAACGGTTTAACTGATAGACTTAAGCGTCCAGAAGCAATTGCTGCTGACCAAGGTGACATTGATAAAGATTCTGATGAAACTTCAGTCAAAGCTCATCAAAAAGAAGCCCAAGATGATATTGATGCAGTTAAGAACACTATCAGTGCAATTAAAAAATTGCAAGATGCTGCTAAAGATGAAATTTCTAAACACAGTGATAAAACGACTGATATTCAAGACTCATTGAATAAGGCAGTTCACAGTGTTATTAATGGCGATGATCCAGATGGTTCAAAAGGTCTAGAAGCAATTAAACAAGTTTACGCTGATCAAGAAGCTACAAATATTAAAAATGCAGCTGCAGCAGCCAAAAAGAGAGTCCAAAATTCTGGACTGAGCGCTGAAGATCAGAATAAATATTTAACTGAAATTGATAACGCTACTCAAATTGCCACTGCAAAGCCTGGTAGTGCAAATTATGATGCTAATAAATCTATTTACGGCACAACCGATGGAGCAGTTATCAAACAAAGAGAGGCAATTGCGCAAACTGCTTTTGATAAAGCAGCAGCTAAAGCCGAGGTTTCTGGATATGCTATAACTGAGGAAAATGCTTTTGGAATCAGTTCAACCACTGATATAGAAAAAACTGTTAGTGACGGTATTGCTACTATTGATCAGGCTGCTGATTCACAAGCAGTAGCTACTGCAGAAGATACTGCCAAAAAGAAGGTTTTGAAAGAAACTTCCAAGAAGAAGTTAGTTGATGTTGAAGCAGATGTAGAAAATCAAATCAGCAACATTTCTGGTCTAACCGCACAAAATATTGACGATGCCAAGAAGCAGGCACAGAAGATTTTAAGTAATACCATTAATCCTCTAGGTTATGAACAAAGAGTAGATCAAGCTAACACGTTTGATACGATTGATGGAGCCAGAAATGATGGTATTACTGCTCTGAACAATTTACTGACTAAGCAGCAAGATTTGGGTAAGCGTAATAATCAGTTAAGTGATGCTGCTGCACAGATAAGACAAAAGCAACAGGATGCTGATAATGCTATTAACAATACGCCAAACTTAAGTGATGATGATAGAAAGACATATCATGATCAAATTAAGAAGGTTGCTGACGACAGTATTAACGGTTTAAGCACTATTGACACTGAAAAGATTGACGATGCCGTGACAACAGCCAAAGGTAAAATTGACAGTATAGTTGCTGATGCTCAAAATAAAGGCAATACAGTAATCAAAAATGCTCGTCAAGAAGCTACTCAAGCAGTTGATGCTGCTGCTAAGGATGCGAAAGCCAAGATTGAAAGCATACCTGACAGTCAACTTAGTCAATCAAATAAAAAGCATTTTGAAGATCAAATTGATCAAGATGCGCAAGCTGCTAAAGATAAAATTGCGGCTGCGCAAGATCAAAATTCAATTCAATCGGCAGCTCAAGATGGTAAGAACGAAATTACCAGAGACTTAAACGACGCACAGATTTCTGCAGCCCGTGCCCAAGCAATCAGCGACTTGCAAAATGCTAAGAATAATGCCAGAAAGACTATCTCTGACGCTCATAGTAGTGGTTCACTCGGCGATAATGATTGGCAGGATAAATTAGACCAAATAGATAAGGCTTATGACCAAGCGATTCAAGCTGTTTCCAGTGATCTAAATGCTTCAGACATTCAAAATGATGCTGAAAATGGCAAGAAAGCCATTCAAAGTGTTGTAGATAGTCTGAACCAGAATCAGGCAGATTTAGACTTGGCTAAACAGCGACAAGATGCTATTAAACAGTTGCAGACAGCACGTGATGCAACCAATAAGCAAATAACTAATGACCCTAATTTGGGTGTGACTGAAAAGAATGATTACTACAACCAAATAAACAATGCCTTCAATTCTGCCCAATCTGCTATTCAGTCAGCAGGTAAAGATGATGTCGATACGGCTCTTGCCAATGGTACCAGGAAGCTGACCCAAATTCAGGAGACTGCAAGCCTTCAGTCTGCCAAGGATCAAGCTATCAATGACCTGCTTGCTGAAAGAAACAAGATTAAAGAGAAAATTGGCGACATGGATCAAGTGACAAGTGCTTACAAGAATGATTTAAGAAAACAAGCTGACGACCAGTACAACCAAGCTGTGAACAATGTTAATTCAGCAAGTGCTTCTTCCACTCAACAAGTTAATCAAATTGCAAAAGACGGCAAAGCTGCTATCGATAATGTAATCAGTGATACGAACATTAATAAAGTCATTAACAAGCAAAAACTTGATGATTATGCTCAAAAAGCAGTTGACCGCATCAATCATGCAACTGATATCAGTCAAGATACTAAGAATAAAACTATTTCTGGAATAGAAGCAGCGCGTGACCAAGCTAAAGCTGATGTTGACAGTAAAGATAAAGTAGCTGATGCTAATACAGCTGAGCAAAATGGTGAACTTGCAATTGATGCGGCAGAAGCTAAAGGAAATGACTTTGACTCTTACCGTAATAGTGCTTTAAGCAAGGTTAATGAAGCTGCTAATAATGCTATTTCTCAATTAGGCAAAGATTATGATAAGCTGTCTGGTGATGAAAAAGATCAGGCTCAAAAAGCTTATAGTGATGCTGTTTCGGCAATTCAACAAGCAAATAGAGATGCAAGTACAAATATTAATAATGCAACTAATAAAGAACAGGTCGATAGAGCTTATAATGATGCAATAACAGCTATCAATAACGCGCATGCAAGTGCAGATCTGGCAAATGCCAAAGCCACTGCAAGTACTGCTATTAAAAATGCAGCTGGTAATGCCAAGGGTAAATTAAGTAACTCTAATGATCAAAATGCGGTTGATGCTGTTGGCAAGTTGGGTCTTAGCGATGTTAGTGTTGCTAATGATATTGAAACAGTTGGCAAAATTAAAGATAATACCTTGCAAAGTATCCAAAATGTTGTTGATAATGCAAATTCCACTAATGCAGATGCAATAAGAGATCAACGTAATAAAGCGATTGATGAACTTGACAAAGCACTTAATGGTGGTGGAAATTATATTGGTGTCGATAACCAGATTGATAGTTTAACTGATTTAAGCACTGACGAAAAGAATAAGTTTAAGTCTGAAGCTCAAGAAGCGCATGACCGTGCTGTAGCTAAGGTTGATGGTGCCGCTGCTGACCAGATAGATACAGAAAAGGATACTGGAATAGTCAATATTAATCAGGCATTATCAGATGCGAAATTGCAAGCAGCTAAAAACAAGGCTAAGTCTGATTTGGATCAGACAGCAAAGAATGCTGTTAATAATGATCCAACTGACAAAGATACTATTAATAACGAACGTGATAAGGCTAAAAACAAAATAGATCAATCAGATACTATTGACAAAGTTAATAAAGCTAAAGGCGACGGCGACAATGCCATTAAAGGTATTGAAAAGAATGCTTCTGATCAAATTCTAGCAAATGACAAAGCATCCGCTAAAAATGACTTTGAAAGTGATGTTGACAAATTACAAAATCAGATTGATCAAGACTTAGCTGATAAGAAACTGGGGCAAGATCAATATAATGATCTGAAAGACAAAATTAATCAGGCTCGTTCAGATGGAGAAACGAGAATCAATTCTGCCACAGATCAAACAGGTCTAAATAGTGCTAAGAGTCAAAATCAAACTGACTTGAATAAACTCGGTACTGAGATCGCTAAAGATGAGTCTCAAACAAGCGCATTAAAGCAGTTACAAGACGCTGTCAATAAGGCTTCTGCTGCAGCAGACGAGATTGCCAAGGACAATCCTGATTTAGCTGCACAGATGAGGGATCGGATTAAGGCTGAGCGCGATAAAGCTGCCCAAAATATTGAAAGTGCTAAGAGCAATACTCAAGATGCTAATAATGCCATGAGCAATGCCGCACAAAATGGGGTTTCAGCAATTACTGGCTTAACTGATCGCTTTGAGAAAAAGAATACTGCTATTGACAAACTAAAGGACTATGCTGAACAAGCTAAGAGTAGCTTACAAGGTAACAATCTTGATGCTAATGAAATTAGTCAAGGCGAAAAGGATATTACTGCAGCTCTGCAAAATGGCACCAGCAATATATACAGCGCCCAGGATAATGACAATTTAACCGAAATTGAAGCTGCTGGTGAAAAAGCAATTGACAATGCTAAACTTCCAAGTGATTTGCTTTCTGAAAAGAACAAGCAAATTGCCGCTATTGATGATTATGTCAAAGGTAAAGGCGATCTGAGTTCAGTAGCTAGTCACCTAAATCCTGATAAAAAATCCGATTTGCAAAACCAACTTAATCAAGTTGTGCAAAATACTAAGGACAAGATTAGCCAGGTTAACTTGCCTGAGAATGCCCAGTCATCTGATTTGGCAAATGCTAAGCAGCAATTGGCAAATATTGAAAAAGGTACTGCGGCAGATAACACAGCCAATAACTCTGGCGAAAGTGGCGTAGACAAGATTTACGACCTAGCTAAGAATCAAGAAGGAATTTACGAGGCAAAACAAGACGCAATTAAAGCGTTGCAAGATGCTAAGGATCAGGCTAATAATAATATTGAACATTCAGGTTTATCGGCAGCTGATCAAGATACACAAAAGCAAAAAGTACAGGATATATTTGACAAGAGTAAAGCAGAAATCAATAATATCCCAGATAAAAAAGCGGATGGTAGTGATCGTGATGCTGATGATGTCAGAAAAGATGCTAACCAAATAGTTGACAAGGCCAAGAACGGATATCAAGATTCTGGATCTGGCAGTTCAATGCCTGGATTCAATGATATTACTGCACAAGCAGCTTTAGCTGGTGCTAAAACCAAAGCTGAAAATCAACTCAAATCCAAGCAAAATCAAGCACATGATATTATTAATAAGTCGCAATTAACGGATTCTGAAAAACAAGATGCTAATAAAGCAATAGATGACGCTTATAATAAAGAAAAAACATCGATTGATACTATTAATGATATTAGTAAGGTTCCACAAGATTCGACAATTGGAAAAGATATTGATAATATCTGGCAAAATTCCTCAGACTGGGTTGCTAAAGATAAGCAGGATGCTTTGAAGGGAACTAATGGCTTACAAGACGAGCTTAATGGATTAACTGATAAGCAAAAAGAAAATCAAGATTACCAGGATTACATCAAAGATATTAACAATAGTATTGCTGCCATCAATCAGACAACTAATATTAAAGACATTAGTTCCGCTTACAATACTGGTATTACTGCTTTGAATAAACTTAAAGCTAAAGAAGATATTAATGTAGCAGCTGATAAGGCAATAACAGAAATTAACCATAACCCAGATATTGGAGATCAAACTAAGACTGAGTTAATTAACAATGTTAATAATCACGTTAAAGAAGGTAAAACTGCGGTTGATCAGGTCAATGCTCCTAGCGATGATCCTGCTGGTAAGAAAACTAATATAGATAAAGCGTCTGATACTGCCAACAATGACATTCAGTCAGAAGTTAATAAAGCAATTGATCAAAGTAAGAAGAAAGCTGACCAGGAGGTTGCTGATCACGCAAAAGACGCAATTGATCAGATTCACAAACAATTTGGTGATAAAGCAGATACTTCTTCAATCCAAGATGCTTTAGACAAACACCAACACACCGAAGGCAATTCTTATGATGAAATTCAAAAGAATAAACTCGAAGCTGAAAAAGACATCGCTAAAGGCGCAGTTGATGATGCTGCTAAGGATGCCAAAAAGGATGTTGACGATAATAAAGCTAAGCATCAAGATGGCACTGACTTAACGGATGCTGAAAAGCAGAAGATCAAGGATGACATTGACCATAAGAAAGATGATGCCAAAGATAAAATTGATCATTCAAATAGTGGTGACGATATTGACAAGAATCGTGATGACGGTATAAACAATATTCACCATGACAGTTCTGACCCGTCAACAATTGATAAGGTGATCAACGGCGGCGATAATAACGGCAGTGGTTCAAACACTGGCAATGGTGAAAATTCTGGAAACGCTGGTGGCGGTTCTGCGATAACGCAAGTACCTGATCAAAACAAGCAACCTGGTAATGATAACAATGCTAACAATTCAAACAACAATAATAATGATACAGATGTTAATTTAAACAACTCTTCCTCACTTGAATTGATGCACAACGCATACCTGTATGACGAAACTGGCAAACGGACTAACCAGATTACTTTAGGTGCTGGATCAACAATTTCCACTTATGGTACTAAGACAATTAATGGTAAAGAATACTATGTCTTAGTTGATCAAGGTGCCAATAACAAGAAGTACTATGTTGCTGCAGCTAATGTACAGGCTACTAAGCAGAAATTAACTCATAATGCTTATATCTATAATCAACTTGGCAAGCGAGTTAAAAAGTCAGGCGTTTACAAGAAGGGTCAATTGCTAAATACATATGGTTCAGTCCTTAAGATCCGCGGTAAGAAATACTTTACTATTGGCAAGAACCGCTTTGTCAAGGCAGCAAATGTTAAGATGATAACTAGTTCAAAATCAGCAAGTGAAGAAGTTGCTCCAACAGATACCAACACTAATGAACAACCTGTTGTAACAGTTACTAAGAGCTTAAAGCATAATGCCTACCTCTATAATGAAAGCGGCAAACGTGCGAATAAGCTGATCTTTACTGCAGGCTCAGTTGTTGAAACAACTGGCAAGAAGACGATTAATGGTCAAACTTACTATGTTTTGCCTGATGGACTCTATATAGCCAGTGGCAATATTGATGCTAAAAAATTAAAGCTGAAGCATAATGCGTACACATACAACAAGTATGGTCATCGCGTAGGCAAGACAGTGCTGAAGAAACGTAAATCTGTGAATACCTACGGTAATCCAGTCAAAATCGGTCATAAAAAATACTACACGTTAAGTAAGGGGAGGTTCGTTAAGAAAGCAAACTTTTAAATAACTAGAGCTTTAAAATATACAGCTTAAATATCACGAAAGAAGTGTCACATTTGTGGCACTTCTTTTGTATTTTCGGATAAAAGATAATAAAAGTCTTAATAAGTATTATAATTAGTTATTTTTAAAGGGGACGTGCTTTCTTCTTTTTCTGCAAAATCAAGTTAAAAAGCGTATAAGTAAAACAGATAAAAATGATATAAACAAGTCGGAGAAATGAAGTTTACCTAATTAATCGTGTTAAATAAATCACAAGCATATTCATGTATACACAGCAAAACACTATATTGTATATTATATATAAATATTATTTTTAAAATTAAATTGAATTTATAGATAAAATATAAAGTGTGTATTAATAAATGCAATTATTGTTATTTTAATCATAAATATGCCTATAAAACAGTATTTTATACTAAAGTATAGTTATTTAATAAACATAAGTTTTAAATTTTATTACATATTTAAGTGCATAATAATGTTACTAAATTGACAGTAAAAATAACAGGATTTACAATTAATATGTAATTATAATTTTGAGGAAGGATTATTATGCTAGGTAAAAATAACAATAAGGAAAGAATACGTAAAATGGAAATGCAGGCAAAGCAAGACCACTTTTCAATTCGTAAATTGACAATTGGTGCTGCTTCTGTCTTGCTCGGTTTTACATTTTTTGGCTTAAACAATCAAACAGTGAAAGCAGATACAGTTGATCCGGCAAATGAAGAAGTAAATTCTCAAAAAAATGAGAATGAAACAACTAAAACAGAACAAACTGGGGATACTGCAAAAACTGCAACTACAGAAAAGCAGTCAAGTCAAGATAATACAAAGCACGATTTAAGCACTTTTTCTGGCTTAAGTTCGTTTTTAAGAGATAGTGGCAGTGACTCAAAAGCTAGTCACAGTTTATCAACTGGTCAGAAAAAATCAGAAAAGACAACCTCTGAGCCAACAAATAGCTCGGAACAACAGTCTAGTCAGGATCAACAAGCCAATGATGTTTCATCTCCAAAAAAAGATACAACAAAGCCTGTTGATTCAACTGCTGTAGTAGATGAAGATTCAAATGCTGCTGAAAACACAGAAATAAATACTAGGGATGCTAGTGTAGCACAGGTCCATAACTTTACTGAGCTTATAGGTGCGTTTCAAAATAATAGTATTTCAGAAATTGACGTTATGAACGATATTACTGACGGATCAGAGAATGGATCACAAGCGTTCTACTTTTACGGCAGGAAAATGCTCATTAAATCCGCTGGTGACGGTAGTACTAGATATAAAGTTGATTTGAAAGGTAACCACCTCCAATTAAATAGTGGCAGTACGCAGGATTTAGATATAACCTACGACAACCTTGACTTATGGAGTGCCGATATCTGGGGCGTCATCATGACTGATGATTACAACCAAGATGGTCATTTTTCAAAAATCACATTCAATAATGTTAATTTCCATGGTTCGCAAATGGTTCACTGTGGTAATAATACTAAAATTTACTTTACAGGAACTAACTATGGTGAAGTGACGCACACGCCTTATCCAGGAATTACGATTTCAAGTGGCGATGTGCAACAACTATTTGAATTTACTGGTTCAAATAACTCAATCGATTTTAGCGGGACTTTTACGGGTAAAACCGTTGGCGGTAACGTGATAGAAATGGCTGGGAGCAACAATGTTGTTAACATTGAAAAGAACGCTAAGGTGTCCCTTTCACCGCGGATCTATATTCCTAATAATAATTTAGGTTCCAATGCTGCTGAACATACTGGGCTACCTTTAGCTATCGCCATGTTAGGTAATAATGAAGCCGTCAATGTTGATGGTGAGTTAAATATTATAACTGGTAGCGATCACTATAATGGTACAAATGACAATGATCAATCTAGTGCGATCCTGATCAATGATGGTAACTCTGTTTTTAATATTAATAGTGATGCAAAGGTCAATATTACTACTAACGGTGATATAGCTAATAACTGGGGCAACAGAAACCTGATTTATGATGGTGGAAATTTTAACATTTTACCACGAGGATCGTTAAACATTAATGGTTCAAATATGGGCGACTATTCTGGTACTTTAGTCCTAATTAGGGGTACGGCCAACATTGAAAACGGTGGTTTTAACATCATTCTAGGAACTCCAGGTCCAAATGGTAGATACGTAGATGGCGGTAATGGCCAAATACTTTTGGTAGATGTGCAAGGCGGGAAGTTATTTGTTAATAATCCTACCTCATTAATTTTGAATGTCCAGGGCAATACTAATCCTGCTACGAGTATTATCGGCACAATGCCGATTACCTTAACAAATGTGCGGCAGCAGTTTGATTTGAGTTCAACACAAACTGGGGTTGGTAAAGTAACATTGCCACCATTTCACGTTTTAACTGTTAGGAAAACTGACAATACAATTGCAGTTGATAATATTGAGTTGCTTAATGGTCAAGAAAAGCTAACTGCAGATAAATTAGCAGAAATTAAAGCACAGGCAGCAAAAGCTCATATTTCACTTGATAAATTGCCGGCTGATGTTCAAAATTCGTTGACTGATGGGATTAAGAACGGCTGGACTTACGACCAAATCTTTTCGGATATTATTCAAAAAGCATTCAATAATAGCAGTAATTTTGGCTATAACAACATTAGTTTTATTCCGGCCAATCCAAGCGGCTTTTTGGATATTGCTCCTGGTAAGGTCAAAATCACTAGAAATTCTGATGGTTCACAAACAATTTCCGGTGAACCAGGCAGCGTAATTAATTATAATTCTACTGTTGATGGTCCGGATTCAGATCCAGAAAATTTGAAAAACCCATTTAGTTTGATTCTCCCAGTTGCGACTAAAGCATATATTATGGCTAATTTAATCGATAGTATGGGAGTAAAAACTGCGTGGACACCAAAGGATCAAAATGGCAAGAATTTAATTGACAACCCATATTCGCAAACAAAAGACACCATAAGAGATTCAAGCAACAGTTCTTTGAGCCCTTTACCAACACAATTTGCAGCAATTGTAAATGATGATGGTTCATTTAGTTTTACTATTCCAGCCGATCAAACAATTAAGTTTGATAAGGGTTACTCTGTAGAACTAGCACCAAATGCTAATTTTGTTAGCTACGATCCATCAAGTGTAGCTGCAGGACGTCGCCCAATAATTAAAAACTTGGATATTCTAACTTTATCAGATGCTCAAGATCAAGCTGCTAAGGCAATTACTGACGCAATTAGTGATGCGAAAATTCATAGACCTAACAACCTATCTGAAGCTCAAGTTAAAGACTTTAATGAGCAATTAGATAAAGTTGCGGCCGCTGCATCCAAGACAATTGATATTAATAACGAAAAAACTTCAGTCTATGCTTCAAGTGCAAACACTTTAACAGAGATTAATAATCGTAAAAATTCTGCTCTTGCTGTGATTAAAAACATCGTAAGTCAGGCGCAAAATTCTTCAACGATTGAAGCATCTCATAATAATGCAATTACGAATTTAAATAATGAGGCCACATTGCAGTCAAAGAGATTTCCTACAATGATAGATGCAATTAATGCTGCACGTGATAAAGCTATAAATACTGTGAAAGCTTTTCAAACTGATAAAGGTATTTCAGAAGCAGAGAAGAATGGTATTAATGCGATTGATCAAGCAGCTTATGGCTATAAGGAGAGTATTGAAACTGATCTTAAACAAAAAATTGATCAAGTCTATGTCGATGCTTACAAGCTTTCAAGCGATCCTAACTTGAGTCAAGAAGAAAAGGACGAAGTAGTTAATTTACCTAAACGTCTGGCGCGCGCTCAGGCTATCGCTCAACCGGAAGGTGATATTGAAAAAGACCTTGATCAAGTATCAGTGGATGGACACCAAAAAGAAGCTCAAGATATAATTGATAAAGTTAACAAAACAATTCAGGCATTGAAAGACTTACAGGCTGTTGCTCAAGATGAAATTAAAAACCATGCCGATAAAACTGCAGAAATAAAAGATTCTTATAATCAAGCAGTTCATAACATTATTACCGGTGATGATCCTGATGGTTCCAAGGGTAAGGAGTCTATTAAGGAGATAAATGCTGATCAAGAAGCAAGTAAAATTAATGCTGCAGCTGCGGCTGCCAAAAAGCGAGTACAGAATTCAGGCATTAGTTTAAATCAACAGACTCCTTTACTAGATGCAATTGATCAAGCAACTGAAGTTGCAACTGCTAAACCAGGAAGTTCTAAGTATGATGAGCAAAAGTCAATTTACGGAACATCTGATAACACTGCGATCAAACAAAGAGAAGCAGCTGCACAAACTATTTTTGATCAAAATGCTGCAAAGGCTGAGATTTTGGGTTATGCGAGCGCTACTGAAAATTCGCTAGGCATCCCTTCAAACTCTGAAATTGAGAAAACAGTAGCTGATGGTTTGACTAATATTGATCAAGCCAGTGACTCTGCTGCTGTTTCGACAACCGAGGAGTCAACCAAGCGGTCAATTTTAAGACAACTTTCCAAGATCAAGCTTGCTAAAGTTGGAAGCGATATTGAAAGCCAACTGCGTAGCTTGCCTGGCTTGTCTGCAAATGATATTGACGATAGCGTGGCGGCTGCACAGAAACTGCTCAATAATTCAACAACTCCTCTTGGTTATAACCAGCGCATTGACCAAGCAGATAGTTTAACTGCAATTGATTCAGCGCGTAATGATGGTATTGCTGCCTTGAACAACTTACTGGTTGCAGCTAAAGCTAAAGGTGAGCGTAATAATTCCTTGGCTGATTCTATCAAGCAGATTAGACAAGAGCAAACTAATGCTGATAAACAAATTGACCAGACAAGCAATCTGACTGCTGAACAAAAGAAAGCATATCATGATCAAATCAGCAAGGTAGTTACTGACAGTATAGATACTTTAAACAAGGTCGATAGTTCTAAAATCGCTGAAACTGTAACTAACGCTAAAAACAGTATAGATAATATTGTTAGCGATGCCAAAGGTACGGCAAATAAGGAGGTAGAAGAAGCTAGAACAAATGCAACTCAAGATGTAGATACAGCTGTTAATGATGCAAAGGCTAAAATTGAAAGCATTGCTGATAGTCAACTCAGTCCTTCAAATAAAAAGTATTATGAAGACCAAATTGATCAAGATGCCCAGGCTGCAAAGGCGAAAATTGCTTCGGCTCAAAATGTTTCTGATATTACTTCGGCCAAACAAGAGGGTCAAAACAATATTCTTAAAGATTTAGGCGCTGCCCAAATTACAGCTACTAAAGCGCAAGCAATTAGTAAATTGCAACAGGCCAAAGCTAATGCTAAAGATGTTCTTACAAATGCGCAAAAGAATGAACAGCTTGATCCGGCAACAGTACAAGCTAAACGAGATCAAATCGATGACGGTTATGATCAAGCAATCCAAGCTATTAATAATGACCATACAGTAACCGATATTAACACTGATGCGCAGAAGGGAATTGATGCTATTAATTCTGTTATTAATTCTCTTTCGCCTGATCTCGAGGCTCAGGCTTTAACGAAACAGCGTCAAGCTGCAATCGAAAAATTAAGAGATGCGCGCGATTCTGTAAATAGTCAGATTACTAATGATCCTAATTTGGGCGTAACAGAAAAGAACGACTACTATAACCAGATTACAAATGCCTTCAATCAAGCTCAAACTGCCATTCAAGGTGCAAATAAAGATGATATAGATGCAGCATTAACTAAAGGCAAAAATGATTTAGCCAGCATTCAAACTGCAGCAAACTTGCAGTCTGCAAAAGACCAGGCTTTAGCAGCTTTAATGGATGAGCGCAATAAAGTAAAAGAACAAATTGGCAATATGGACCAGATTACAAGTGCCAACAAAGCTGACTTGCGTGCCAAAGTAGATGCTACTTATGATATTGGCGTTACTGGTATCAATAATAAAAACACAACTACTAATGAGCAACTTAATGCTATCGTCCAGAATGGTAAGTCATTAATTGACAATGTGATTAGTGACATAAATGTTAATAAGATCCTTAATAAACAAAAGCTTGATGATTATGCTCAAAAAGCGATTGACCGAATCAATAATTCGTCAGATATCACTAACGATGCCAAGACAACAGCTATTAATAATATTACTTCTGCACGTGATAATGCAAAATCCGTAGTTGATTCTACAGCTGCAGTTTCTGATGCTAATACAGCTGAGAAAAATGGTGAATCTGCTATTGACGCTGCAGAAGCTGCAGGTAATGGTTTTAATACATCTAAAACTGATACAAAAAATAGTATTGCCAATGCTGCTACCAGTGCCAAGAATCGCTTAAATGACATTTATAGCAAATTGTCGGAAGACCAAAGAAATGAAGTAAAGAAACAATTTAATGATGCAATTAGTCAGCTTGAGTCAATCCCAACGGATGCAAATAGTAAAATTGACGCAGCCACAAATAAAGAACAACTAACTGGAATTTATCAAGATGCATTAAATAAAATTAATAACATTGAATCTGCTGCCAAGTTAGCTAGTGATAAAGTTGTTGCCACCGATTTGATTAAAAATACAGCATATGCGGCTCGAGCTAAACTAAATGATTCACGAGACCAAAATGCAGTTTTTGCAGTGGCTGATTTAGGCATTAAAGATATTGGCGCGGCTAATGATAGCGCTACAGTTGAGAAAATCAAAAATAATACCTTACAGGGAATTAGTAACGTAGTTACTAATGCAAGTAAGAGTGATGCTGACGATATCCGTAACCAAAGAGATCAAGCAATTAAAGAACTTGATAAAGCTCTTGGGAAAGGCTCAACTGATACCGGTGTTCTACCAGAAATAAATGGTTTAAGTGATTTAACCTCTGATCAGCTGGGTAAGTTTAAACAACAAGCACAAGATGCTTATAATCATGCTGTTGCAAACGTCAGTGGCGCTCTATCTGAAAATATTGATACAGAAAAGAATACCGGTCTAAGCAATATTTACCAGGCTTTGGCTGATGCTAAACTGCAGGCGACTAAAAATAAGGCAAAATCTGCTTTAGATGATAAAGCCCAAACTTCAATTGATGGTGATGCTAAAGATAAATCTACAATTGAGAGCGAGCGGGATAAGGCCAAAGAGAATATTGATAAAGCTCAAAATCAAGATGATGTCCAAAAAGCTCAAGATGAGGGTGATAAAGCGATTAAAGCAATTGTTGATACAGCAAATGATGAAAAAATCACTAATGCTAAGACTTCTGCTAAAAATGATTTTGATAATTCAACTAATAAATTACAACAGCAAATTGATCAAGACTTAGCTGATAAGAAATTAGGTCAAGACCAATATAATGATTTGAAGAATAAAATTGATCAAATTCGGCAGTCTGGTGAAACCAGAATTAATTCTGCTACCACTCAGGATCAATTATCTGATGTTGAAGGTCAGAATAATGCTGATTTGGATAAAGTTAATAATGAAATTGTCAAGGCAGAGTCAGTCAATAACGCGTTAACTAAATTGCAAGATGCAGTTAACAAGGCAAATGAAGCTGCAGATAAGATTGCTAAAGACAATCCTAATCTGGCGGATCAGATGAGAGAGCGTATTAAGTCAGAACGTGATAAAGCTGCCCAAAATGTTCAAGCTGCTCAAAACAATGCGACTGACGCCAATAGTGCAATGAATCAAGCAGCACAAGATGGCAATGACGCAATTACTGGCTTAACTCAGAGATTTGAAGAAAAGAATCAGCAAATTAATACTCTGAAAGATTACGCTGAAGCTGCTAAGGCTAAATTACCAAGTTCAGGACTTGATCCAACCGAAATAAGCCAAAATGAAGCTGCAATAAGTGACGCAATGCAAAAAGGCATTAGCGATTTGTATGGCGCTGATGATAATGCAGACTTAGGTCAAGTTGAAAAAGCTGGTGAGGCCGCTATAGATCAAGCAGGTATTCCAGCCAATTTACTAAGTGAAAAGAATAAGCAAATTGTGGCTATTGATAAGTATGTCAAAGATAAGGGCAGTATTAGCCAAGTTGCCAGCGATTTAACTGATCAGCAAAAGGCTGACTTGCAAGATCAGCTTAATCAGTTAGTTCAAAAGACCAAGGATGAAATTAGTAAACTTGCTTTACCAAGCAGTCCGACAACAACAGATCTCGAAAATGCTAAACAAAAATTGCAAAACATTGAAAAGGGGCTCGATAGCGAAGGACACCCAATCAATTTAGGTGAAACTGGAATTAACCAGCTTTACCAAACTGCCCAAGATAAAGAAAAAATATATCAAATTAAGCAAAATGCTATTAATAATCTTCTTGAGCAAAAAGCAGAAGCTGATAAAAAGCTTGAAGATTCTGGTTTAGTAAACTCCGATTTACAAAAGCAAAAACAGAAGATTCAAGATATTTACGATCAAAGCAAGGCAAAGATTAACGCAGTTCCAACTACAGATAAGAACGGAAATGATCGTTCTACTGCTGACATCAAAAAGGACGTTGATCAAATTGTCAACAATGCAACCCAAGGATATTCTGATAGCGATTCTGGCAGTCACGTTCCTGGATTTACTGATGTTGAAAAAGATACTGATTTTGCTGCTGCCAAAGCAAAGGCAGAGGATATTTTACAAAGAAAATATTCAACAACTCACAATATTATTGGCTCATCTCAACTAACTGCTGCTCAAAAGAAAACATTAAACAAGATAGTTGATGATTTATATGCAACTGAAAAAGCAAGCATAGAGCAGCAAACTGATATCAATAAAATTCCGACTGATGAAAATCAAATTGGTACTAAGCTAACTGATACTTATCAAAATACTTCTGAATGGTTTGATTATAACCAAGCTAATGCCTTAAAGGGTGCTGGAAATGAAATAACAGGCCTGGAAGCTGGATACAATGGCTTAACTGAAGAACAAAAAGCAAATCCTGATTATCAAAGGAATATTCAAGCTATCCAGGATGCAATTGATGCAATTAAGCATTCAACAAATATTGGCTCTACAACCCAATCGTATAGCAAAGGAATCAATGCTTATAATGAGCTAATGGCCAAAGAACAAGTTAATGATATGTTTAATAAAGCAAAGGACACGCTTAACGATATAGATAGTCTACTTCCTCAGGATAGGGATCATTTCAAAAATAGACTTGATGGCATACACGGAAGTATCAATACTGTGCTTACTCAGGATGCTCAAGCTGATGCATCTTATGAAAATATTGCCAATCAGATGAACCATGATATTGACATGACAAGACAAGCAATTGATCAGTTAATGCAGCAAGCATTGTACACAGTTAAGAGTTCTGCCAATAGGGATATTGAGGCTGAGTACAAAGGTGCAGTTGCTCAGAATCAAAAATATTTTGGTGATTCTGCATGGATTTATGCAACTAACAGTGAGCATGACAAATATAAATATATCTCTGGTAATTCTTACGATGAAGTTTCGAATAATAGACTAACTGGAATAAGGGAAATTGCCAAGGCTGCTGTTTCTGATGCTGCTACTAATGCTAAGAAGAAAATTGATAATAACAGGGTCAAACATGAAAACGGTGATAACTATACTGATGATGAAAAAGCTGCAATTAAGACTGAAATTGATCGTATTTTAGCTGATGCTCAAACGAAGATTAATCAAAATGATAATCTATCTGATATTGACGGCAAGCGTGACGATGGCATTGATGCGATTAATAAGGCCTCGTCAGATTCAACTGTCATTGATAAAATTATTAAAGATAGTGCCGACAGCAATAATAATGGCAATAATGATAATTCCAATGGTGGTGGAGACAATTCTAATTCCAATGGTAATGGCAGTGCTTCATCTATTCCTACTAACCCTGCTGACCCAGCTAAGCAACCAACTACTGATAAAGAAAATGGAACAAATGGAACTCCAAATGATTTAGGTGAAAGCACTAATGTGACTTTAATGCATAATGCCTATCTATATGATGATTCTGGAAAACGGGCTAACAAAGTTACACTTGGTGCCGGCTCAATTCTTTCAACTTACGGTACAGTTACTATTGCAGGTCGCGAATACTATGTACTAGTTGATACACATGATAATAATAAGAAGTATTATGTTGCTGCAACAAATGGTCAGGCCACTAAGCAAAAATTGTCTCACAATGCGTATGTTTATAACCAGCTTGGCAAGCGGGTTAAGAAGACAGGAGTTTACAAGAGAGGTCAACTGCTTAATACATTCGGTGGAGTGGTAAAGATTCGCGGTAAAAGATACTTCACTATCGCGAAGAACCGCTATGTCAAAGCAGGAAATGTAAAATTAGTAACTGCTACGGGATCAGTGGGTGAAGAAGTTACTGCAGAAACTATTAATACTGCAGTTCAACCTGTTGAGACTACGACTAAGAAACTAATGCATAATGCTTATCTATATGATGAAAATGGCAAGCGTGCTAACAAGTTAATTATTAACTTGGGTTCAGAACTAGAAACAGTTGCTAAGAAGACTATTGGCAGCAAAATCTACTATGCTTTAGCAGATGGTTTGTTTGTGGATAGTGGCAACATTGACGCTAAGAGATTAAAGCTGAAACATAATGCTTATATATATAATAGGTATGGTCATCGTTTAGGTAAAAAAGTTTTGCGAAAACATAAGGCTGTTAAGACTTATGGCAATCCTATTAAAATTGGTCATAAGAAATTCTATGTAATAGCAAATGGTAAATATATAAAGAAGGCAAACTTTTAAACAGTTAATCTTTTAATACAGGCTAACTAATTGTTAAACCATAAAACACCTCAAATTTGTTTTAAATTTGAGGTGTTTTTGTGTATGAAGTTTTCGATTTAGACAATTATGTCGGTTGGTTTCTAAGAAATTCAGGTATTAAGCTTTAAAATTGAATATATCAAATCAAAAGATTACAGGAAAAATTTCGTGTTTAGCAATAAGTTTAATCATCATGTTGCACTAATAGTAAAGCTGTAAAATTAACTTTCTAAAAAATTTTTATTTAAAATAAATTACTCCTAAATTGTTCTAAGTTAGGGGTAATTTTTGTATTTAACATTTTTATTATTTTAAATAACAAATTAAAACTTATAACATTATTATAATTAATTTGCTTAAACTTTATTATAGTTATTTAATATACAAAAACATACCAGATAAATTTGTATCACAAATGTAATAAAAAAACATTTTTAAGTACATTTAAAAATATTTTTTCATTTTATATTTTTTAGTTATTTTTATTTTATTGGCTTAAATAGCTTAATAATTGCAATTTATACAAATAATAAAGTTATTATTAATAATAATTAATGTTTTTAAAAATAACAGTTATTTATAGCTTAACATATATTGCTAAATACTATATTGACAATGTATAACGCTAGTTATAAAATTCAAAGTGTATTTTTAAATTCAAGGAAGGACAACTTATGTTAGGCAAAAATAACTTTAAAGAACGCTTAAGAAAAATGGAAATGCAACAAAAGCAAGACCGCTTTTCAATTCGCAAATTGACAATCGGTGCTGCTTCTGTTTTGTTAGGATTCACTTTTCTGGGTTTAGGCAGTCAAACGGTTAAAGCCGATACTGAGCCATCAACTCAACAAGTCGATAGTAAAACTGAAACCAAATCATCCGAGTCTGATTTGAGTAAAGCTGCGTCAGAAAATAAGAAAGCTGATTCTCAATCAACTCAAAATGATAGACAAACCCAAAAGACCGAAAAAGAGCCAAAATTATCTACCTTTTCAGGCTTATCTTCATTTTTTAAAAGTAGTGATGAAGACTCGAAGTCTGTAAGCAAGGCTGGAACTACAAAAGAGCAGACAAAAAAGGATAGTAAAGAGTCTGATCAATCCACTGCTGTTAAGCAGCCGGAAACTGGTGCAAATGACGCAAACGCAGTCACACCGGCAAAGACTGATGCAACTGGTAAAGACACTAACACTGATATTACTTCAGGAGAGAATTCTGCAAATGATAGTAAATTGCCAGAAGATTCACAGGCAAATGTGATTAAACCAGAAAATGATGGTAATTCTAATAACGAACGAAATGGTGATATAGATGAAACAACTGCAGCAAATGATAAAATTCCAATATTAAAAGATGCTGGTGATGGAATATCATATCAAGTAAGTAGCTGGCAAGATTTAAAAAACGCACTAAATAATCAAAAAATTACTGAAATTGTTTTAATGAATGACGTTATTGCACCTTCAGGTATTTGGAACACTACATTTAGCGTTCCTGGACGTGATTTATTAATTAGGTCCGACGCTAATAACAAGTATACTCTGGATTTTGCTGGAAATGCGCCTATACAAACAGCTGGAACAAACGCAAATGTTACTTTTCAAAATATAAATATCAAGAGTAACGACTTTTATGGTGTTTGGGATACACTATATGTAGGCGGTTCTTTTCATACTAATATAATTTTTAATAATTGTACTTTTAGAGGTACACAATTAATATATTCAGGTGATAATACCCATATTTATTTCACGGGTAATAATGATTGTCGGAATATTAAGACGTCAAACATACTTAATAATCAGCAACAGCTGTTTGAATTTAGAAACACAAAAAATAATAGTATTGACTTTTTGGATGGCGAATTTACAGGTTCAACATATGGCGGAACTATAATTGAGATGAAAAGTAATGGCAACACTCTTAAAATTCATAGAGGCGCCACAGTAAATCTTATTCCTGTTCAAACCTATGATGGCAATGATGACGATGGTGAATATGGTTTCCCTTATAGTGCCATCTATATGGAAGGCGCAGGAACTGTACAGGTTGCTGGCATCTTAAATATTAACATTGGTGATAATACAGTCATGCCTTATAAAGGCACGAGAAATGGTGCTAGATCAAGAGCGGTATATTTGAATGATGCTAGTTCAACTTTTAACGTTATGCAAAATGGTCAAGTTAACATACAAACTAATGGTAATATTGCTGATAAAGGTTCCAACAATTTATTTTTTGACAACGGTAATTTGACTATTAATCCCAATGGTGAAATGAACATCCTGGGAAATAACATGGGTGATTATTCAGGTACCTTGGTTTATGTCACGGGGACAGCCGACGTTGAAAACGGCAGCTTCAATATTCGCCTGGGAGACATTGCTGGTTCTGGAAGCATTACTTTACTTGATGTCTCTGGTGGCACTTTCAAAGTTAATAACCCGACATCATTTGTTTTGGATGCCCACAATAACATAAATCCCAATACAAGCGTTATCGGTAATAATAAAATAACGATTACAAATGTGCGACAACAACTACAAAGCAGTACGGGTAAAGCTTTTACGTTACCACCATTCCATGTTTTGCAAATGCAGAAAACTAATACTGGTATTAATGTAAACACGATTGAAATGCTGGATGGTAACAAAACATTATCCCAAGAGCAGTTAGATGAGATTAAAAATGACCCCGAAATCAAAAACATTGTCAATGACAAGAGTTTTGTTTCGTTCTTAACAGCAGCTGAAGCTGCCGTTAAAAATCCAGGAACTAATACATTAGATAATATTGTTAAAAATGCCTTAGAGAGTGCTTTGAGTAGTAAAGATACTAGTAGCTACAATAATATAGCTTTTGTTCCCGCTAACCCAAGCGGCTTCCTGGATATCGATGAAGATGGCTTGCAAGTTATCAAAAATGAAGATGGCTCTAGAACTATCACAGGAAAGGTATCAAATTACAGTGAAGAGGTAGATGGCCCAAGTAATGACAATGCCTTTTATAAGTATTTCCCGAAAGGTACTAAGGGGTATGTCATTGTTAAATATATTAGTAGTAATCCAAATTATGATAAACAAATTCTCCAAAATGAAAATTTGAAACCGTATGTAAATACTACCGATACCTATCGTGGAAGTATTGAGGATAATATTAGCAAATTGCCCAATGTATTCTCCTCTGAGATCAATCCAGATGGGACCTTTGCAGTGACAATACCTGCTGATGTTACCTTAAACATGAATAAGGGCGATAAAGTTGAAATAATCCCAGACGCCAACTTTGTTGAGTACAGTCCAACCCTTATTGATGCAGGTGCTCGTCCAGTGCAAAAGAGTTTAGATATTCTTACTTTGTCAGAAGCCCAAGACGATGCTGCCACTACGATTAGAAATGCGGTAAAAGATGCCGAAAGCAAGAAGCCAACTAATTTAAAAGAAAGTCAATCAAAGACTTTTGAAGAAGAACTGGCTAAAGCATTGGCAATGGCAGATTCAGTCACTGAAACTAATAAAGACACAACAGTTTATGGTGCAGATACCATTGCCGAAGTCAATAGACGTAAAGAAACGGCTCTTGACCTTGTAAAAAAAGCCTTGCAAATTGCTAATGAAGAGTCAGATGAACAAAATAAATTGGCTGCAGCAAAAGAAGCTGCTAAACAGGCACTTGATAATGAGCTCAATGGTAACGGTACTTCCGGAATGCCGGGTGTAGTTAACCAAATCGCTGATTTAGCAAATAGTGGTTTAACTCAGGACAACGTTAAGATATATCAAGATCAAGCCCAAAAGGCATACGACGCTGCAAAGAAAGTTATTGATGACTGTGAAAGTTTTGATGAAATCACTAAAGCACAAGGTAAGGGTGTAGCAGACATTGATCAAGCTTTAACAGATGCTAAGGCACAACAAGTTATTGATAAGGCTGCAAGTGATTTAAAAACCGCTAAAGACAATGCCTTGAAAGAATTAGCAGCTGAAAAAGCAACTGTTGAAGATAACATTGCTAATTTAAAGAATATCAGTGATGATGCTAAAACTGCATTAAATAAAGAAGTTGAAACTTACTATAAAAACGCAGTTGACAAAGTTAACAACCCGACGCCAGCAAGCCTTGAACAGGTAGACATTGAGAAGAACACCGGGATTAGAAACATTGACAGTGTTTGGAACAAAGCAACAGCACTGGATAAGGAAATTGCTTTTGATCAGAAGAAACTTGATGATTACGCCCAAGCTGCAACGGATCGAATTAATAAAACTGACCTGTCTGATGAAGACAAGCAAAAAGCGGTTACCGACATCAACAAAGCTCGTGATGAGGCCAAGTTAAATGTGGGCAAAAAATTAACGGCTGAAGATGCAGATAAGGCCACAGATGATGGCGAAAAAGCGATAAAAGCAGCTGAAGACGCCGCTAATGCAGCCAACATTGAAGCCATTAAAACTTCTAACACTGCTAATCTTAACGCTGCTGCTGATAGCGCCATTGATCGTGTGAATAAAGCTTATAATAGTTTGACGGAAGCTGGTCAGCAGCAAAGAGCTGATGCCTATAAAGCGGCTGCAATTACAGCTATAAATCAGGCTAAAGCCGTAGCCACTGAAACAATTAACTCTGCTACAAGCAAAGATGCAATCATTAATGCCTTTAATACTGCTAAAGACAAGTTTGACAACTCGGCAACCACAGCTGAAGTTGCTTTTGCCAAAATAGCAGCTGTTGATGCTGTCAAGAAAGAAGCTGACAGCGTCAAGCCGAATTTAAGTGCAGCTGATCAACAGAAAGTTGATAGTATAGTTGCAACAGCTAATAGCGATTTCCAAAAAGCCACTACAGTCGACAAGGTCAACAGCATCAAAGATCAGGCAATTAAAGATATTGATAATGTTAAAACTACTGCTGATGTAGTTAAGGAAGCCGAAATTAAGGCTAACAAGGATACTCAGACAGCTAATATTGATGCGGCAGCCACAGCAGCTAAAAAGCGTGTAAGTGATGCTTACAATAAGTTGTCACAGGCTAACCAAACTAGTTACCAAGAATCGTTACAGAAAGCTGTAGATGATATTGACCAAGCTGCTAAATCTGCTAAAAGCAATATTCAGAACGCACAAAATGTGGAAGATATTATAGCTGCAGCTGGAACAGGCACACAGGCAATCGCTGCTATTGAAACAAAGACAGAAGTTACTTTTGCTCAAGCCGATGCAAAAGAAGCAATTGCAAATGAAGCTGCTAAGGTTAAGCCTGGCTTAAGCACAGCTGATCAACAAACGGTTGATGGCATTGTTACTGCAGCTAATGGCAAGATAGACGCTGCTACTGATGTGTCAACAATTAATAATATCAAAAATCAGGCAATCCAAGATATAGACCAGGTTAAAACGACAGCCGATTCAAGTGCAAAGGAAAAAGTTGATAAAGCAAAAGAGCTGAATAAGACTAGTATTGATGGAGCAGCTCAAGCAGCGATTGCACGGGTGGATGCTGCTTACAACAACTTAACAACTGCTGAAAAGGCAGCCAATAAGGGCACACATGACCAAGCTGTTGCAGATATTAAGAATGCCCAAACTGCAGCTGAAGCAAAGATTGCAGCCGCAACTACTGAAACTGAAGTTGCTGCCGCAGCAAGTGAAGGTACAACAAACATTAATAAGCTGGCAGATGCAGCTGAATTAACCTTTGTCAAGATTACTGCTAACGACTCAGTACAAGCTGAAGCGGCAAAAGTAAAACCTAATCTCAAAGAAACAGCCGATCAAAATAAAGTAGATGAAATTGTTAGTCAAGCAAAAGATGACATTGGTGCTGCTGAGAACGTTGATAACGTAAATAGAATAAAAGAGAATGCAATCAAGGCAATTGACAACGTCAAAAGTAATGCAGAGCAAACAATTCAAAAAGCACAGGAATTAAGCAAGGCAAGTGTTGATGCCCAAGCAGATGCCGCTAAGAAGCGGGTCAAAGATGCTTATGATAAGCTTACAGCTGATGAGCAAAAGACAACGGCAGTCCAAACTGCTTATAACGCAGCTAATAATGCTATTGATAAAGCTAAGACTGTAGCAGAGAGTGCAATAGCTGCTGCACAATCTAATTCAGAAATTACGACAGCTGTTGATAATGCTAATAAAGCCTTTACGCAGGCAGCTTCTGACGCCGAACTGGCCTTTGCCAAAGTGGCTGCGATAGATGCAGTTCAAGGCGAAGCGGACAATGTCAAGCAAGGCTTAAAGCAAACAGCTGATCTTAATAAAGTAGACAGTATAGTAAGCCGAGCTCAAACTGATTTGAACAATGCCGACAGTGTTACCAAAGTTGACTTCATTAGAGACCAGGCAATTAAAGACATTGATAATGTTAAAGCTACAGCTGATGCAGCAATTGACAATTCCCAAACAGTTAATAAAGCTAATATTGATAAAGCTGCAGCTGATGCAACTCAACGCGTTCAGAATGCTTATAACGAGTTAAGTGCACCTGAAAAAGAGCAGGCTAAGTCAGAATATAATAAAGCTCTCAGCGACATTAATGAAGCAAAGAATACTGCGGATGCGGCAATTCAAGCTGCAAAGACAGTAGATGATGCTACCAGTGCCGCTACAACAGGAATTTCTGCAGTTAATGATATTGCTAGCAAAGCTGAACTATCATTTGCAAAATTGGGAGCTAAAGTTGCAGTTAAAGCAGCAGCAGATGCTGTCACTAACGGTCTTGATAATGAAAACAAGCAAAAAATACAAGAGATAGTAACTAAAGCAAATTCTAACATTGACAATGCTACTACTATAACTGACGTGGTTAGATTTAGGGACCAGGCTATCAATGATATTAATGGTGTCAAAGCTGTGGCAGACGCTGTTAAAGAAGCACAGCTAAATGAAAACAAGAAAAACAACACCGCTAATGTTAATGAAGCTGCTGACGCTGCTAGAAAACGTGTCGATGATGCTTATAACAAATTAAATGATTCTCAAAAGAATGCCAATCACCAGACTTACCAAAACGCCCATGATGCGATTGACAATGCTGCAACTAGTGCGAATAATCAAATTGCACTGGCACAGTCAAGTGATCAGATATCGGAGATAGTTAACACTGCTAAAGCTCAGTTTGATAATGCAGCCACAAAAGCGGAAATAGCTTTTGCTAAGGTAACAGCTGTTGCAGATATTTCGAATGAAGCTAATAAGGTTAAACAAGACCTAAAGGCTGATTCTGATAAGAATCGGGTTGACAATATTGCTACCACTGCTACTACCAGTATTAATAGCACTAATACTGATACTGTAGCTAAAGTAACCAGTATTAGGGATCAGGCTATTAAAGATATTGACGCTGTTAGAGCTGAAGCTAATGGTGGTGAACAAGCCAGTCTGGAAGAAACTAAGAATAATAGGACTAGTGATGTTAACAAAGCAGCAGCAAACGCTAAAACCCGGGTTGATACGGCATACGCTCAGCTGACACCTGCTGAACAAGATGCAACAAAGCAGGCCTATACTGATGCTCTTGCTGCTATTGAAAATACGCGCCTTAAAGCAAAAAGCGATATTGCCAGTGCTGAAACTAAGGATAAGGTAAGCGATATAGCAGCAACAGCTGAGCAGGAACTTGATCAAGAAGCAACAAAAGCAGAGGTAGCATTTGCAAAAACAGCTGCTAAAGATGCGATTCAGGCTGAAGAAAAGAGTGCTATTGCCGATCTGAAAGGTCAAGACGATAAGACTTCTGTGCAAAATATCGCTAACAATGCTATTACAGAAATTGAGCAAAATTCAACAGATACTGTTGCCAAAGTAAACAGCATTAAAGACAGCGCAATTAGTACTATTAAGGCTGTTAAAAATACAGCAAATGCAGTAGATAAAGCTATTGTTGACGAAGCTCGCAAAGACAGCTCTGAGAATATTAATGAAGCAGCTGAAACAGCTAAGAAGAGAGTTGAAGCAGCATATAGTAAGCTGACGGAAACTGAACAAACAGTGGCCAAACAGGCTCATGATGATGCCATTAACACAATTGCAAGTGCCCAAAAAGCTGCTAACGATGCAATTTCTTCATCAAATTCAAAAACAGAAATTACTCAGGCAGCAACTGAGGGTATTAATAAGATTAATGCTGCTGCAACTGAAGCAGAAGTGGCCTTCGCCAAGGTAGCAGCTAAAGATGCAGTTCATGAAAAAGCCAAATCAATCATAGATCAGTTGAATAAAACTGATGATAAGAAGCAAGTACAAGCAATTTCTGATCAAGCAGATAAAGATATTGACGCAGTTGCAACGGATACTGTAGATAAAGTAAACAGCATCAGAGATAAAGCAATCAGCGATATAAGTAATGTAAAAGCAACTGCGGATGACAATGAACAGAAAGAACTGGAGAAAACAAAGGAAAATAATAAGAGTAGTGTTGATGATTTAGTTAAAGCTGCTAAAAAACGTGTTCAAGATGCTTATGACAATCTTGGAAAAGACGAAAAAGTTTTAGCTGCAAGTGATTACAGTAAAGCTATGGATGCCATTACTCAAGCCCAAGCGACAGCAAATGATGCGATTAGTGCGGCTGCAAATGCGAATGCAATTGTTAAAGCGGTAAGTACTGCATCTGCTGCCTTTGATACGGCTGCTACAACAGCTGAAGTAGCATTTGCCAGAGTGACAGCTAAGACTGCAATCCAAGCTGAGGCTGATAAAGTCAAAAAAGGTTTGAAGCAGGAAGTTGACCAAACAAAAGTCGATAACATAGTGTTACGAGCAGAAAATGATCTTGCTGCAGCTGTAAGCGTAGATAATGTAAATATTATTGCAGCTCAAGCTATTAAAGACATTGATGCCGTTAAAGATACTGCTGAAGAAAATGAGCAAAAGGATTTTGCTAAAGTTAAGGATGATACTAAGCAGAGTATTGATCAAGCTGCCGCAGCTGCAAAGCAAAGAATTAATGATGCATATAATAGTCTTAGTGCAAATGGACAATCAGCAACCAAGACGGATTATGACAAGGCAATTCAAGCTATTACTAATGCTCAGGCTGCAGCTAAAGATGCTATAGAAAAAGCAACGGATAAGGATGCCGTAAGTAAGGCTGCAGGAGATGCCGATCAGGCTTTCACACAGGCCGAAACAGGTGCTAAATTAGCATTTGCTAAAGCAGCTGCTAAAGAGGCGGTTCAAAATGAGGCAAATACTGTTAAGGGTAGTTTAAGTAAAGATACTGATAAGAAAAAAGTAGATGCAATTTCAGAGCAAGCTGACACAGCTATTGATGCTGCTGCCGATATAATAACTGTTAATAAATTAAGAGACAAGGCAATTAGCGACATCGATGCTGTTAAAGCGACTGCTATTGCTGTTGACCAGGCAACCGTGGATCAAGCTAAGACTAATGGCAAGTCCAATGTTAACGGTGCTGCTGCAGATGCTAAAAAACGTGTGGAAAATGCTTATAATAATCTTAATTCTGACCAAAAGAATGATAATTATCAAGCATATCAAAATGCTCTTACTGCAATTGACAACGCTGCAGATGCAGCAAATATCCAAATTGGTCAAGCCCAAACTGCTGACGAAGTTAATGGGTTAGTAGATAATGCTAAGACCAAGTTTAATGATATTGCAACCAAAGCTGAAGTGGCCTTTGCTAAAGTTATAGCTAAAGCTGCTGTTCAAAAGGAAGCAACAAAGATTAAGAATGATCTGAAGTCTCAAGCTGATAAAAACAAGGTTGATGGTATTGTTACCCAAGCTAATATCCAGTTTAACGATAGCAATACGGACACCGTGCAAGAGGTAAACAGCATTAGAGATAAAGCAATTGATGATATTGATGCTGTTAAAGACGCAGCTAATGGTAATGAGCAAGCAAGCCTAGAAGAAACTAAGAATAATCAAAAGAGTAATGTGAACAGTGCAGCAGATGCAGCTAAGGCTCGAGTAGAAAAAGCTTATGGGGATCTAGAAAAAGATCAACAACAAAAAACTAAGCAGGCTCATGATGATGCTATTACTGCCATTGACAATACACTTCAAAAAGCAATTGCCGATATTCAAAATGCTGAAACTAAAGATGCTGTGGTTGCCATAGCAGCAACAGCAGACCAAAAATTTGATCAGGAAGCAACAAAAGCAGAGGTAGCGTTCGCAAAAGTAGCAGCTAAAGATGCAGTTCACAAAGAAGCCGCCGATGCCCAAAGTCAGTTAAAGAACACTGATGATAAACAAAAAGTTCAAAACATTTCTGATCAAGCAGATACCACTTTTGATACTGCTGCAACAGATACGGTAGACAAAGTAAACAGCATCAAAGAGAACGCCATTAGCGCCATTAATGCCGTTAAAAATACAGCATCAGCAGTAGACAAGGCTTTGCTAGATCAAGCTCGCAAAGACAGCACTCAGAATATCACTAATGCCGCAGAAGCAGCTAAGAAGCAAGTTGATGATGCTTATGAAAAACTAAGTTCAAGTCAAAAGGCAGCAGCAAAACAGGACCATGATAATGCAATTACCGCAATTGACAATGCCAAAACTGCAACCATTGATGCAGTCAATGCAGCAACAAGCAAAGATGCTATTACTTCAGCAGCTAATGATGGAGTTAACAAGATTAACGAAGCAGCAACTACTGCAGAGGTAGCTTTTGCAAAAGCAGCTGCTAAAGATGCGGTTCAGGCTGAAGCTGCATATGTGATTAAGAATCTGAAAGATGAAAAGGATCAGGAAGCAGTTCAGAAAATCGCTGACGATGCAGTGGCAAATATTGACAATGCTTCAATTGATACAGTGCAAAAGGTCAATGACATCAGAGATCAAGCCATCAATGATATTGATAAGGTGAAGAATACTGTTGATACCACTGAACAAGCTAAGTTAGAAGAAGCTAAAGACAATAGTCAGGCAAGTGTTGATGAAGCTGCTGCAGCCGCTACAAAACGGGTTGAAGATGCATATAATAAGCTTAGTTCGCAGCAACAAGCCAAGACTGAAGCAGATCATGTTGTAGCTATTACTGCAATTAAAAATGCACAAAAAGCAGCAAATGATGCTATTGCGCAAGCAAAAGACAAGAGTGCAGTGGCTGGAGCTGTTTCAACTGCAAATACAGCCTTTGATCAGGCGGCCACTAAGGCTGAAGTAGCTTTTGCAAGGGTAGTTGCTAAAGAAGATATTAGGAATGAAGCAGATAAGATCGAAAATGGCTTGAGCCTTGAAAGTGATAGGACTAAAGTTGAAGGCATTGTCAACGAAGCTAATACGCAGTTAAATACAGCTGATACAGTGCAAAAGATCAATGATATTAGAGATAAAGCCATAGGTGACATTGATACTGTTAAGACAAACGCAGATAAGGCAGCTGCAACTGAGCTTGATAATGACAAGAAAGCTGCAATTGATGCTTTAACTAACAAACAAACTGAAGTTAAAAATGGCATCGACTCCTTGAAAAACATCAGTGATGAAAACAAGGCTGCTCTAAAAGATAAAGTAGATCGCTATTACCAAGATGCAGTTAATAAGATCAAAGACGCAGGTACAACTACTTCTGACCAAGTTAACAGTGCTAAACAAGAAGGCATCGATAACATGGGCAAAGTTCTTGAGGATGCAAAGTCCTTAGACACAGCTATTGCAAATGATCAAAAGAAATTAGATGATCATGCTTCTGCAGCAATTGACAAGATTAATAAGTCTGATTTATCTGACGCTGACAAAGAAAAGGCTATTGAATCAATCAATAAAGCTCGAGATGATGCTAAAGAGACTGTTGCTTCACAGCCAACTGTTGAAAAGGCGGACGCAGCCGCAAAAGCTGGAGAGAGTGCAATTGATACAGCTGA
Organism: Lactobacillus sp. ESL0261; assembly: GCF_003693025.1. NCBI lineage: Bacteria > Bacillati > Bacillota > Bacilli > Lactobacillales > Lactobacillaceae > Lactobacillus > Lactobacillus sp. ESL0261. Next base: position 215,775 of record NZ_REHN01000006.1, read on the forward strand.
AAAAACGGCTACAGATACAGATTTAGGAAATACTAAACTTACCGAAAAGACCAAAGTCGAGGCTGCGGCAGACAATGCTAAGAAACAACTTGATGATGATTATAATAAACTGACTCTTGATGAGCAGAAGGAAGTTAAAGATAAGTATGACAAAGCTAAAGCAGATATTGATCAGGCTAAAGCTGATGCCGAAAAAGCAATAGATTCAGCAACTTCCAAGCAAGATGTCAACAATGCTTCTGATAAAGCTAAGACTGACATTGACAAAGCCAAGAACGATGCCGAATTAGCCTTTGCTCAAGCTGCAGCTAAGGACGCAATTAAAGCAGTTGCTGATGATATCAAGAGTGGCTTAAATAAACAAGACGACAAAGACAAGGTTGACTCTCTTGTTGCTCAAGCTAATAAAGATATTGAAGCTGCAACTACAATTGATTCTGTAAATAGCACTCGTGACAAGGCAATTACTGCAATTAAGGGTATTAAGAATTCTGCAGATCAATCAGATAAAGATAACTTAGCTGCTATCAAGTCAACTAATAAAACAAATGTTGACCAGGCAGCAACTAAAGCTAAGAACCGTGTTGATGAAGCTTATAACAAGCTTAATGACACTCAAAAAGCAACTACTAAAGCTGATTATGACAGTGCTTTAACCGCTATTGAGGAAGCTAAGAAAGCAGCCGAAGCTAAGATAGACAGTGCTACTAATGCAGACGCGGTTGCAGCAGCAGTTGACAGTGCTTCAAGACAATTTGATTCTGCGGCGACAACAGCTGAATTGGCCTTTAGCAGAGTAGCTGCAAAAGATGAAGTCAATAAAGCAGCTTCTACAGCTAAACCAAGCTTGAGTAAAGATAATCAGGATCGGGTAGATGAGATAGCAAAACAGTCAAGTGTTGATATTGATTCAGCTGAAACTGTTGCCAATATTGCTAGAATTAAGCAAAACGCTATTGATAAAATTAATGCCTTAAAAGGTAATGATGAAAAAGACTTAGCGCAAGCTATCTCAAATGCCAAAGCAGAATTGAGCAAAAAGCACGATGATGCAGTAGCAAGACTAAAAGATAAGTTTGGCAAAGATGCAGATACTACTGAAGTAGATAAGGCATTTAACACTAATAAGGACATCACTGGTACATCGGTTGATGAAGTTAAAGAGCACGAATTGGCAGCCGAAAGGGAATTGGCTAAAGGCGAAGTTCAAGACACTGGTACAAATGCTAAGAAGAAAATTGACGATTTAAAGCACAAGGATGGTACTGACTATACTCAGGCTGAAAAAGATGCTATCAAAAACCAAATTGATAAAGATATTCATGAAGCTATTGATAAGAATGGTACTATTGATCAAGCAAGTGATTCAGCAGGTGTTGACAAAGCACGTAAAGATGCAATCGACAAGATAATTGGTGAAACAGTTCCTGACAGTCAAGAAGTTAACAACATCATAAATCAAGATAAAGACGTTCTCAGTCAAAGACTAGCCGTAGCTCGCACAGCTGCTTCAAAATATTTGAAAGATAAGTTTACTCCTGACACTGATGATAGTACCATTCAGCAAAGATATGAAGAAGCGCTAGCAAAACTTAACGCAAAGCCAACCGACTTAGCAACTGAACTTGAAGGAGAAAAGCTAATTGCCCAGGGTGCATTAGCAGATGCACAAAAGGCTGCCAATAAGCTTGTTGATGGTAATTCTGATTATGATTCTGATGCTAAAAAGCAAATCAAAGAGCATATTGTGAAGGATTACAATGAATTTTTGAACAGTATTAATGCATGTTCAACAGTCAGTGAGGTAATCTCTGCGCAACGTAACCTTGGTATTGATCAATTAAAACGCGATGCCACGGAGTCTAATGTTAATGTAACCAATATTATAGAAAACGGTGGTAGCGGACAGCAAGTTCAACCGATAGCACCTGCTCAACCTGATAAGACTGATGATAAAGATAAGGAAACTGATAAGAAGAATGAAGATTCTGAAAGAGTAATCTTAATGCATAATGCCTACCTGTACAATAGTAAAGGTAAACGTGCAAATGGCATTACTTTGGGAGCCGGATCAATTCTTGATACTTACGGTATTGAAACAATTAACGGTGAACAATATTATGTTTTAGTTGACAAAGGTGCCGATAATAAGAAGTACTATGTTGCAATTGGCAATGTTAAGAGTACAGCTCAAAAACTGAAGCATAATGCTTACATTTACAATCAGTATGGCAAGCGGGTTAAGAAGTCAGGTAAACTGAAGTCAGGCAAAGTTATTAATACTTACGGCAGTAGCGTTAAGATTCGCGGTAAGAAATACTTCATCATTGCCAAGAATCGTTATGTCAAAGCAGCAAATATTGCAAGCCAAAATGTACCTTTAAAGACGACAACGGCTAAACAAACTGCTGCTGTTGAAGCAGGAGACCAATCTCATATCATTGTTAATAAAAAGATAATGCACAATGCATATCTTTATGATCAAAATGGTATTCGTGCAAATGGCTTAGTAATAAGTGCCGGTTCAAACATTGACGTAGTATCGCAAAAAGTTGTCAACAAGAAGTTATATTATGTTCTTGAAGACGGGTTGTATATAGCTGCAGGAAATATCGATGCCAAGAAACTGAAATTGAAGCATAATGCTTATGTATACAGTAAATATGGTAATCGCCTGGGTAAGAAAGTACTAAAGAAACGTAAATCAATTAAGACTTACGGTAATCCAGTAAAGATTAAAGGCAAAAAGTACTACACTATAACAACAAGTAAATTTGTTAAAAAAGCTAATGTTAAAGGGTAGTTTAACTACCTGATAACAAGAAAAGTGTCACAATTGTAAAAAATAGTGGCACTTTTTTTCTAAATATTTTTTGAATTATCAATATATAACACATTAAAACTGCAACCTACTATTTCAGTTAATTTTTAACACTAAAATCAGTTTAAAAAACTTTAAAAATTAAAATAAAATATATTTATATATTAATATAATTTATAACAAGATTATGTATAAATATATTTATTTAAATCCAAATTTTCATGTTTATACGATTATTAAAACTGCTGTCTTTACTTTAAATGTTGGTATAAAAGATAAAATAAATATAACAGATGTAATACTACTTATATTAAAATTAGTATTATTTATAATTTAATACAAAATAATATGCATTATATTGATAATAAATAACAGATGTTATACAATTTAGATGCGTCTAAATAACAAGGAAGGACTAATAATGCTAAGTAAGAATAACTATAATGAGAAATTAAGAAAAATGAAATTACAAGCAAGGCAGGATCATTTTTCAATTCGCAAATTAACAGTTGGAGTGGCTTCTGTTTTATTGGGATACGCTTTTTTCGGAGCTGGCAGTCAAACAGTTAAAGCTGATACTGAATCGATAGCACAGCAGGCCGATGATAAAACAGAATCAGTTTCTGAAAAACCTCATGTCAATGATAATGCTATCAAACTTGGTTCTAGTAAAAATACTGGGACTGATGGTGACAAGAAAAATGCCGCAAGCACTTCCTCTGTCCAAAAGTCTGCACCTGATAATACTGTTTCAGGTGTTCAAACAGACGTTGCTAAAAAAGCTGATACTGATCAAGTTGCAAAAAACGGTCTTACTAAAGAACACTTGAAAAAAGATGGATCCGATCAAGGTGATATTGAATCAGTACGAAATAATAGAAAATTTGATATAACATCTACAATTCAAACTGTGCAAATTAGAGTAAATAATGCATATAGTTCTTCCTCAAAAGATCAAGACGACTTGAACACTAAAAATGATTATTTGGCTCAGATTGATAAAATTGATAATGAACTTTTAGCTAAACTCAATGCAGGTAAAAATGTTGAAGAAATAGATTCAACAGCAGAAACTGCTATTAAGGACATTTTAAATCTTGCAGCGGCTGCAGAACTGCATTTTGCCAAAAAGACAACTATTGATGCTATTACAAGCAAAGCAAACGTTGACGAACAAGCTAATAATGCTAAAAAAAGTGTTATTAAGGCCAACGATAAAATTTATGAGAATCTTGTTGATGAAGAGAAAAAGCAAGCTGATACAGATTTTACCACTGCTGACTCCATTCAAAAAATATATTTAATAACAGATAAAACAATAAAAAATATTTTTGCTGTCAAATCAGATGCTGACCAAGCGGAGTTGAACAAGTATAATGTACTTGAACCAGATGAAATTGCAGAACTAATTGAAGATGTAACTGACACTCAAACCTTGGTTAATGAGCTGATTGACAATTTACCAAACATTAGTGCTGAAAGAAAGAGTTCTCTAAAAGATAAAGTTAACCTATACTATCAGACTACTATCAACAATATAGAAAAAGCTGGTGATTTAGGCTTAGCTGATACGGAAAAAAGTAATGGCATTATTAAAATAAATACGGTATATTCAGAAGCTTCGAATTTAAATCAACAAATTGGATTAGATCAAAAGAATCTTGATGAATATGCACAAAAAGTAACTGAAAATATTAATAATTCCAATTTATCAGAAGCTGACAAAGAAAAAGCAAAAAAGGCAATCAGTCAGGCTTGTGATGATGCCAAAAATATAGTGGGACAGCAACCTACTGTTGAGAGGGCAGATGCGGCTGAAAAAGCTGGAAAAGCTATTATTGATGCGATTGAAAAAGCAGCTTATTTAGCTGATCTTGAAAGGGCTAAACTTATTGAAAAAATAAGAGTTGAAAATGCAGCCGAGAATGCCAAGAATAAAGTTCAAGATGAATATAATAACCTGGGTCAAGATGGTAAAGATAAAGAAAAAGGCAAACTTGAAAAAGCATTAGAAGCTATTGAAAAAGCTAAAAATGATGCTGAAGCAGCAATTTCAAGTGCTACAGATAAAAATAATGTAAGCACCATATCTAAAACTGGCATTGATAAAATTAATGGTGTAACAGATGATACTTCACTAGAATTTGCCAAAGAGTCAGCAAAAGAAACTGTTCAACAAATAAGTGATATTGTTAAGCAAAATTTAAAAGACCCGAATGATCAGAATGCTGTTGATAAAATTAATAAGGATGCTGTAGAAAACCTTGACCAAGCCAGAAACATTCACGAAGTGACCAAGTTTCGGGACGCTGCTATCGACCAAATTAAACAAATTAAAAATACAGCTGACAATAAAGAAAATAATGACTTGTCTAATGATAAAAGCAGCAGCAGGAATGCAGTTGATGTAGATGCAAACGCAGCGCTTGATCGTGTCAATAAAGCTTATGAAAAATTAACCGAAACTGAAAAATCTGCTAAAAAAGATGAATACGATGCTGCTATTAAAGCTATCACTGATGCCAAGAATGCTGCCAAAGATAAGATTGACAGTGCTCCAAATGTAGATGCTATTATTGCTGCAGTAAGTAAGGCACAACAAGAATTCAATACAATTGCTACTAATGCCGAGGTCTCTTTCGCAAAACTGGCAGGTAAAGATAAGATTCAAGATGCTGCTGCACAGGCAAATAAAGTCTTAAGTCCTAAGGGACAAGCTGCCGTTAAAGATATTGTAACTCAAGCTAATAGTGATATTGAAGACGCAGAAACTGTTGCAAAAATTGAAAAAATTACTGAAGCTGCAATTAATAAGATAAAAGCACTTCAGGATAGTGAAAAGACAGACTTAGAAAATGCTATTAAGTATGCAAATGATGAGTTTGAGAAAAAATACAAAGAAGCTATTGCCAGACTAAAGAAGGAATTTAGTGATAGCGCTAAGACCACTGAAGTTGATAATGTATTTAATAAATATAAAGGAATTACTGGTAGTACGGTTGCAGAGGTTAACGCAAAAGAAATAGCAGCCGAGAGAGAATTGGCTAAAGGCGAGGTTTGTGATACCGCTACAAACGCAGAAGCAAGAGTTGATAATCTAAAACATAAGGATGGTACTGTATATACCGATAATGAAAAGAAAGCTTTAAAGAAACAGATTCAAAAAGATGTACTTGAAGCAAACGGATCTAAAGATCAGTCGGGTACATTAGATAAACCTTCGGATACAGAAGGTATAGATACTGTCCGTAATGAAGCTGTTAACAAGATTATCAGTGAAGCGATTGCTGATAGTCAAGAAGGTGAAAATGTTTTGCAGCATGATCCGGATGTATTGCTTGAGCGCCTTGCTAAAGCCCATAAGGCTGCAGTTGACAAATTACAAAAATTTGGTCCAAACATTAATCATGATCAGACTGATAAGAATTATGAAGAAGCAAAAAAGGCTCTTAGTTCTAATCCGACGGATTTAGCAACTGAACTCGCTGGTGAAAAATTAATTGCTAATGGAGCCTTATCTGATGCAAAGACAGCTGCTGACAATATTGTAGACAGTAATACTGATTACAGCTCTACTGTTAAGGATAAGATAAAGCAGCAAATTCAAAAAGATTTTGATAAAGCAACTAATCGCATAAATGAAAGTCCAGCAGTAAGCGAACTCATTACCCAAAAACGTAATGATGGTATAGATCAACTATATCGTGATGCAATTGATACTAACGTGAATGTGACCAATGTTATTAATTCGGGTGGTGGCAGCGATCAAGTCACAAATATAACTAATATTAATCCTGATAACAATCAAAACAACCAAACTCCTAATATGCCGGAAAACAGCCAGGAACCAGCTAAGACAGTAAGAGTTGTTCTAAACCACAATGCCTATCTTTATGATAATAATGGTCATCGTGCCAATGGAATTATCTTAGGGATTGGTTCGATACTTGAAACGATTGGTACTGAGACAATCAATAATAGACAATATTATGTTTTAGTAGACCAGGGAGCAAACGGTAAGAAATACTATGTTGCGGCTGGCAATGTCAAAGGTACCGCTAAACAATTGCATCATAATGCTTACATTTATAATCAATACGGCAAACGTGTCAGAAAATATGGTAAGCTTAAAGCCGGTAAGGCAGTTAGGACTTATGGCAGCTCTGTTAAGATTCGGAGCAAGAAATACTATATTGTTGCCAAAAACCGTTTCGTCAAGGCAGCAAACTTCACAAGTCATAAGGAAAAAACAACTGTAAAGAAAGCAAAAGAAGTTGCTGCAGTTGCTGCAGCTGATCAATCTCAAGTAATTATCAACAAAAAGGTAATGCACAATGCCTATCTTTATGATGAAAACGGTGTTCGTGCAAACGGCTTGGTAATAAATACCGGTTCCACGATTGATGTTTCAACTCAAAAAGTTATCAATAAGAGAGTATATTATGCACTTGAAAATGGCTTGTATATAGCTGCAGGAAATATCGATGCCAAGAAACTAAAATTGGAGCATAATGCCTATGTATACAGTAAATATGGTAATCGCCTAGGTAAGAAAGTACTGAAGAAGCATAAGTCTGTAAATACTTACGGAACAGCAGTCAGAATTAAAGGTAAAAAGTATTACACTTTAACTACCAGCGAATTTGTTAAAAAAGCAAATTTTAAGGGTTAGTTTAACTACCTGATAACAAGAAAAGTGCCACAATTGTTAAAAATTGTGGCACTTTTTGAATGTTTTTATTATTTTAAACCATTTTTCTGCATTTCATGCAAAGTTTCGTATTGTTTTTTTAACCCTTTTTCAATTTTAGAATTACCCTTGGGTTGAAAATATTGTTTTCCAACCAGATTATCTGGTAAATACTGTTGGGCTACCCAATCATTTGCAAAAGAGTGTGGGTAAATGTAATCTTTGCCATGGCCTAATTTTGTGGCACCAGAGTAATGAGCATCTTTTAAGTCCGCTGGTATTGCGCCGTAATCTTTATTTTTTACATCTTGCAGAGCCAAATCAATGGCACTAATAGCGCTATTGCTCTTAGGCGACAAAGTAAGCTCAATTACAGCATTAGCTAAGGGTATGCGCGCTTCTGGAAATCCCAGATTCTTTGCTGCTTGAATGGCAATTTGTGTGTGCTGCACAGCAGCTGGATTTGCCAAACCGATATCTTCATAAGCAATCACACTTAATCGTCGACAAATTGCGACTAAATCTCCTGATTCAATTAATCTGGCCAAATAATGCAAAGATGCATCCGTATCAGAACCACGAATTGATTTTTGGAAAGCTGATACCAAGTCATAATGACCGTCACCTTTGGCGTCAAAGTTTTGACTGCGTAACTGAATAGAATTAGTCATTTCATCTTGATTTATAGTTATTTCATCTTCATCATTTTGACCAGCTGCAATCATTTCCTGCTTGGTTGATCGCACTGCCAGTTCCAGTCCATTTAATGTGGCGCGTAAATCACCGTTGCCTTTTTGCACCAATAATTCTCTGGCATCATTAGTTAATTTTACATGGTATTTTCCTAAACCATTTTTATCATCTATAAGCGCACGGTCAATTGCCTTGTTTACGTCTTCTTTTGCCAGTGGTTTTAGTTCAAAAATCTGACAGCGAGAACGAATAGCGGGGGAGATAGCAATATAGGGGTTTTCAGTTGTCGCCCCAATTAAAATAATTTGTCCTGACTCTAAAAGTGGCAGGAGAAAATCCTGTTTCGTTTTATCTAACCGATGAATTTCGTCTAGTAACAGTATGACAGTTCCACTTAATTTTCCTTCTGCTGCTACTTGTTCTAACTGCTTTTTGCTATCAGTAGCAGCGTTAAGCTGGCGAAAGGCATATTTAGTGGAGCCGGCAATAGCACTGGCAATACTTGTTTTGCCGATTCCAGGGGGGCCATAAAGAATCATCGAAGATAGCATTTTGGCTTCGACCATTCTCCGAATAATTTTTCCTGGACCAATTAAATGTTGTTGACCAACAACTTCATTCAAATTTTGCGGTCTCATTCTATAAGCTAATGGCTTCATTTAATTATCTCCGTGGAAAAGACTATGCCAAAAGCCAGCTTTTTTTTGACTTGTATCAGCAAGCTGAGCTTTAGGCATTTCTGGTGGATAAACTTGACTTATTTCAATGCGCATTTTGTTAATGGCACTGGAAGCTACCACTAATATTGCTGAATCATCAGGACCAGTTTTAGCTGTCTCATTATTAACAATGGTAAAAGAAGTTTCGTATTTGCTACAATAAGTTTCTACCTGATCAACAAAATTATCATGCAAATTACCGTTTATCAGTATATTGTAACCGACATAATCTTTGAAATGTTGTAAAAAAAGGCTGGTTAATTTGGGATCCTGCACTTCAGAATTAGTCATTCTAACCAAAACGCGTTCACGAAGAGACCCTAAAAACCTTCTGCGTTCGTCAGGTTTTGTCTGTGGCGTGATGCCTTGTGCAGCATTTGAAACTCTGGTATTTAAATCTTCAGTCATTGATGAGATTTCCTTTCGGGTAGCAAAAACCCCTCTCCAAGTAGGAAAGGGGTTTTGTGAAAATGTAGAAATTAAAGTAACTTGTTGTAGTATTCAACAACTAGAGCTTCGTTAATTTCTGGTTCCATTTCATCACGTTCTGGAAGACGAACAAGTGAACCTTCTACTTTGTTATCATCGAATGAAACAAAGGATGGACGGGATACAACTGCTTCCAGTGCATCCTTAACTTGTTGCAAGTTCTTTGACTTTTCCTTGAGACCAATGGTTTCACCAACCTTGACTTCGTATGAAGGAATATCAACACGCTTGCCGTTAACAGTAATGTGACCGTGGTTAACCAATTGTCTTGCTTGCTCTCTTGTAGTAGCAAAACCTAAACGGTAAACGATGCTGTCTAAACGGCATTCAAGTAAAGCCATGAAGTTAGTACCGTGTTCACCTTCACGAATCTTACCAGCACGTTTGAACAAAGTTCTAAATTGACGCTCGTTTAAACCATACATCCAACGCAACTTTTGCTTTTCGTGCAATTGCTCGCCGTATTCTGATAAACGACCACGTGAATTAGGACCATGTTGACCAGGAGCGTAGTTACGACGGCTAAGCTCCTTACCAGTACCTGAAAGTGAGATTCCTAATCTTCTGGAACGTTTCCAACTTGGACCTGTATATCTTGACATAAAATCCTCCAATAAAATCTGATAACAGTTTTTGGAGTAAAATAATTACGTATAAGTTTAACATTCGTGCATCTTAATTTTCATTTTCGCCTATTGCAGCGTCGGTTACTCGTTCACTAAAACGTATTAAGATGTTGACGTTCTTGCCACTTATAGCTGCAAATATTTTACACGTTCTATATTATAGTTGTATTGACTTATTAAAGCAAGGAAAACATTGACTGCTTTAATATTATAGGAAGAAAAAGGAAATTTGGTTTATAAAGACATATAAAAATCAATATTTTGTTTAAAAGTAATGTAGTTTTTATCAATACTACATATCAATTTTTATAGCATAATGAAATGTGCTAGTTTAAAAAACTCTTGCCCACAATAATGTAGAAGTTTGGTATAATTGGGGTAGTTTTGGAGGAAGAATATGTCATCGACTCAATCCATAGTTGTAATCATTGCAATTTTAATCATTATTATAATTATAGCACTTATGATCATAGTCAATCGACGCCAATTAAGGCAGATTCTTGAATTGGACGATTTGATCACTAAAATTGCCAAAATGCATTTAGAAACAGACATTATTAATCTGGATAAAATGGATTTAGCAGGTGAGAGTCTGACCACACTGACTACTTGGCGCAAAAGCTATGAGCAGGCATCAACTAAAAAAATTCCTGCTGCACAGAGCTTTCTTGAACAAGCTGCTGACCAAAACGCTCATTATCAAATATTCAAGGCTCACAAAAATATTAAACAGGCTCAGGAAATCATGGGTTCAACTTATAAAGACGCTAAAAACACAAAAGAAGTTTTTACCGAATTACTTGAATCAAACCGTGAAAACCAAAAGCAGTATAATGACTTATTCAATCAATTTAAAGAATTGCGTAAGGGGGTTTTGGCAAATTCATACGAATATGGTACTGCACTTGATAAAATTGAAACTGATTTGACCAATATGGAAACTGACTTTTCAGAAGCCAAGAGTTTGACTGCTCAAGGAGACCAGGTTGAGGCAAAGCGTATTTTATCAAAGATTAAAGTAGCTTTGACAAATATCAGTTCCGTTCTTCCAGAAGTTAAAAATGCGTGTCACCAAATTGATACAGTTTTTAAAGACCAACTGGATGAGCTATCTGATAGTTATAAGAAAATGATGTCTTCAAAATACTACATTACTCAAGTTGACGTTTTAGCCGAAATTAAAAAAATTCGCGGTCAAGTGGCTGATGCGGCAAGATTACTGACAGAATTAAAAATATCTGATTTAAACACAAGTATTGCAAAAATCAAAAAGGAAATTGCTGCTCTATACGATACTTTGGCTAATGAATATAAGGCAAGACCTTTTGTAGAAGAAAATCAGGACAAAATCCAGAGACTTCTTGTTCATGAACAGGTTGAGTCCAAAAACTTGGTGGCCAAATTGCGTCACATCGATGAGAGTTACGAGCTTACGCATAATGAGCTTGCTACCAGCAGGCAACTAGAGCAGGAAGTCAATGACATGGAACGGCAATATACAGTTGACACGCAAAATGTTGCTGACGGCAAAGGAGTTTATTCACAAATCAAGTCATCGTGGTTAAACATGCTTGACCGTCTACGTGAAATTAGCAATCAGCAAAAGACAATGTCGCAAGACGTCGATGGCCTTTATGATTCGGAGAATGTCGCTAATGATTCAATTAATCGTTTTAAACAAGAAGTGTCTTTAGTTTATCGGCGGTTAGAACGTAAAAATTTGCCAGGTAACCCGGATTCTTTTGTTCAAATGTATACACTAGTTGTTAATGAAATCGGTCATGTAGCAAAAGAATTGAGTCAAGTTCGTTTAAATATGGAAAAAATTTCTCAGGAATTAATCCAAATCTCTGATGACGTTGAAAGACTAAAAAGAGAAGCTGATGACATTATTAATTCTGCGGATTTAGTCCAACTGACTTTGCAGTATTCAAACAAATATTCTGACAATGGTTCAATACAAAGTGCTCAGAAAAAGGCAATGGATCTTTATGAGCAAGACTATAATTATAAGGATGCTCTTGATACCATTGCAACTGCTATTGAAAAAGTGGAACCGGGTTCATACCAGCGTTTAGAAAATTTATATTATTCGGATAAGAAAAATAATGACTAAATTTTATAAACTTTTGTCAAACAAAAATCTCAGCTTTAAAATTTGTAAAGGATTTTAAGGCTTTTTTATTGCTAATGAATAAATAATTGAAGCTTAGATTATTTTAAGTTACAATTTATAAGTTAATAGCTGACCTTGTAGTGTATTGGAGGAGAAATTCCGTGATTTACTTTGACAACAGCGCCACGACCAAAATTGATCCTGCTGTTTTAGCGACTTATGATAAAGTAGCACAAACTATTTGGGGTAATCCATCTAGTTTACATAAACTGGGAGACCGAGCTTACCAACTTTTGGAAAGCTCGCGTAAACAGATTGCTAATCTTTTGGGTACAAAGCAGGATGAAATTTTCTTTACTTCCGGTGGTACAGAATCAAACAATTGGGCTATAAAGGGCACAGCATTTCAAAAACGTCAATTTGGCAAGCATCTCATTACATCGAGTGTTGAACATGCTTCTGTCGCTAATGCTTTTAATGCGCTGGAGTACATCGGTTTTCGCGTAACTCACTTGCCAGTTGATAAACAAGGGCGTGTCAATGTCAATGATTTGCGCAATGCTCTTGATTCTGACACCACATTAGTTTCAATAATGGGTGTCAATAATGAGATTGGTTCAATCCAGCCAATTGATGAGATCAGTGATTTATTGTCTAACTATCCGACTGTGAGCTTTCACGTTGATAATGTTCAGGCATTGGGTAAAAATATTTGGTCACGAGTTTTTACTCCTCGTGTTGATTTCTCTAGCCTTTCCGCCCATAAATTTCACGCACCAAGAGGTACTGGTGTCCTTTATAAAAAAGAAGGCAAGATGCTGGGTCCTCTACATGATGGCGGGGGACAGGAAAAAGGTCTTAGATCTGGCACGGAAAATTTGCCGGCGATAGCAGGAATGGCTAAGGCTGTACGCTTACTTTTAGAAAATGAGCAGGAAAAAGCTGCAAGAGAGGCTGCTATTAAGGAAAAAATAGTAAATTATTTGCAGGGCAAGCCTGGTATAACTATATTTTCCCCTGTCAATGACAACTTTGCGCCTCATATTTTATGTTTTGCACTTGAGGGCATCAGAGGAGAGACTTTAGTTCATACACTTGAAGAATATGACATTTATACTTCCACTACTTCCGCATGCTCCTCGACAAAAGTTGATCAAGCCAGCACATTAGTAGCAATGAATGTTGATGATAAAATTGCCACCAGTGCAATTCGTCTCAGTTTTGATGAATCCAATACGCTTGATGAAGCGGATGAGTTTATAAGAGTTTTTGACAAAATTTACCGTCATTTTGCCCCAATTAATCATTTAGGAGAATAGATTTTTTATGAAATATACTGAAATAATGGTGCGTTACGGTGAGCTTTCAACAAAAGGAAAGAACCGGAAAGATTTTATCGGTCGCTTAGCCGGTAACGTTACTAAAGTGCTGCGTGAATTTCCACAGGTTGAAATTCACCCACGCCATGATCGGATGCATATTGTTTTAAACGATGCACCTTTTGAAGAGGTCGATCAACGCTTAAAAAAGGTTTTCGGCATACAAACTTATTCACCAACAATTAAAGTAGAAAAAACGCTGGCGGAAATTGAAAAAACTGCACTTGCTTTAATGAAAGAAACTTTTAAAAAGGGAATGACTTTCAAAGTTAACACTAAGCGTAGTGACCACCAGTTTTTATATGATACTAATGAATTGAATAAAATGGTGGGTGACTACCTTTTTTCGCACATGGATGATTTAAAGGTAGAAATGAAACATCCTGACATTGTGCTTAGAATTGAAGTGCGTAAAGATGCAGTTTATATTTCTAACCAACTGCTTCATGGTTCTGGAGGGATGCCTGTTGGTACAGGCGGTCGAGCTGTCATGATGCTATCAGGAGGCATTGATTCGCCAGTGGCATCTTATCTGGCCTTAAAACGTGGTGTTGATATTGACATGGTGCATTTTTACAGTCCGCCATATACTACCGAGAAAGCTTTGAATAAAGCTAAAGAACTAACCGGTATTTTGGCTAATTATGCTGGTAAAATCAATTTCATTGCAGTACCGTTTGCAGAAATTCAGGAAACCATTAAGGAAAAAATTCCCGAGGGCTACTTGATGACTGTGCAAAGAAGATTTATGTTACAGCTAGCTGATAAAATTAGAGCTAAAAGAAGAGGATTGGCTATTTTTAATGGTGAGTCTGTTGGGCAAGTCGCTTCACAAACTTTAGAGTCAATGGCGGCAATTAACGATGTAACCACTACACCGGTCGTCAGACCAGTTGCTACAATGGATAAAACCGAAATCATTAAATTAGCAGAAGAAATTGGAACATTTGATTTATCTATTCAGCCATTCGAAGATTGCTGCACCATTTTTGCACCTCCTCGTCCCAAAACAAAACCAAAAATTGAGAAAGCACGTGAATTTGAAAATCGCCTTGATGTAGATGGCTTAATTGAACGTGCACTGGCAGGCATACAAGTGACTTCGATTTATCCAAATGATAAGTTTTTAGCAGATAAAGCAGAAGAAGATGCTTCACTACTTTAAAAAGTATGTTATAATACGCCCAAAGCAATAATTGAGAGGTATTAACCTTATAGATAGAGAAAGGCTCGTTGATGGTGAAAAGCCGAATGAAGGTTAATTGGTAGCTCGATTGGACTGGTTGGCTGAACTGAAAGTAAGCTAATCCGGCAAATGTGCCGTTATCATTTTTAAGAGAAGCAGAATTTATTCTGCTTAACCTTAGGTGGTACCGCGGTTAATTACATCGTCCTAGACATTTTGTCTAGGACTTTTTTATTGGGAGGAGAATTATGACAGATTTAGCACCAAAATACGACCCCAAAGAGGTCGAACAAGGCAGATATCAAAAGTGGCTTGATCAAGACCTGTTTAAGCCATCTGGGGATAAGAAAGCGCATCCATACTCTATAGTTATTCCGCCACCAAATGTTACTGGCAAACTGCACTTAGGTCATGCCTGGGATACTGCAATTCAAGATACATTAATTCGACTTAAAAGAATGCAGGGTTATGATACTTTGTATCTTCCAGGGATGGATCATGCTGGAATTGCTACGCAAGCTAAAGTTGAAGCTAAATTACGCAAACAAGGCAAAGACCGACATGAAATGGGTCGTGAAGCTTTTGTTAAGCAAGTATGGGACTGGAAAGATGAATACGCTGCTATTATCAAGAGTCAATGGGCCAAGCTTGGTCTGTCTCTTGACTATTCCAGGGAGAGATTTACTCTAGATAAAGGCCTATCCAAGGCAGTTCGCCGCGTTTTTGTGCAACTATATAATGAAGGTCTAATTTACCGTGGTGAATATATTATTAATTGGGATCCGGAGCTGCAAACAGCTTTAAGTGACATTGAAGTTATTCACCAAGACGATAAAGGTGCTTTTTACCATATTAAGTATCCGTTTGCTGATGGTTCCGGTTTTGTTGAGATTGCTACTACTCGTCCTGAGACAATGTTCGGTGATACTGCTGTTGCTGTAGCTCCCGGAGATGAACGCTACAAGGATATAGTTGGCAAGGAACTGATTTTGCCAATAGTAGGACGTCATATTCCAATTATTGAAGATCAACACGTTGATCCAGAATTTGGTACTGGTTTGGTAAAAATTACTCCGGCTCATGATCCTAATGACTTCTTGGTAGGCAATCGTCATAACTTAAAACGGATTAATGTAATGAATGACGACGGTACTATGAACGAAAATGCCGGTAAGTATGAAGGTATGGACCGTTTTGAATGCCGTGAAGCATTGGTTAAAGATTTAAAGGAGCAAGGCTACTTAATTAAAGTTAAGCCAATTGTACACTCAGTTGGACACTCAGAACGTTCTGGAGTTCAAGTTGAACCACGTCTGTCAACTCAATGGTTTGTTAAGATGAAACCTCTGGCAGATAAAGTTTTAGAAAATCAAAAAACTGCGGGCAAAGTCAATTTTGTACCAAAGAGGTTTGAACAAACTTTAAATCATTGGATGGAAGATGTTCATGACTGGGTAATTTCACGTCAATTATGGTGGGGACACAGGATTCCAGCTTGGTATAACAAAAAGACTGGCGAAATGTATGTTGGAGAGGAAGCACCAAAAGACATTGAAAACTGGAAACAGGACCCAGATGTTCTAGACACCTGGTTTTCAAGCGCTTTATGGCCATTTTCAACATTAGGCTGGCCTGATGAAGATTCTGCTGATTTCAAACGCTATTTCCCAACCAATGCTTTAGTTACCGGTTATGATATTATCTTTTTCTGGGTTTCACGGATGATTTTCCAGAGTCTGCATTTTACCCACAAGAGACCATTTAATGATGTTGTTCTTCACGGCTTGATTCGTGATGAACAAGGTCGCAAGATGAGTAAATCTCTGGGTAACGGTGTTGATCCAATGGACGTTATTGATCAATATGGTGCAGATGCTTTACGCTGGTTCTTGCTCAATGGTACAGCTCCTGGACAGGATACACGTTATAATCCTAAGCAATTGGCATCTGCATGGAACTTCATTAATAAGATTTGGAATGCTGCCAGATTTGTGATTATGAATTTACCAGAAGATGCAAAAGCAGCTCATATGCCTGATACCAGCAAGTTTGATCTGTCAGACAGCTGGATTTTTGACCGCTTAAATCACACTGTAAGTGAAGTAATTCGTTTATTTGATGATTATCAATTTGGTGAAGCTGGGCGCGAACTTTATAACTTTATATGGAATGATTTCTGCGACTGGTATATCGAAATGGCCAAAGTTGCTCTCAATGGTTCAGATGAAGAACTGAAGACTAGAAAACAAGAGAATTTAATTTGGATTCTTGATCAAATTTTACGTTTGCTTCATCCAATTATGCCATTTGTGACTGAAAAGCTGTGGCTGTCAATGCCTCATGAAGGCAAATCAATCATGGTTGCGAAGTACCCTACACCTCATGATGAATTTGTTAATGACAGAGCGCGGCGCGATATGGCTTTCTTGATCGAAATTATTAAAGCTGTACGTAATATTCGAATGGAAGTTAATGCACCACTTTCTTCACCGATTGATATTATGATTCAATTAGAAGACAGCAATAATGAACGGATTTTGACTGAAAACGAAGATTACGTCAAGAATTTCTTGCACCCGAAGAACCTGACTATTGCTGCCAATATAACTGCTCCAAAATTAGCTAAAACTGCTGTGATTGCAGGAGCTCAAATTTTTGTTCCACTAGCCGATTTAGTTAATATTAATGACGAAATCAAGCGCATGACAAAGGAGGAGAAAGATCTCCAAGCTGAAGTTGAACGCTCAACCAAAAAACTGAACAATCAAGGCTTTGTAGCTCACGCACCAGAAGCAGTAATTAATAAGGAAAAAGCTAAAAAAGCTGATTATGAAAATCAACTGCAAAGCGTTCAGGAAAGAATTCAAGAATTAAAGAAGAGTGAATAATGTGACTTTTACTAAAGCTCAAGATGTGATTAATTATTTATATTCACTTCCTAAATTACATGAAAAGGCAGATCTATCTTACATAAAAAAAGTGCTGACCTTTTTGGATAATCCGCAAGATAAAGTTAAAACAATTCACGTCACGGGCACTAATGGTAAAGGATCTACTTCATACTATTTGAGCAGCTTGTTGCAAAAGGCCGGTCAGAAGACTGGCCTTTTTGTTTCGCCATATGTATTCGAATTTAACGAACGTATTCAATTAAATGGGCAAAATATTAGTGACGCAGATTTAGTAAAGACAGCTAATGCCATAGAATCAGCTTTGACAAAAATTCGTAAAACAAACAACAATTTTTCTTTAGTAACTTTTGAGTATGAAGTGGTAATGGCCTTTTTCTATTTTGCAAGAAAAAAATGTGATTATGCTGTCATAGAAGTCGGTATAGGCGGTGAACATGACAAGACAAACGTGATTACACCTGAAGTCAGCATAATTACCACGATTGGTTTAGATCATGAACAAATTATCGGACCCACACTTCAGGATATTGCGCGTGAAAAAAGTGGAATAATTAAAAGGAATCGTCCTGTAGTTTTGGGTAATATTTCTAAAGAGGTGTTGCCCATAATTCAGCAAAAAGCACAAAAAGAACATGCGACAATAAAACTATTAGGAAAAGATTTTAAAATTTCCTTGCAAGAAAATTTAACTTATCAAGATCAAAATAAGAAAATTTCCTTTTTACCCAGACCTTTAGTAGAAGGTTATGATGTAGGTATCGCTATTTCTACTGTTAGTCTTTTGGGAGTGAAACTTTCTGTAGCTGAAATTAAAGAGGCAATAAATCAAACCAAAATTCCTGGTCGTTATCAAATAGTGCAAAATAACCCATTAGTTATTCTTGATGGCGCACATAATATTCAAGCCATGCAAAACCTGCTTAATTTTGCTCATTTTGAACAGAAGAAAAAACAGGGCAAAGTTAGAGTTTTGATTATGATGATGAAAGATAAGGATATTGAGCAAGTATTTAAATTGTTTAAACCAGAAGATGAAGTATACATTACAACAATTGATTATCCTCGTGCAGCCAAGAAAAAAGATTTCCCGACTTGGATTCAAGAAAAATACCAATACCAAGCTGACTGGGAAACATCTTTTATGAGTTTAAAGCAGAAGAGTCAAACAAATGATATACTGCTAGTGACGGGATCGTTTTATTTAGTCGGAAATATTTTACAAATGGAGCAAAAAAATGCAGATTCAAGGTCTTGATGATGAAATTAAGGGAATATTATTCGATATGGACGGATTGCTGGTCAATTCTGAAAATTTGTATTGGGAAGCTAACATACAGGCTGCTAAAGAAGCAAATCTAGGTACCCCAGACGATATCTATCTTAAATTAGTTGGCTCAACAACCACTGATATGGACGATTTTTATCGTAAATACTTTAAAAATAAGAAGCAGCGGGACCAATTTATTAAGCGTACGGATGAGTTGGTGTGGCAGTGGACCGAGGAAGGTAAACTAAAATTGCGCCCTGGAGTCCAAGAAGCTCTTGATCTTTTTCAAAAAGCTGGTTTACCTATGGCAGTGGTTACCAGTAACACCGAAGATGTGGTAGAGCATAATTTGTGGGCAACAGGTAGCCGCAATTATTTTCAGTTTCATTTAAATTATGATGATGTTAGAAAAAATAATGTTCAGCCAAAGCCTGCTCCGGATATTTATCTTTTGGCTACTCAAAAATTACATGTTCCTCAAAATAAAATTCTAGCCTTTGAAGATTCTTCTCCCGGATTGCTTGCGGCCGTTAATGCAGGTTTAAAGTGCGTAATGGTGCCTGATTTAATTCCGGCAAGTAAAAACGACTATCAAAATGCTGCATTTGTCTGTAAAGATTTTTATGAATTTCTGAAAAAGGTTTGTTAATTTTCAACGTATTTAATAGTGAAAGGAATGGTTTTATGGAATTGATAAAATCTAATCACTATTTATTGAAAACTGACTGGGAAATGTTAAACAGCCTTTTTGCTGAGTTGAAAGAACGTGGAATAGAGAAGTTCGATGAACTTTTTATAAAACTGACAGAGCTAAAAATCATGAATTTCGATGATTTGCTCAAATATATTTCTGGCAGTCAATGCGATAAAAATTTAGCTGTTCTTTGTGAGGGACTGCTTGAAAGACTGAGGTCGGCGGTTCCAGATCGTGAACTTATTATGACATCCAGTGATGAAGTAGGTACCTATTTATTGGATAAGTTGGCTGGTCGTAAACAAGAAGAGCTTTGGGCAGTTTATATTGATAACAGTAATCATATTGTTGCTGAAAAAAGATTATTTCAAGGAACTTTAGATAAGTCAATTGCTCACCCACGGGAAATTTTCCGTTGGGCAGTAATTTATGCCTGCGCAGGCTTTTTTGTGGTTCATAATCATCCAAGTGGCAATTTAATTCCATCAAAAAGCGATATAGAGCTAACAAAAATGCTTTTTGCAGCTTCTGAATTATTTCATATTGACTTTCTTGATCATTTTATTGTGGGGAAGGGACAATATGTGAGTTTGCGTGAACGGCAATTATTTTAAATTCATCTTAAAGTTACATTTCATTTTCTTTTTTAAGTTGCACTTTATGCTATAATTATTCAAGATTTAGAGACTGCAATAATTAAGGAGAGATTTACGTGTTTGGATTAGGAGCAAAAAATATTGGCATCGATTTAGGGACGGCCAATACTCTTGTTTATATGGAAGGCAAAGGAATTGTTTTAAGGGAGCCTTCTGTTGTGGCTAAAAATACCCATACTGGAAAAGTAATTGCGGTAGGGTCAGAAGCAAGAGAAATGATCGGAAGGACACCGGAAAGCATAGTGGCTATCAGGCCAATGAAAGATGGTGTAATTGCTGATTATGATACAACTGCCTCTATGCTTAAGTATTTTATAGAAAAGACTGTAGGCAACTCCAAACCTTCAGCTATGATTTGTGTACCTTCGGGAGTAACTGAAGTTGAAAAACGGGCAGTTATTGATGCCGCTCGTGTAGCTGGTGCGCGTGAAGCCTTTGTAATAGAAGAACCGTTTGCAGCCGCCATTGGAGCTGGATTGCCAGTAATGGATCCTACTGGTTCAATGGTCGTGGATATTGGTGGTGGGACTACTGATGTAGCAACGATTTCTCTTGGTGGAATTGTTTCATCTACATCAATTCGTCAAGCTGGTGATAAGTTTAATACTGCAATTGTAAATTATGTACATTCAAATTTTAATCTTTTGATCGGTGAAAGAACCGCGGAAGACATAAAAATCCAAATTGGCTCCGCTTCAGTTGAAAAGGCAGAAGGAATTGAATCTGTCAATATTCGTGGACGTGATTTAGTTACCGGATTGCCAAAATCAGTTGATGTTAAAGCAGTTGATGTTTCAAAAGCAATTCAAGATGTTGTTCAAGATATTATTGTTGCTATTAAAGAAACTCTAGAACAAACCTCTCCTGAAATTGCAGCGGATGTAATTGATCATGGTATTGTGCTAACTGGTGGCGGTGCTTTACTTAAGAATTTGCCAGATGTTATTTCAGAAGCTACTAAAGTTCCAGTATTTATAGCACAAGACCCATTAGATTGTGTTGCAGTTGGTACAGGTGAGTCTCTGAAAAATATTGAAGTAATGCGTAGAAGTCGCAGATAATACAAAAAGTCGGCTATTATTGCCGATTTTTCTTTAGGGACTGTTTCCAAATGAAGAAATTTTTACAGAATAAAAAACTGTTGTCAGCATGTCTTGCAGTTATTGTAGTATTTATAGTTTTAGGTGGTAGTGTTAGCTTGCGTAATAAGCGCAACACTCCATTAATTATTCAAAGCTTTGGTAATGATATAGTCGCTGTAGGGTCAAGGATTATTGATTTTCCTCTTAGTTTTGTGTCTGGCAGTTTAAATAATGTGCATGATTTGCTGAATACTCAAGATGAAAATAACTATCTTAAGAGCCAAATAACCGATTTGGAACAAACAAAGGCTCGTAACTCAAGTCTTGAAGCTGAAAATAAACAACTTAAGTCCGCTTTAAAGTTAAAAGAAACTTTAACTGACTATAATATGGTTCAAGCCTCGGTAATTTCGCGTTCACCAGACAGCTGGACAGACCTTTTGGTTATTAACAAGGGAACTACTTCTGGCTTACGTAAAAACATGGCCGTGATGTCGGGCGGTGGAGTTATTGGTCGTATAATAGAAGTAAATGCTGCTTCTGCCAAGGTGGAATTAATTACCACTAGTGACAAGTCGGCAAACCGTTTTGCAGTTCAAGCTCAAGCCACAAATGGAAAAAAGGTTCATGGCATAATTACAGTGATAGGTAACAAAACTTTAGCCTTTACTCAGGCAATGGATAGTAAAAAACTTAAGCGTGGTACGAAAATTTACACTAGTGGAATGGGTGGTAATTCTCCTAAAGGATTATTAGTAGGAACTATTTCTGCTACAACACATGACTCATTTGGCTTATCTGATTTAATCAAAATAAATCCAGCTGGCGAATTAAACGATCCTTCAGTTGTCACTGTTATCAAAAGGAAAGTGAACGACTAATGAAGACAATGCGAAAATTTACTCTTGTCTTAGCATTATATGTTGCTTTAGCTATTAGTGGCAGCTTGTCCTTTCACCTGCATCAGTTTTTCTCATTTGGCAAAGCTTCTAACTTATTAGTACCTGTTAGTATGATGCTAATCGCGCTATTTGATGACACTAATAATAAAGAAATTTGGTTGGCTTTAGGTGCAGGTATAGTCAGTGACATTTATTTTTTTGGCATTATAGGTATTTACGCAATTATCTTGCCAATAGTTTCATGGCTATTGCAAAAATCTGCACGATTTTTGCCTGAGGTATTTTGGGCCAGAGTTCTGGCAGTTTTAATTGCCTCTGTTCTAACTCAAGGCTTCACGTGGCTGATTTTGAATATGACAGGTTTGTCAAGTATTGGTATTTTTAAGCTGGTGCAAAGTATTTTGCCAACTCTGTGCTGGGTATTTATATTTATTTGTGCCACCTATAAATTATGGTGGAATCTGGCTCTTAACTATCCTTTTATGGTTAATTTGGAAAATTACCGGCAATAAAAAACGTGAGATACAAGTCTCACGTTTTTTATTCGAAAAAGCCAAAGCTTGATAATGCACCAACAGCCTGCATTACAACTGCCGCTAGAGTAATTAATGCCATTAGCCAAGCCATAGCAATTGTTAATTTTTGAAATTTAGATCTCTTTTTCTTATGTCTTCGCGTCATTGATTGACCTCCTACTTGAACAATATTTTATGCTACTTAATAGTTTTTTTCAATCGCGGAGTAAGATAAAATAGATATTAAATGATAGAGGATGTAGCCAATGTTTTTAATTATATTGATACCAGTTATAGGTCTTGCTTTAGCTTATATTGTCAATAAAATGTTTCCTAAAGCTCAATTTAGGGGATATGATTTATTGCCTTTCTTTTTTATATATGCATGTCACTTAATTACCATGCACCAAAAAAGACCTGAGTTTTTGCCTTATGGTTTCTTCGTTTTTTTCTTCTTAGTTATAGTTATAGCAATATCTGATGCTGTTAAAAATAAAAATCTCTCTTTAAGTCAAACTCTGCGTAAAATCTGGGATTACTTAACTGTAAATACTATTTTTTGGTATCTGGGTCTATTATTTTTGATGATATAGTCAAACTTTTTAATAAAAAAATTTTAAAAAAACTAGTCGCAAACCTGAATTGGTTTGCGATTTTTTCTTTTTGTGTCATTAAAAAATAAATATTTAACTTTTTTGACTAAAAAGTGGTAGGAAGTGGTGAATTGTGGTAAATTATTTAGTGGAAGGGGGCTAAGCCATGTTCATGGGTGAATATCATCACAATCTTGACAGCAAAGGGCGTTTAATTATACCTGCCCGTTTGCGTAGCCAAATAGGTGACAAAATGATATTTACTCGCGGAATGGAAGGCTGCATTTTTGGCTATACTACTGAGGCGTGGCAAAAAATTGAAGCTAAATTAGCGCAACTTCCATTGACTAAGAGAAATGCGCGTAGCTTTACGCGTTTGTTCTACTCTGGTGCGATGGAATGCGAATTTGACAAACAAGGTCGTGTGAATCTGACCACAACGCTGAAGAAACATGCTTCCCTTGTCAAAGAATGTGTCATTGTAGGAGTTTCTGATCGAATTGAAATTTGGTCTAAGGAACGTTGGGAAAGCTTTAGTGATGAAGCCAATGAAAACTATGATGATATCGCAGAAAATTTGGATGAAATTGAACTATAATTATGGAATTCAAACACACCAGTGTACTCTTACACCAAACAATAGATAATTTAAAACTAAAAAATGGTGGTCTTTATGTAGACGCAACTTTTGGCGGTGGCGGTCATGCAAAATATTTATTGAGCAAACTTGCTAGTGGTACCTTAATTGGTTTTGATCAAGACGAATATGCAATAAATTCGGCTAAGTTAAACTTTGCTGATTTACTTGTTCAAAATGCCGATCCTAAATTACAATTGGTACATGATAATTTTAGCCATTTAAAAGAGAATCTGGTTGAGCTGGGTTATCAAAATGGTATAGATGGGATTTACTATGATTTGGGAGTTTCCTCGCCACAATTTGATCAGGCACAAAGGGGTTTTTCTTATCGCCTCGATGCTAGATTGGATATGAGAATGGATCAAGAGCAAAGTCTTGATGCTTATCAATTGGTTAATAACTCAAGCCAAAAAGAATTGGCGAATATTTTGTATAAATTTGGTGGAGAAAAATATTCTTGCCAGATCGCCCATAAAATTGTCCTTAAGAGACAAAAAAAGCCAATTGAGACAACATTTGAACTGGTTGATATAATTAAGGAAGCAATTCCTGCGTTTGCAAGAAGGACTGGTGGGCACCCAGCAAAAAAGACCTTTCAGGCTTTGCGTGTTGCTGTGAATCACGAGCTTGATGTTTTAACTGAATCACTTGAAGAGGCGGTTCACTTGTTAAAACCAGGTGGCCGAATTAGTGTGATTACCTTTCAGTCTGATGAAGACAAAATTGTAAAAAATATTTTTAAAAAATACTCTGAAGTTGATGTACCTAGGGGCATGCCAGTTATTCCTGACAACTTGAAGCCAATGCTTCGTTTAGTTAACCGCAAACCCATTGTTGCCTCACCCGAAGAGCTAAAGAATAATAATCGCTCACACAGTGCAAAGTTGCGAGTCGCAGAAAAATTGTAAAGAGGAAAAAACAATGGCTGATAATTTAGCAAGAAAAGTAGAGTTTAATCCTAATGAGCAAAGAGATCCAAAGAAGAGACAACGTCAAGTTCTCAATCATCACAACGTTGCTTGGACCGGCTTTGAAAAGTCCTTGCTCGTATTGGGAACGATGATAACCATTGGCTTAATGACAATGCTAGTTTCTTCCAGTATTTCTGCTACTTCAGCTCAACATGAACTTACCAATGTGCAACGGTCTGTTGCAAAAGGGCAAAGTCAGGTTGGAGATTTGCATCAAGAATTAGGTGAGTTAACCTCAAGCTCTCGTATGAGTAAAATTGCACGTAGCAAGGGGTTAGCTTTGAATGAGAAAAATATTAGGACTATACGCTGATGAAAAAGCATAATAGTAAGATAAGTAACTCTAATTCCAAAGCTCACGGATACCGTTTTACAGTCGGGAGATTTCTCGAGGTAGCTGTTGCTTTGGTTTTTCTCGTATTTATAGGAAGATTTTTATATATTGGCATTTCAAAGACTGTTAATGGACAAAATTTAACTGCTAAAACTGAGCAATTATATATGCGTAATCAGGTATTAAAGGCTAATCGCGGTACGATATATGACCGTAATGGCTTGGCAGTTGCTCAAGATTCTCATTTATATACTATTTATGCTATTTTAGATAAATCTTCTATCAATTATAAAAATAAGCCTGAATATGTTGTTGATAAAAATAAGACTGCTAACAAATTAGCCCAAGTCTTACCTCTTAAAACTGACGAAATTTTAAAATATCTTAATCCTGCACGCCCTGTTTTTCAGGTACAATTTGGTACTGCAGGTTCCAATTTATCAAAACAGCAAAAAGATAAAATTGAAAAGATGAATTTGCCTGGTATTAAATTCTTTGAAACCCAGTCTCGGCTTTATCCTAATGGTAATTTTGCTTCACATGTAATAGGAATGGCTACCCCGGTATATGATAAAAAAACCAAGCAGCAGAATCTTGAAGGTACCATGGGACTTGAAGCATGGTATGATGACGTGCTTACTGGAAAAAACGGTTATCAGGTTTCCGCAGTAGATGCTTCTAATTTTCAGACGCCAAATAGCGCGCATAACTATAAGGCACCAGTCGACGGTAATAATATTTATCTAACCATTGATTCACAATTGCAGGAATACCTTGAAAATAGGCTCTCCTATGTCCAAAATACGTTTAATCCGGTTTCCATGACAGCTGTCGTTGAAGATATTAAAACGGGTAAAGTTTTAGCTGCTTCTCAAAGACCAACTTTTAATCCGCAAACGAAAAAGGGTCTGAAAAACTCATATCGCAACATTTTAGTACAAGATACTTATGAACCGGGCTCTGTTTTTAAAGTTCTAACGCTGTCATCATCTGTAAATAGTGGAAATTACCATCCTAATCAATATTATAATTCAGGATCTGTTTCTGTTAATGGATCTGTAATTCACGATTGGCAGCCTCACGGCTGGGGAAGTATACCATTTTCACAAGCTTTTCCTCGCTCGAGCAATACTGGCTTTGTTCATATTGAGCAGCAAATGGGTGCCAAGACTTGGAAAAAATATTTGAAAAAATTTCATATTGGCGAAAAAACTGGAGTAACCTTGCCCGGTGAACAACCGGGAACCATAGCATTCAATTCTCCGATTGATCAAGCTGTAACCAGTTTTGGTCAAGGCGTTGATGTCAATGTTATGCAAATGATGCAGGCATTTAGCAGTCTGGCAAATGATGGGCAAATGGTAAAACCGCAATTTGTTGAAAAAATTACGGATGCTGATAATCATACTATCACCGGTTATCAAATTAAAAATGTAGGTCAACCAGTTTACACTAAAGAAACTGCATCTACCGTACTTGAAAATATGCGTCGAGTTTTAAATAAACGCATTGGAACAGGTTCCGCATACCAAATGAAAGGTCAGAGTATTGCCGTTAAAACGGGTACTGCTCAGATTGCTAACCTTAAAGGCGGAGGTTATCTCAAAGGTAACAATAATTACATCTTTTCCGTGGTTGGAGTCACGCCTGCTAAACATCCACGATACTGCATTTATATTACTGTCAAGCAGCCACGTAAAATGAGTAAACCAGCTGAAGTAATACTTTCATCAATTTTTAAACCCATGATGAATAGAGTAATTCTCATGTCTAAAAATGGGTTAAGCAGTCCAACTGCTGTAAAAGCGCCTAATCTAAAAGGCTTAAACTACAAAGAGGCCGAAAAGGTTGCACAGCGTGTTGGTTTAAGACTTGCTAAGATTGGTACGGGTGATAAAATAACTGAACAGTCTTACTCTGCAGGTCAAAAACAACAGTCAGGAAAATTAATGCTTGTTCGTACTGCTGGAAGTATAGAATGTCCAGACATGAAGGGCTGGTCTATTGATGAGTTGCATCAATTTGCTGATTTAACTGGGGTTAAGCTAAGCATAAAAGGTACAGGAGTAGTTTTTAAGCAAAGCTTGGCTATAGGACAACCTGTTAAATCAGGCACAAAAATAAAAATACAATTAAAGGAGTAGCATTTTTATGCTGATTATTAGCATTATTGCATTAGTAAGTTCACTAGCGTTGACTGGGATCATTCTGCCTTGGATGATTATTTTCATGAGGACACATCACGAAGGACAAGAAATTCGTGATGAAGGTCCTAAATGGCATGAAAAGAAATCAGGAACACCCACAATGGGTGGGGTAGTTTTTGTTTTGGCAGCTACAGTATCTACCATTTGGGTTAGTATTTGGCAACAGGAAACGTCTAAACTAATTTGGATTTTACTAATCAGTTTGCTTGGCTACGGAATAATCGGCTTTTTAGATGATGGTATTAAACTGTTTTACAAGCGCAATTTAGGTTTGCACGCCTGGCAAAAATTTTCCTTACAAATATTGGTTGCTATTGTGATTGTCTTTATTGCAGCTACAGATAATTTTCAATTTAAACTTTTTATACCATTTTTTGGTATTGTGAACAGTGCGATTTTATTTACCATTTTTGTAATTTTTTGGCTGGTTGGCTTTTCCAATGCTGTCAATCTCTCAGATGGATTAGATGGTCTGGCAACGGGACTTTCGATTATTGCTTATGCTACTTATTCTTATATTGCACTTAAACAAAAGAACTTTGCTATTTTAATTTTTTGTATGAGTGTTATAGGTGGTTTGATTTCATTTTTTATTTTTAATCATAAACCTGCTAAAATTTTTATGGGTGATGCCGGATCCTTGGCATTAGGAGGCGGATTGGCTGCTGTCAGCATCTTTTTAAACAGGCCATGGTCTCTTTTATTAATTGGAATCGTGTTTGTTTGTGAAACTGCAAGTGTAATTCTACAAGTAATCTCTTTTCAAACTACAGGTAAAAGGATTTTTAAAATGACACCAATTCACCATCATTTCGAAATGCTGGGATATTCTGAATGGAAAGTAGATATTATTTTCTGGATAGTTGGATTGATTGGTAGTTTTTTGTATTTAATAATATGGGGATAAAATTAGGCAAATGAAGCAGATTAAGACTTATCAGAACAAAAACGTTTTGGTTTTAGGTCTGGGCAAAAGCGGTTTTGCAGTTAGTAAATTGCTGCTTAAACTTGGTGCAAAGCTGACTTTAAATGATCAGGCTGATTTGAGTAAAAATAAAAATGCACAGGAATTGAAAAAACAGGGTGTCCGCGTGATTGACGGCAGGCATCCAATTGAATTATTAAGTCAAGAAAGTTTTGATTATTTAGTAAAGAATCCTGGCATCCCTTATGAAAATCCAATGGTACAAGAGGCTCAAAAACTAAACTTGCCTATTATAACCGAGCCAGAAATTGCATTGAGTGTTAGTGATGCTCCTTATATTTGCGTTACAGGTTCGAATGGGAAAACCACCACAGTAATGCTGACCCAGAAAATTCTTGATCATCATTTGTCTAAAAATGGACATCATGCATACGCAGTAGGGAACATTGGCGTACCTATATCTGAAGTGGTTGAAAAAGCGTCCAAGGATGATATTCTAGTCTGCGAAACTTCCAGTTTTCAGTTACTTGGTGTTACAGATATTGATCCTAATGTGGCAGCGATCATTGACATATACCATAATGTTCACTTGGATTATCATAAAACTTTTGAAAATTATGTTAATGCCAAACTGAATGTTACTCGTACGCAGAGTTCAGATCATTATTTTTTGGCCAATTTCGATCAAAAAGATATTTTGAAACAAGAAAGGAAAGTTACAAGAGCAAAATTTGTAACTTTTTCTGAAAATAGTCAAGATGCCGATTATTTTATTGCCGATGGGTATTTACAAAATCAGCACGAGAAAATAATGAAGACATCTGACATGAAATTACCTGGAATTCATAACCAGCAGAACGCCTTAGTTGCTAGTGCAATTGCACAAATAATGGGTGCAGATACCAATGATATTAAAGCCGTTTTAACAACTTTTGCTGGTGCAAAGCACCGCTTGCAATACGTGATGACATTAGAAGGTCGCAAAATATACAACGATTCTAAATCTACAAATATTGAAGCAGCTTCTGTTGCAATTCCTTCTTTTGAAGATCCAGAAGTCTGGATCGCTGGCGGCTTAGATCGAGGATTTACTTTTGATTCTTTAGTACCCTTTTTAAAAAAACACGTTAAAGCGGCCGTTTTATATGGTGAAAGTCGTTATTTATTAGCGGATGCTGCTAGAAAAGCGGGTATTAAACAAATTGTAATTAAAAACACTTTACAGGAAGCAGTTCCTAGCGCATATGAATTAACAAAACCTGGTGACGTATTGTTGTTTTCACCGGCTTGTGCGTCATGGGATCAATTTAGAACATTTGAAGAACGTGGGGACTATTTTGTTAATTTTGTAAAGGAATTGAAGACGAAATAAAATGAGAATAATATTTACTGGTGGAGGAACCGGTGGTCATATTTATCCTATTATGGCTATCATTGAAAGATTAAAAGAGCGCAACATAGCTACAAATGATGAAATTCTGTTTGTAGGTACTAAAAATGGCCTTGAAGCAAAAATTGTTCCGGCGGCTGGCGTAAATTTCAAAACGATTGAAATGCGCGGGTTTTCACGTAAACATATAATGAGTAATTTTGCTACAATTAGGTTGTTTCTTAAAGCTACAAAAAAGGCTCAAAAAATTATTAATGAGTTTAAGCCTGATATTGTAATGGGAACTGGTGGCTATGTGAGTGGTGCTGTAGTTTATGAAGCAGCTAAAATGAAAATACCAACCTTGATTCATGAATCGAATTCGGTTGTTGGAGTTGCTAATAAGTTTTTAGGTCACTATGTAAATAAGATTTGTTATACGTTTGATGACGCAGCTAAACAGTTTTCTGAGAAGAAAAAATTGGTAAAAACTGGGAATCCTCGTTCTCAGCAGGTATTGAACTTATCATCAGCAAAAGTTGATATGCAAAGTAAATGGAATCTGAATCCAATAATACCTACAGTATTAGTTTTTGGAGGATCTCGTGGAGCTTTAGCCATCAACAGAATTATGCTTAAGTCACTAACTCGTTTGCAAAAAAAGCCATATCAGATAATTTGGGTAACCGGAACATATTATTTTAAAGAAATCCAAGAAAAACTGGCTAATATAGACTATGGTAAAAGTATTAAAATTTTACCATATGTTAAAGATATGCCTGCACTTTTGCCTAAAATGATTTGTGTAGTTTCACGATCTGGAGCAACCAGCATTGCGGAATTTACAGCTTTAGGTGTTCCCGCCATATTAATTCCCAGCCCGAACGTTACTCATAACCATCAAATGAAAAACGCACTTGATCTGGAAAAAGCAGGCGCTGCGACAGTGATTGCTGAAAGCGACCTTAATATCAATAATTTTATTTCCTCAATTGATCATATCGTTTTAGATCGTAAATATTATACAGAAATGAGTAAAGCTTCAAAGAAATTGGGCGTTCCAGATGCTTCTGACGAAGTAATTAAAGTAATGCAAGATATATCTAAGTAAGAAGAAGGTGAGGCAGTTGACTAAGAAGCGAGTAACAAAAATTGATCCAAAAGAAAAATTATCACCTTATTTAGATCACGAATCTAATCAGAAGAAAAAGTTTAAAGCTAAAACAAAAGTCTCTGCCTCGTTATCAAAATTACATAGTGAGCGTAAGTCTGCGCTCTTTAAACGTCTAGGACTTGTTGTTGGCATCTCAGTAGTGTCCATTTTGGGACTAGGTTATTATATTTCTCCTTTAGCAAATGTGAAAAGCATTCAAATAAAAGGTGAAAATGATTTACCAATAAAAGAAGTTGTAAAAACTACTGATATTAAAGCCAGTGATAAAATAATTGACCATCTGTTTAATAAGGACAGCATAGACCATAAACTGTCATCAAGATACTCTGAAATAAAAACCATAAATGTTCATGTTAAAAATTTTAACCATTTGATTCTTAATATTGACGAATACCATACGATTGGTTACATTAAAAATGCCGAAGGATACCGGAAAATACTTACACAAGGCAAATTGGGTTCCCAGATAATTCCGTGGTCAAAGGTGAGTCCGGATAAGCCAGTTTTTGTGGGATATAACCATGAAATATCATTGAAAGAAACTCTTCACTTGTTTAATAGTCTGCCTTCAGATTTTCAAAATCAGATAAAATTGTTAAGCGGCAACACTAGGAGAAAATCACAGGTAATTTTTCTAATGAAAAATGGAAATGTAGTAATTGGTAACGTTTCTACCCTCAAAAGTAAATTAAAGTACTATAATAAAATAAAAACTAAAGTGGGAAAAAATACTTTAATTGATTTGGAAGTAGGTGCGTTTAGCAGGCCGCTTACACCAAGTGAAAAGAAAGCTTATGGTTTAACTTAGGCTGAATTTGAGCTACTTTTATGGTAAAATTTTTGTAAAGAGCACTGACAGGGGGTAAATTTTGGACAATACAAATTTATTAGTGGGCTTAGATATTGGTACCACAAGTGTGAAAGCGGTTGTAGCAGATACAGGTAAAGTTATCGGAGCTGTAGCTGTCCCCAATAGGGGAATGCGCCATGGCAATATAGTTGATATTGATGAGACAGCTGCTGCTATTAGTAGAGCGTTAAAAGAAATAGCTAAAAAGACAAACGCAAAGATTTATCGAGTTGTAACAGGCATACCGGTTGGTATGCTTCAACTTGAAACTGCAAGCGATTTGGTTAATGTAAGCGATAATGGTCAGGAAGTTGGCAACCATGATGTCAGACGTGTAGTACGTGCTGCTATCAGGTCTGCAGTAAAAAACGAACGTGAACCTATTGCTTTTTTGCCAAGCCGCTTTTTAATTGATGGTAAAACGGAAGTCGATGATCCCCGAAAAATGATTGCTCATTCTCTGTCAGTGCAGGGCATCATGCTTACGGCTCCGGCAAGTCCTTTGCATAACATTAAAAAGGCTATAGAGCGAGCAGGTTATTCTAATAACTTTTTTGTTCCAACCCCGCTTGCTATTGCCAGTGTTGCTTTAAATGAAAGTGAGCGACAGTTTGGCTCAATAATCCTTGATTTAGGTGGTGGAGTGACTACTGCCACGGTCATTCACAATAATCAGATTAAATATGCTAATATTGACTTTGAAGGAGGAAGCGATATTAGCAATGACATCTCTGTTGTTCTTAGTACATCAAAAAGGGATGCAGAACAAATAAAACTTGATTATGGCTATGCCGATCCCAATCTAGCTTCTGAAAAAAATAAATTTGCTGTTAATAGCGTAGGTTCAAATGGTCAACAGATGGTTGACGAGGGCTACTTAAGTGAAATTATTAATGCTAGAGTTATGCAGACCATTGACAGAATTGAAAAAGGTTTGGTTAAACATGATGCTTTAAGTTTGCCTGGTGGTGTCATTATCACTGGTGGAAGCAGTCTGTTACAAGGTTTTGATGGCATAATAGCCAATACTTTAAATGTCAAAGCCAGAATCTATCAACCTGACCAAATTGGAATGCGCAATCCAATTTATTCAGCTGCATATGGAGTTGTTAACTATGCATATAAAATGTCTGATATTGACTTTTTAGTAATTAACGCAATATACGGCAAGGATGCACTTGGTCAAGAAGAAGTGACTGTTCAAGAAAAAACAAAAACTTCGAAAAGAACAGCTACTGTTAATGAAAGTAAAAGAAAAGAAGAATATAATAGACGTGAGTTACTGAAACGAGAAAAATCTTCGCAAAGTAAAACGAAAAATAATACGCAAAATAAAGATAAAGGCTTTAAGAACTTCTTCAAAAAGTTCTTTGATTAAAGGTGGTTAATTAGATGGATTTTACGTTCGATTCTGACGACAATAAAAATGCTGTCATCAAAGTTATTGGTGTCGGCGGTGCTGGTGGTAATGCTGTTAATCGAATGATCGATGATGGCGTACAAGGAGTATCTTTTGTAGCTGCTAACACAGATGTACAAGCATTAAATAGTAATAAAGCTGAAAATAAAATTCAGCTGGGGCCAAAGTTGACAAGAGGACTTGGAGCTGGCTCTCATCCCGAGGTAGGTCAAAAAGCTGCTGAAGAAAGTGAGCAGACAATTGAAGATGCGCTAAAAGGTGCAGATATGATTTTCATTACCGCTGGCATGGGTGGCGGTACGGGAACTGGTGCTGCGCCAATTGTAGCCAAAATTGCACGAGAAACTGGTGCATTAACAGTTGGCGTTGTTACTCGTCCTTTTACATTTGAAGGACCCAAAAGGTCTAAAAATGCAGCTGAAGGCATTTCTCAGTTAAAACAGTATGTTGATACGCTTGTTATCATTGCTAATAACCGGTTGCTGGAAATGGTAGATAAAAAGACTCCTATGATGGATGCCTTTAAAGAAGCAGATAATGTTTTAAAACAGGGTGTTCAAGGTATTTCTGATTTAATCACTTCAACCGACTATGTTAACTTGGATTTTGCTGATGTTAAAACTGTTATGGCAAACCAAGGTGCTGCTTTAATGGGAATTGGTCGTGCAAGTGGGGAGAACCGGACTGTTGAAGCAACTAAACTGGCAATTTCTTCACCGTTGCTTGAGGTTTCAATTGATGGCGCTAAGCAGGTTCTCCTGAATATCACCGGTGGACCTGATTTGACTTTATTTGAAGCACAAGATGCTTCTGAAATTGTTTCAAAGGCTGCAGGCGATGATGTTAATATCATTTTTGGTACGTCCATTAATCCTAATTTAGGAGATGAGGTTGTTGTCACTGTTATAGCTACAGGAATAAATTCACAAGCAGAAGAGGAAGCATCTAAACAGCTTCCTGGTCACAGTCACCAGATAAAGTCACAACCTAGTCAAACCAATTCCTCTGGGCAAAATACAAATTCGGTTGAGAGACCTGTTGAGCCCAGACCTTCAACTGATGATGGTTCGCAAACTGTTCAGACTGCTCCAAAACATAAACCTATGGTCGATCCAACAAGTGTATGGGGTTTGGATAACCATGATGAAGGAAATCGTCGCTCAACACCATCTGCCACAAATCAGGAGGAAAGATCGAGCTCGTTTGATGACGACGATCAAAGCAGTATTTCACAAATCGAAACCAACGCTTTTGATGACGATGATACTGATGATATTCCATTTTTCAGGCATCGTGGTGAAAACTAATAGGAGGCAAGAAAAATGGCTTTTAGTAAAATAGGTAAATTTTTCGGTGTTGCAAATGATGACGATGAAATGCTGGATGATGAATATGCAGAAGACCAACAATTAAATAATGAGGACAATTATTC
Organism: Lactobacillus sp. ESL0261; assembly: GCF_003693025.1. Lineage (NCBI taxonomy): Bacteria > Bacillati > Bacillota > Bacilli > Lactobacillales > Lactobacillaceae > Lactobacillus > Lactobacillus sp. ESL0261. The sequence continues at coordinate 250,437 of NZ_REHN01000006.1, forward strand.
TGCTAGTGCTGTTGATCGTGACAATGTAGTTTCGATAAAATCCGGTATGAATGCGGCTAAGAGCAAAATTGTTCTTTACGAGCCACGTGTTTATTCTGATGCCAAGGATGTTGCACAAAACTTGTTGAATAACAAAGCAGTGATTATTAATTTTAGCAGGATGGAAGATGCTTCTGCTAGGAGAGTTGTTGATTTTATCACGGGGACAGTTTATGCCCTGAATGGTGAAATTCAACGTATCGGCGATAAAATATTTCTGGCAACACCTCCTAAATTCGTTACTAATGGCAAAATTAGTGACTTAGTTGATAAGAAAGATACTTTAAGTTAATGGCAGCAAATATCATATATTACGGTATTAATATTCTTGATTATATAATATGGATCTACAGCATTATTATGGTAATTGATGCAATTTTAAGTTGGATTCCTTTTTTACGTGATTCAAGTCTCGGTCGTATAATTAATCTGATAATTGATCCTTATTTAAACCTTTTCCGTAAGGGACCGATTTTAAGACTCTCTAATGCCACCGGGTTGGATATTTCATTTCTAATTGGCTTACTTTTACTTTATTTTGTGCAAAATTATGTCTTAAGATGGATCGCAAACATTTTATTTAGATTGTTTGTTTAATTTTTATAAAGAGCTGATGAATTTCATGATTTGTCAGCCTTTTATTTTTTTTGAATAATGCAAATAGTTTTCTTTGTTAAATGAATGTCTTTTAAAGTTCATGCTATAATAATTTTAGAAAAGACCAATGTGTCTTTTTACCTTCATTAACAGGGGGCATTGTGTGAACACAAAAAACATAGCAAAACGAAGTGCTTATGCTAAGAATGTTTTATTTAAAGGTGATTTATCTGATCGGAAAATAGTAGATAAGATGACTGGACTCATAAATAACGCTCTTGACAAGCATGAAGAAGTTTTAACAGATTTTCTGAATCCTGGAGAAAGGGATATTCTTAAAAAAATAGCTGGTGCTGAAGTTTGTTTGCAGAGCTTTGGTGGGCATTTAAATGCTGAAAAGAAAAGAGTTTTTATAACTGAAGACTGGGATAATATTGCGCCTCTTGCATATCAGGTTACTGTTTTTAATATTGAGTATCCTCAGAAATTTACTTCTTTGTCACATAGTGCAATATTAGGAAGCCTAGCTAATGCAGGTATAGAAACCTCAACATTTGGAGACATTATTACCGATGGCAATGGCAAGTGGCAATTTTTTGCTAAGAGCGAACTAACAGATTTTTTTCAACATGAAATCACCTATATAGGTAGGACAAAGGTAAGAATAAGACCTAGTCTAAATCAGAAAGTAATAGCAGTTGATGATGAAAGTGAACTGTTAAGTGCAATTGTTTCTTCACTAAGGTTGGATGCAGTTTTAGCTTCAATCACAAATGATAGCAGACAGAAAATAAAAACATATATATCAGATAATTTAGTTAAATTAAATTGGCATAGTGTCAAAGATTTTAATATAATGGTTAATGAAAATGATGTCCTAAGTTTAAGACATTTTGGCAGATGTGAAATTAAAGATATATCAAGGACAAGAAAAGGCAAGTATAAGGTGGCGTATAAGCTATGGCAGACGAAAAAAAGGAATCGCAGAAATTGACTCCGCTTGAAATTCATAATAAAGAATTCAAAAAGAGAGGTTTAAGTGGCTATGATAGGCGCGAAGTAGACAGTTTTCTCGACCAAATAATCAATGATTATGGTGACGCATTGGATCAAACGGTTGACTTGAAGAATGAAATTGTGCATTTGCAAGAACAGGTTTCAGATTTACAAAAACAAGTTAAACAGTACAAACAGAATGAAGATGCTACGAAAGAAGCTGTAGGTAACGCTAAAATTCAGGCAGAAAGAATTATCAATGATGCTACAGTTCAAGCCAATAATACTACTGAACAGGCAAAAATTGATACTGATTATCAACGTCAGCAACTCGAAACTATTAAATCTGACTATGAACGTGTGAAAAAGGAAGCTTCAGGTTATCGCTCTTATATTCAAGATCTTTTACAAAAAGCAATTGAAAATCTTAATGATGAAAATTGGCAAAAAGCACTCGATAAATATTTCGATACTGAACGATTTTATCCCCCAGATGGTGCTGAACCAATAATGTTAACTGATGAAGACGAAGATGTCGATGAAGACGATGATGATGAAGATATCGACGAAGATGAAGAAGTAGAGGTTGACAATGGCATTGATGATGAAGTAAACTTTGAACAAGACACTGAAGAAGATAATAATAGTCCTAAACCAATGACTGGTGACAGTCCTAGTGTTGAAACTGTTAATAACGAAGATACTAGTTCTAATAATGGCTCTGGTACTACTGTTATTTTCCCAGATGACTATAAAAATCATTAATAACAAACTGACAGTAAAACTTGAGAGCAATTCAGCGAATTAGCGGTGGTGTGAGACTAATATAAGAGCTTAATGGTTGATCAGCTGTTAGGATTGGTTTGTTACGTTAGTTGCACGATACGCAATCGTTAAGTGGAGTTTAACAACTCAATTTAGGTGGTACCACGATATTAACCTCGCCCTAATCTTAGGACGAGGATTTTTTTATAGGGAGGATTAAAAAATGAGAGTGAAAAATACACTTAATATGGGTAAAACCAAATTTAAGATGCGGGGCAATTTGCCAGTTCGCGAAGCGCAATGGCAAAAAGAGTGGGAAGAAAACAAATTATATGAACAAAGATTAAAACTGAATAAAGGAAAGCCGAGATTTGATTTACATGATGGTCCTCCTTTTGCAAACGGTAATATTCACATTGGCCACGCTATGAACAAAGTTTCAAAAGACATAATTGTTCGTTTTAAAAATATGAACGGCTATTATGCTCCCTATGTTCCTGGTTGGGATACTCATGGTTTACCAATTGAACAGCAATTAACCAAACAAGGCGTTGATCGCAAAAAGATGAATCTTGCGGATTACCGTCAGCTTTGTCAAGATTTTGCTAGTAAAGAAGTTAAAAAGCAAATGACTGACTTTAAGCGTTTGGGAGTAATGGGAGACTGGGACCACCCATATATTACTTATCAACCTGAATATGAAGCTGAAGAAATTCGTGTCTTTGGTAAAATGTATGAAAAGGGTTATATCTATAAAGGTAAGAAACCTGTTTATTGGTCACCTTCAAGTGAATCAACATTGGCAGAAGCTGAGGTTGAATATCATGATATTAAGTCACCTTCGATTTATGTTTCATTTCCTGTAAAAGACGGTAAGGGCATTTTAGATCCGAAAAATACATATTTCTTAATTTGGACAACTACACCTTGGACCATCCCTACTAATCAGGGTATTACAGTAAATCCAGGGTTTGATTACTCTGTAGCTCAGGTCGGTGATAAGCGTTACGTTGTTGGAACTGAACGTTTAGAAGCTGTTGCTGAAGAATTAGGTTGGAAGGACTATGAAGTAGTTCAACATCTTAAGGGTACTGAAATGGACCATATGGTTGCCAAACATCCTTTATACGATCGTGATTCTATTTTAATGAATGCAATGCACGTTACTGCTAGTGATGGTACTGGACTAGTTCATACGGCTTCTGGTTTTGGTGAAGATGACTATAATGTTGCTCAAAAATATGGTATTCCTGTGTACAGCCCAATGGACGACAAAGGTTGTTTCACTGAAGATATTAACGATCCAGATTTAGTAGGGCTGTTTTATGATGATGCCAATAAAGTCGTCAGTGAAAAATTAAAGAAATCAGGCAATTTACTTAAGCTTAGCTTCTTTACTCACTCTTATCCTCATGATTGGCGTACAAAGAAACCTGTGATTTATCGAGCTACTACACAATGGTTTGCTTCAGTTGAAAAGTTCCGCCAACAGATTCTTGATCAAATTGATAAGGTTAAATTCACGCCATCCTGGGGTCAATTGCGCTTGCACAATATGATTAAGGATCGTGGTGATTGGGTAATCTCAAGACAACGTGCTTGGGGAGTTCCATTGCCAATCTTTTATGCAGAAGATGGTACTGCGATTGTCACACCAGAAACTATTGAACATATTGCACAGATTTTTGCCAAAGAGGGGTCAAATGCCTGGTATAGAAGAAGTGCTAAGGAATTGTTGCCAGACGGATTTACTTCTGAGCATTCACCAAATGGTAAATTTACAAAGGAAAAAGATATTTTAGATGTTTGGTTTGATTCCGGATCATCTCATCAAGCTGTTATGGCTAAAAGACCAGATTTGAATTTCCCGTGTGATCTATATCTTGAGGGCAGTGATCAGTACCGTGGCTGGTTCAATTCAAGTCTGATTACAGCTGTAGCTGCCACGGGTAAAGCACCTTATCGCGGTATTTTGTCTCAGGGCTTTGTTTTAGATGAAAAAGGACATAAAATGTCTAAGTCGTTAGGTAATGTAATTTCACCTAACGATGTCATCAAACAAATGGGAGCAGAAATTATTCGCTTGTGGGTAGTTTCCGTAGACACTACTTCTGATGTTGCTGTTTCACAAAATATTTTGCGCCAAACTTCTGAGAGTTATCGTAAAATAAGAAATACTTTCCGCTATATGTTGGCTAATACTTCTGATTTTGACCCGCAAACAAATAGAGTCGCTTATGAAGATCTAAACTCCATTGACCAATATATGGAAGTTAAACTCAACGATTTGGTTAAAATTTGTCTTGACAGTTATGAGCGTTACGATTTTAATAATGTTTATAAAAAGATTTTTGCATTCATTTCTAATGATCTTTCAGCATTTTATCTGGACTTTGCCAAAGATGTTCTTTACATTGAAAGTAAAAACAGTCATGCAAGAAGGTCAATGCAAACAGTAATTTATGATGCGGCAGTTAAGTTGGCTAAGGTTTTGACCCCTGTCTTGCCACATACTATGGAGGAAGTTTGGTCTTTCTTAAAGGAAAAGGAAGATTACGTCCAACTTGCCGAAATGCCTGAAATTGAGCATTATGCAAATCATGATGAGCTCCTTGACAACTGGAAGAAATTTATGAATTTCCGCGATGATGTTTTAAAAGTCTTAGAAGAAGCGCGTGATCAAAAGTTAATCGGTAAATCTTTTGAAGCAGCAGTTACAGTTTATCCAACTGATGAGATGAGAGCAGTTTTAGCCAATCTGGATGCAAACTTTAGGCAAATTTTAATAGTTTCTAAGTTAACTATTGCTGACGGTGAAGCACCTGAAAATGCCGAAAAATTACCAAATGGTGCATTTGTCGTTGAACACGCTGATGGCGATGTTTGTCCTCGGTGTCGTATGATCAGAACCGATGTTGGAGCTGATAGCGAAGTACCAATGCTTTGCGGCAGATGTGCTAAAATTGTTGAAGAAGATTATCCTGAAGCTGTACAAGAAGGTTTAGAAGAATAATGCGTTACGGTAAGGTAAAGCAGTTTGATCAAAACAGTAGTTTTGGTTTCATCACTGACGATGAAAATCAGAAGGCGTACTTTATCTTTTATACTGCTATTAAAGAAGAAGGATATCGTCGCTTGTGTGTCGGACAAAAAGTTAAATATCAGCTCGCTCAAGGAAAAAATGGATTGCAATGTGTTAATGTATATTTAGCTGATTAGCAGGAAAGTGAATAATGGATTTAACAGAAACTGAAATCTCTTCAAAACAAATTTTTACAGGTCGTATAGTTGATCTTTCAGTGAGAACGATCAAATTGCCTAATGGTGATACTGCTACAAGGGAAGTAGTAAAACATCAACCTGCATCAGCTGCTATAGCTGTGAATGATAAGCAGGAAATGCTGTTAGTTGAACAATGGCGTGAGCCTATCAAAGAGTTGACTTTAGAAATTCCAGCAGGTTTAATAGACGAAACTGATGCTAGTCCACTTGATGCAATGAAAAGAGAGTTAAATGAAGAGGGCGGTTATCGTGCTGATTACTGGGAAAAAATAACTGAGTTTTATTCATCTCCCGGTTTTACTAATGAGAAGCTCTACTTATTTTATTGCGACACATTAACTAAATTGACTGATAAAAAGGATCTTGATCCTGATGAGTTTTTAACTAGTCATTGGTTTAGTTTGGAAGAGTTGAAAAGACTTTCGGCACAGGGTAAAATCGTTGATGCCAAGACATTATATGCAATGAGTGTTTGGGAAAACATGCTGCTCACCGGTGCTGACGCAAAGGAATAAAATGACTGAAAAACGATCTGATTACCGTAAAAAATTAAAACATAAAAAAAGCAAAAACTTTTTAAATACAATTAAATCTGCTTTTGATGATAGTGATGATGAAGTTGATGTTAATCCTGATTTTACCCGTGATGAGAATGAAGTTGTAGAATCAAATGATTTTGCAAATGACAGGGTAAAAGATCAAGAGCAGGCTCCAAGAAGAGAAGAGAACAAATCTCAGTCTCAGTTAACTACGAGTCAAGAAAAAGCATTAAAGCTGAAAGGTAAACTTAATCGTGCAATTTTGATTGTTACTGTTTTAATTATTTTGGTTTTATTAGCGTTATTTCACTTATAAAATAAAACGAGGGTAAAAATGAAGATAGCGATTATTGTCCCAATGGAAATTGAGGCTGAATATTATCATAAGTATTTTCACTCTGGTCACAAAGAAATGTTCGGATCTACTATATTCGAGCATTTTTGCGTTAACCACAATGATTTGTACATAGGTTTGAGTGGAATTGGCAAAGTGCAGGCTGCCATGAATTTAGCCAGTTTACTAAGTAATGTTGATATTGATTTGATTTTCATGACTGGTACGGCAGGATCATTACAAAAGCAAGTTCATAAAGAAGATTTGATTTTAGCTGATTCATTTGCATATCACGATGCTCATAATACTTTGGCTGGCGATTATGTTGAAGGACAAATACCTGGGGAACCAGCCCAATTTGAGTTAAATTCCTCTGAAAGAAAGGAATTTGCACAGTTTTTGCAAGAAAACAACATTAAATTTAAAGAAGGATTAATTGTTACAGGTGATTCCTTCATTGGCTCTGAGAAGCAAAAAGATGAGATTAAGCAGAATTTTGCTCATGCATTAGGTGTTGAAATGGAAGGAGCCGCTTTTGCTCAGGTTGCTTATCATTTTAAAAAGCCTTTGGTAGCCGTACGAGCTATTTCTGACAACGGTAATCAAGACGCAAACGAGGATTTTGATCATTTTGCTCAAAAAGTGGGAGCTAAAGCTGCTAAAATTATTTGTACTTATATAGAAAAGATGAATTAACAGATGACAGAAATTTATCTGGATAATGCCGCTACAACACCAATGTCGCCCCAAGTAATCGACGTAATAACTGGTGAGATGAAAAACAATTATGGTAATGCCTCAAGTACTTATGACCTGGGCCGTAAAGCTCGTCATGCCATTGATCTGGCAAGACGTGAAGCTGCCAGAATTATTAACGCAAAGGAAAATGAAATAATTTTTACCTCAGGTGGTTCAGAAAGCAATAATACTGCTATTTTCGGGACTGCTCATAGTCGCCAAAATATTGGTAAACGCATAATCACAACTAAGATTGAACATCCGTCCGTTTTAAAGCCAATGCAACGATTAGAAAATGAGGGTTATGAAGTCATATATCTTGATGTCGATGATAATGGTTGTATTTCACTTGCCGATTTAAAAGATGCACTAACTCCACAAACTACCTTGGTTTCCATTATGGCCGTTAATAATGAATTGGGCACAATTAATCCTTTGACTGAAATTGGCAATATAGTAAAACAAAGCAATGCATACTTTCATGTTGACGCTGTACAAGGACTGGGCAATATAGAACTTGATGTTGTTAAGATGAATATCGACTTGTTATCAACTTCTGCTCATAAAATAAATGGTCCGAAATTCCTTGGCTTTTTATATGAAAAAAACTCGCTCAATTTGCCACCTCTTATTTATGGTGGAGAACAAGAAACTAAGCGCAGAGCGGGAACAGAAAATGTACCAGGAATTGCTGGTTTTGGTGAAGCTATCAATGAAATTGCAGCAATAGATAAAGAAAATTTGCAAACTAAATATCAGAACTTGCAAAATATTATTTTGGATGAACTTAACCTAACTAAAGTGAAATATCAAGTTAACGGCGGAACTGCAAAGTTTGATTCTCATCACGTGTTGAACTTGCATTTTAATGGTGTTTCAACGACTGTTTTGCAGACAAATTTGGATTTGGCAGGTTTTGCAGTTTCTGGGGGTTCTGCTTGTACTGCAGGTTCAATTGAACCATCCCATGTTTTAGTGGCTTGTTTTGGTAAAAACTCTCCGAGAATCAATGAGTCAATACGCATTTCATTTGGCCGTTACACTACTGAAGAGGAAGTAAAAGCCTTCGCAACGGAACTAGCTAAAATTGTGGGCAAAATCCAGAATAAATAAAAATAATTGCTTTTTTAGTTGAATATGCTTATTATTAGTAAGTGAGGTAGAATTATGGCAAATACAGTTATTATTAATGGTGATAAACGCAAGTTTACTCTTAGTCCAAAGCTCAAACTATACGCATTGATTGATGCAGGCTTTGTTAAAACCGTTAAGGGTAATTTTAATTATGAGCATCCACTTTATAATGATTCGCCGTATAATGCTCCAACTAAATTGAAGATGACCATAAATAAAGAGATGACTCATCTGACCATGGTTGTCACAGACAAAAATGGTTTACAAAAGGTCAACATTTTTAAAAATGAAAAATTGGCTCCCACTGTTGAACTTTTGGATTATATATTGAAAGATTTAGAGGAGCGCAATATTATTGTTGCTGTGAAGGATTGATTAATTTGGTAAAGAAAAAAACCAGAGTTGTTGTCGGTATGAGTGGGGGAGTAGATTCTTCCGTTTCGGCACTTCTTTTAAAAGAGCAGGGATACGATGTAATTGGTGTCTTTATGAAAAATTGGGATGACACTGATGATTCCGGGGTTTGCACTGCTACTGATGATTACGAAGATGTAAAAAGAGTTGCCGATCAAATCGGGATTCCTTATTATTCAATCAATTTTGAAAAAGAATATTGGCACCGAGTTTTTGAGTATTTCTTAAATGAATATAAAAAAGGTCGTACGCCGAATCCGGATGTTATGTGCAATAGTCAGATTAAGTTTAAATCATTTTTAGAATTTGCACTTAATCTTGATGCAGATTACATTGCAATGGGTCATTATGCAAAAATCATAACTGATAAAAATGGTATTACTCATATGATGCGCCCAAAAGATGGCAACAAGGACCAAACATACTTTTTAAGTCAGTTAAACCAAAATCAGATTAGTCGCGTTATTTTTCCGTTAGCTAATTTAACTAAACCACAGGTGCGCGAAATTGCAATCAAAAATGGTTTAGCTACAGCAAAAAAGAAGGATTCAACTGGTATTTGTTTTATTGGCGAGAGAAATTTTCGCAAATTTTTGAGTGAATTTTTGCCTGCTCAATCTGGAGAGATGATCACACCAGATGGAAAAGTAGTTGGCCATCATGCGGGTCTAATGTATTATACAATTGGTCAAAGATCAGGATTAGGACTGGGTTCAACAAAAGAATCAACTGCTCCGTGGTTTGTGGTCGGTAAGGATTTACAAAAAAATCAACTGATCGTCGAGCAAGGATATGACAGCAAATTGCTTTACGCCACTGAATTGGAAGCTAGTGATATGTCATTCTTTACCGGACAGCCTGATCACGATTTCAAAATTCATTGCACCGCCAAGTTTCGTTATCGTCAACCTGATGTTGGGGTAACAGTATCCTATGATGCAGAAAAAAACAAAGCAAAAGTTTACTTTGACGAGCCAGCACGGGCGGTTACACCCGGACAAGCTCTTGTTCTTTATCAGGGTGAGGAATGTCTTGGTGGCGGCAATATTGATTGTGCCTATCAAAATGATCTTCAGCTTCAATTAGTTTAATGCCGCTTGAAAGGAAAATGTTTATATACATTTTCCTTTTTATTTGTGTTCGTTTTCTCTTTTAAACTATTAAATGATAAACTAGAAAATAATAGTTACAGAAAAGAGTTATTAATGAATGCAGATTTATTTTGTCAGACATGGTAAAACAGAGTGGAACTTACAGAAACGTTTTCAAGGGGCTCATGGTGATTCACCACTTTTACCTCAAAGTTTAATTGATATTCAAAAATTAAGCGATTTTTTAGGTGAAACAAAATTCGCAGCAATCTATTCAAGCCCTCTGAAAAGAGCCAGAACTACTGCAGAAAAACTTACTAAGAATCTGGGTAATCCCTTTTCTGTCAAGATAGATGATCGTTTGCGAGAATTTGATTTAGGAGCTATGGAAGGACTCACGTTTACTGAGGCTAAAGCCAGGTATCCTGAGCAAGTAAGTGACATTTGGGATAAACCTGATAAATATGATGGCCACAGCATCGGAGGAGAAAATTATCCTGAGGTAATTGCACGTGGTAAAAGCTTTGGCAGAGACGCTGGACTACAATTTAAACAAGATGATAAAATACTGGCAGTGAGCCATGGAGCAGCTTTGGGAGCGATTATGGGTGGATTATTGGGTTATTCATTGCCGGATATCCGCCACAATGGTGGTTTAAGCAATACCAGCCTTACTATTTTGGAAACAAAAGATAGGGGTAAAACCTTTAAGGCTCTGATATGGAATGAGACGAAATTTTTGGATAGGAAAATGGTAGATTCGGATTCATTATGAGACAAAAAAGAGAAATAGCTGATAATTCAAACGGAGTTTCCAAAAAGATACACCAACTAATAACGAAAATTGATAAACAACCACAAAATAGTGAAAACTATTTAAATTTGGCAACCTATTTAATAGAGCAAGGCAGTAATGACCAAGCAACTGAACTATTAGAAAAAGCCAAAAAGTTAGTTACTCATCCTCAGGATTTAGATTATGATTTAGCCGTTTGTTACTATCTACAAGGTAAATTTGATCTGGCACTAAAAATCCTTAATCAAATTCCTAATGATGATTTAGTTTTATATCAAAAAGCACTCGTTTTTTTCAAAGTTGGTCAAAGCCAAAAAGCACTTGCATACGCTCTAACTATTAAGAATGTTGATGCAAAAGTGTTGGAATTAATAGGGGATATTTGGCTAAGCCTCGGTAAAACTCAGGAAGCAGAGTCAGCTTATAAAAAAATAGATACCGAAAAAAGATCGGCCAAAATCAATTTCATGTTGGGAATCACAGTTTTAGCTAGAAATCGCCAAGAGGCTGAAAAATACTTAACCGAGTCAAAAAAGCAAGACCATAAAGTTTTTGAACAAGAGCAAAAAAAGTATGCCTCAGTATTAAAATTAGTGAATGATGCGAGAAAAAACAATGACTGAATTTACTGGGAAAATCAACCGAATAGTTTTTGAAAATGATCAAGATTTGTATAAGATACTTGATGTTGCCATAATCGGAAAGTTAGAAAAATATGATCGAGAAGATATTAAAGTAACCGGCAGCTTTGGAGACGTTCAAGTTGGTGCAACTTATACTTTTTCCGGAAGATTGATTGTGCATAATAAATTTGGTCTGCAATTTCGTTGTGATAATTATAAATTGGCCTTGCCTCATGAAAAAGGTAGTTTGATTAATTATTTAAGTTCCAGCAAATTTCCTGGGATTGGTAAAAAAGCAGCTGATACAATAATTTCAGACTTGGGAATGGATGCACTGACAGTTTTAAAGGAAAAACCTGAAAAGGTTCGAACTTTGTCAATTTCGAAAAAGCAAAAAGAGAGTTTGTTAAATGGTGTCAGTTCAATGGATTCATACTCTGAAACTGTATTAAAATTGGCTCAATTTGGCTTGAATAAGAAGGTAGCGAGCAGACTATACCAACTTTATCATGGCGAAACCTTAGCTAAACTTGAAGAAGATCCTTATGCCTCTATTGCTGAAGTTACAGGTTATGCATTTAAGAGTGCCGATCGAATTGGCAGTAAATTAGGAATTAGTTCAAATGATCCCAAAAGAGTTAATGGTGCTGTTTTTCAAATTTTACTTGATGAAGTTGCTAAAGAAGGCAATACATACGTTAAACTTGAGCAGTTGCTGCAAGAAGCGAGTAAACTACTTCAAATTAATGAGTATGACACCATAGCAACTTGTGTTAATAATCTCCAACATCAGGGTAAAGTTGTAGTAATGGGAGAAAATGCTTCATTACAGGAAATTTTTGAAACGGAAACTGATATTGCCAATGCAATGAAAAATCTAGTTGAAAAAAAACAAAAGAGTTCAAGTTACTGTGAAAAAGATTTAAACCTTGCAATAACTAACGCTGAGACTAAGCTGAAAATTCACTATGATCATACTCAAAAGGCAGCTATTAAAAACGCACTGACTAATCCAATTTCAATTTTAACTGGTGGCCCCGGAACTGGGAAAACTACTATCATAAACGGTATTTTATTAGCATTGAAAGAGCTGGCAGAAATACCATCATCGTCTCTTTATAGTACAGACCCACCATTTTTACTTGCTGCTCCCACTGGTCGTGCAGCTAAGAGAATGGAAGAGATTACTGGAATTACAGCCAAAACTATCCATCGTTTGCTGGGTTTAGGGATTGGTGAAAATGATGCAACTGATCTGAATGAATTAAATGGTGAAATTTTAATTATTGATGAAATGTCGATGGTAGATATGTTTTTGTTTAGGCAACTGGTTTCCAGCATTAACGAAACTAAGCACATTGTTTTTGTTGGTGATAAGGATCAACTGCCATCAGTTGGTGCAGGAAACGTTTTTGCTGATTTAATCAAATCACAGGCCTTTCCTACTACCGTTCTTAAGCAAATTCACCGTCAAGGAGATGATTCCAGCATTATTACGTTGGCTCATGACATTAATGAAGGAAAGAATCCCCAAGAATTATTTAAAAAGACCAAAAACTACTCATTTATTTCATGTCCACCGCATGAAGTCTCGCATGTTGTTAGTCAAATAGTTCAGCGAGCTTTAGCAAAGGGTTTTGATCCTGATGATGTTCAGGTACTAGGAGCAATGTACCAAGGTGATGGCGGGGTTAACAATTTGAATAATGTTATTCAAGAAATTATTAATCCTTCAAAGCCAAACAGTAAAACACTGGAAGTACACGATGAAATTTTTCGCATTGGTGACCGCATTTTGCAATTACAAAATAATCCGGAAAAAGACATTTATAATGGCCAAATCGGTAAAATCCTCGCAATTGATAATGATAATTCTCAAAAATGCATGGTGGCTGATTTTGATGACAGAGAAATAACCTTTAGTAAAAAAGATCTGTTTGATTTAACCAGAGCATACGCAATTACCATTCACAAAGCTCAAGGCTCTGAATTCCCGTTAGTTATTTTGAGTTTGACTATGCAAAACTATGTCATGCTTAAACGTAACTTATTGTACACTGCTGTTACTCGTGCAGAGAAAAATTTGGTTTTAATTGGTGATCCTCGCGCTTATGAAATGGCTTTTAATACTTCTGGTAATGACCGTCAGACAGGATTAACTGTTAAACTGCAAAAAATATTAAATGTGCAAGATAAAACTGTTCAAGAAAAAGATTCAGGTAAAAATAAAAATGAACAAGAAGAAGCAAATTCTGATGTGCTTGAAGATCTAACTCAGGATCATATATTAACACCGGAGTTGATTTATTCGGGTCGAATTGATCCTATGATTGGGATGCAAAACACTAAATTAGAAGCAAGAACAAAATGAGGGACTTTTTAAAACGATGACAAAGATAAAAAAAGAAGGTTTTATAAACTTACGAAAAGAACTTGCGGAATGGGTTGCCACTAACACTCATATTTTAAATTTTGGTCCAGACACATTTGAAATTGAAACTATTTTTAAAGATTCATTTGGCGAATCGGTGTATTGCTTTGTCGAGAAAATTGAGTTTGATAAATATAACGTTACAGATGATGGTCGTATACTTTTTAAGTTAGATCCCAGCGCAAGTGACGAAGAATTGATAGCTGCCAGCGAAGATTTAATCATAGCCAGTGGCTTTTCTTTTAATGTTGAAAATGGAGTGATCAGCTGTGAATGTAATGAACAAACTTTGGCTGAAAACATTATGCAATTAGGACAATTAGAAGTAAATGTTTCATATCTTAATTAAAAAGCTATCACTAAATACTATTTTTTATTGCTAATTTTAAAAAATAATGTTTAAATTATTAGTATCATTTTAAGCAAAAGGAAGAAAAACCTATGGCAATTATTTTTGATAAGGTAAAGAAAAACTACGGTAAGAAGCCTGTATTTTATAACCTAAATTTTAAAATTCCTTTAGAACCAACAGTAATTGGTTTGGTCGGACCTAACGGTGTAGGCAAGTCAACCATGTTAAGGTTGCTTGCGGGGGTATTGGAACCAACAGAAGGATTGATCAAAAATGACCAGGCTAACGAACCATATGTTAAGTGGTCCAGTTTGCATACCACTTTCGTTGCTTCAGGTGAAAGGGGTCTCATGTACAGGCTAAATACCCTTGAAAATGGGATGTATTTTTCTTCACTTAAAGGAATTAGTATTAAAAAAACAGAAAACAATATTCGAAAAATGGCGCAGGATTTCAATTTTTCAAATGAACTTAACACTTATTTTCAAAATTTGTCTACTGGTTTGAAGAAAAAGTCTGCTATCCTTGTGGGAGCAGCAATGGAAACAGAAGTTTTACTTTTGGACGAGCCTTCAAACGGACTTGACATAGCTGCTCAGGAAGATTTAGCGTCCTTTATTCTAGATTTGAAAAATAAATACGGTAATACTATTTTTATTTCATCGCATGACACTCAAATGCTTTCTGGTGTTGTTGATCATTATCTGTTTTTAAGAGATGGCCAAATAGAGGAAAATATTGGACATAAAATGACTGAAAATGATCTGATTTCTGAATACCGTGAAATTTATCAGCGAAAGTAGGATTAAAAATGAAAAAAATTAAAAAGCTATTTAATATTTTTTGGGTACAACTATATTTACAGCTAAAACTGCAATTTCGTTATGTTAATTCTGCGATTAGTTCGCTGGTTTTATATGCCGGAGCTTTCTTGATTGTTATCTTCTTCACTGATCCTGCACAACTTGGTCAGGCATATGGTACAAAGCAAGGGGTTTTATTTACTATTGTTGGTTTTTTGTTTTGGAGTATTGGTATTGCCTCAATGGGTCAATGTAGTAACGGAGTAGAAACTGATGAGCAAACTGGTTTGCTTGAAAGTGAAACTCAGTCTGTTTTTCCTTTATGGACCCTATATTTTATTGAAACTTTGGCAAATAATTTGTTTGTATGGATTTATCTTTTAATCATAGGCTTTATTGCTTCGTTCTTTTCAATTTTCACGGTAGCTGAATTATTAGAAGCTTTATTATTAACATTTGTATTTTCTTTAATTTCCAATTTTGGAATGTTTGGCATCGGGATGATTTTTGCCTCTGGTTCTATTAGATTTAAGAGAATGGGTCAGTGGTCTACTATACTGCAGGCTTTATTATTGATGTTGTCAAATGTTTATTTACCAGTATATAATGTCTTTCAGGAGGTCATTCCCTATGTTGGTGGCATCGAAATAGTTCGGCAAATATTTCTGGGTCATGGAGTTTCATTGCCAAAACTGATAATATTTATAGTGGTAAATGTTGTTTGGTTCTTAGTTGGTATTTTAATATTCAATTATTGTATTAAGAAAGAGCGCAAAGATGGCTCATTTGATGCTTTTTAATTTTAAGAAAGGTGATATTTATTTTAACGTTCAAAAATGTTAAATGGGGGACAAAAAATTATTTTAAAGTAAGAAAATTATATTTAGGCGCATTTCCCAAAAATGAACGATTTCCATTTGTCGGGTTGCTGGCGATGGCTTTGCAAAAAAGAGTTAATTTGCAAGCAGTCTATGACCATGATAATTTTATTGGGTTAATTTTTTGGACATATGCCGAAAAGATTATTTATATTGGTTATTTGGCTGTTGACCCAGTTTGGCGTGGAAAGGGCTACGGCAGTCAAATTCTAAATTCGATGAAACAACGTTATTCTGAAAAAGAGTTAGTTTTAGATATTGAGCCAGTTATTAAAACAGCAAAGAATTATTCTCAAAGACTTAACCGGTTATCATTTTACAAGCGCAATGGCTTTAGACTAACTAAAAGTAATTTGGTCGATGAGGGTGGACATTACTCGATACTAAGTTCTGATGGAAGCTTTAAAAAAAGCAATTTAAGTCAATTACTGGAGCAAATGAGTTTCAATTGCTATAAGTTTAAAATTGTTTCCAGATAATTAAACAAATAGTTATTTTGACCAAAATTATACGTTTATTTTTCTGTATACCTTAGCTTGTTAATATTTTAAAAATTAAAAGGATAATCAATAACTTGAGTTATTGATTATCCTTTTTAAATTTATTTAATGTATCCGACTTTATACCATAGGACATGCCCATTATTATTTTCAGATGGTTTAAGGGAATAACCTGAAATGTGGTCATTGATCGCTCTGATTTTGTATGAGTTAACTGTTGGAATCATGTAAGCTTGATCAAAAATATATTGTTGCCAGTCATGAAAGACTTTAACACGGTATTTATGATCAAAAGCTTTTTGTGAATCCATTTCCTTAACCAGTTTAGTATTTTCTGGTGTTACGAAACGATCATAGTTTGCTGCGGTGCTGTCACCATACATTCCATCCTGTGATGGTTCAGTAGACATATACCAACCGGTTTCAAACATATCAACCTGAGGGTCATCTTTGTTAAGTTTGTCGTAAAATGAATTTGTTTCCGTCAATCGACCATTCAATAAATTAACATTTAGTCCTATTTTATGCCATTGCTGGATATAATTTTGTATAATTGGACCTTGCGTTGGATCACCAGCTTTGGCCATAAATGTAATCTTTAAAGGTTTTCCATTAGGTTGTACACGCCATTTACCTTTTTTCTTATATCCGGCTTTATCAAGAATAGCGTTGGCCTTTTTTAAATTATAATCATAACCCTTAATATTTTTATTGAAATAGTCTCCAAATTGGGGTGGAATTAGGGTGGTTATATGAAAAGTTAGTCCATGAGTATAATGTTTAGTGACCTCATCAACATTCATCGCATAACCAATTGCTCTGCGTAAAGACGTATTGTTCATTTTGCTATTGTGATTCATAATGCTCTTATTGTGTTTGGCATCCCATTTACCTAATTTAAAGCCAATGAACCAATATGAAAGAGGGACTTCTGCTATGAACTTAACTTTTTTAGTATGCTTTACTTCATCCCATTGGGAATTTACAACATTAATGACATCGAATTTATGACTCTTTATTGATTGCGATGATGAGTTAGGAGAAATCACCTGATAAATAATTTTATCCAGTTTGGGTTTACCACGCCAATAATATTTGTTTGGCACCCAAACAGCTGATTGTCCACGAACTAATTTTTCTAACTTATAGGCACCGAAATACAAAGGCTTTTTCCTAATCTTATTAGATGACTGTAATTTGTTAAAAGGGACATCTTTTAAGTAATGATAAGGAGCTGTATATTCTGAAAAATATCCATTTCCACTATTGTACATACCTGGTTTTAATTGTTTAAAGTGCAAAATGACTTTTCTGCCATTTTCACCATCAGGCATTTCAATGCCTGAAATAGACTTAGCTTTTCTTTCATGGTATTCTTTTAAGCCTTTAATAAGTTCAAACTGGCTGGAATACCTTTGTGAATCAGTACCTTTATTGGATAATATTTCATACGGGTATTCCACATCCTTGGCCGTGACCTGTCGACCATCTGACCATCTAACTCCTTTTTTAACTACAATTGTAATTGTCTTATTTTTATTATTAATCTTTAGGGTTGCAGGCCCTTTATTAGTGAAACGGTAATTATCATCTGTATCGAATAAGGATTCCGAACCAGGAGAGGAGAGGTCAGCATCTGTAGCAGTTACTTGTAATTGATCAGAAAAGATACCTGTGAATGGTGTATCAGTCTGTAATGCTACTCTCACAGTACCGCCTTGTTTCGTTGGTTTTGAAGGCATTTTTGCAGGAAATTTGCTTGCTTCTTTTGCGCTATTTTCTTGATTATTGCCGCTTTTACCGCAGGCCGTGAGGGCTAGAGCTGTAGCCGCCAAAATACCAATAGAGCTTAAAACATTGCTTTTTTTCATGATTCTTCATCCCTTATGAGTACTAGCTTATGATGATTTAACACATCAAATGATACCACATTAAAGATACATTTTAAATATAATAAATAAAAATTAATTTTTTAATATAATTTCGATGAAAAAGGAGCTAAGCAGTTAAGGCATAGCTCCTTTAATTTATATTTTTTTTAACGCAATAAGTTAAAACTTGAAACAGAAAACTCAATATTAAAAGAATTTCTTTTTATTTCTTCGCCATCAACTTGAGCGAATTCTTTTTTTGTAGTAGTGACTTTAATCTTTTCGGCTTCAAAATAGTGAAACTGTGGATCATTAACGTGTGAGCCGTCTTTAAGAAGATTAATAAATAATTTTACCAGTTTTGCCAGGCTAAATTTTTCTACTACAACGGTATCAATTTTGTGATTGTCAATTTTAGCACTGGGTAAAAGAGGAAGGCCGCCACCCAGGTACGGATGATTAGTAGTGGTAACCATAAAAGCGTCATCAAAATAAATTTTGTGACCTTCTCGTTCAATTTCAACACCAAATGTGTCCTGCTTCGTAACAGTGGCTAGAACATTATAACCGTAAATTAGTTTTCCTTCGTTAAGTCGGTTTAATAGTTTTTTAAGTTTAGATATATTACTATTGTGGTTTACAAATGCATCAAAACCGATACCAAAGCTGTTTGCAAAATAATATTTTTTATCAATAGTGATATCTGGAAAAATAAAAGAACCACAATCAATTAAATCTGGTTTAAAGCCTTTTTTGAAATGCTCTAAAAGAATTTGGGGATCATCAGTTAAACTAGCTGCACGAGCGAAATCATTGCCAGTTCCAGCCGGTAAGTAAGCAATAGGTGTATTCGGATTGCTTGACCACTTAATTCCGTTAAGAACCTCATTGAGCGATCCGTCACCGCCAATAACTAAAAGAACTTCATTTGGCAAATGTCTTTGATTACCATAATCCTGCGCTATACGAATTGCTTCTCCAGCATAATTGCTTTTTTTAAGGTCAAAATTTATATTTTCATTAATTAGTATAGATTTTGTTTGCTCAAGAACTTTTTTAGCGTGACCATTGCCAGCTACTTCATTAACCAAAAGATGTATTTTTAATTTGTTGTTCATATATTCTATTCATTATATAAAAAAGCCCTGTAGAATGGGCTTTTGCTTATTTTTTCTCAACTAACATTGGTAAAATCATCGGCCGTCTTTTAGTTTTAGAATACAGAAAATCAGAAAGATTAGCAATAATTGCATTGCGAATTACGCTGTCTTTAGGATGATCCATTTTGTCCATTTCTGATTTAATAATATGGTAAATATGTTTCTGAGCCTGATTGATTAGTTCAGTAGATTCGCGCATATAGACAAATCCCCGGCTTAAGACATCAGGCCCTGCTAAGACGCGCTTGTGCTTGTAATCGACTGTAGCGACAACGACAACAAGTCCATCTTCAGATAAAACTTGCCGATCATGAACAACTACATTACCAACATCAGCTGTGCCTGAAGTATCAACGTATACGTCACCTGCTGGGATATGACCAGCTATTCTTGAACCCTCTGGTCCAAAACAGACAACTTCACCATTTTCTAAAACGAAAGTATTATCAGCAGGGACCCCAGCTGCTTGAGCCAGTTCAGTGTGGATGACTTGCATGCGGTATTCGCCGTGAACAGGAATCATATATTTAGGTTTAGTTAAGCGAACCATCATTTTTAGTTCTTCTTGACCACCATGACCTGAAGTATGAACATTATTAATTCGGCCGTGAACAACACTAGCTCCGCCTTCCATTAATTTATTAATTAAATGGTTAACGCTCAAAGTATTTCCAGGAATTGGGTTTGATGAAAATATAACCGTATCACCAGGCTGTAAACTAATTTGTCGGTGCGTGCCATTAGCTATTCTTGAAAGAGCAGCTAAAGGTTCACCTTGAGATCCGGTACATAAAATCATAACTTCTTCTGCAGGAGTATGGTTTATTTCGTTAGCATCAACAATTAAGCCGTCAGGTACATTTAAATAGCCTAGATCAATGCCATTTTGCACTCCGTTTTCCATACTACGCCCGAAAATTGCGACTTTGCGACCTGTATCTTTGGCCGCTTGGATAGCAGTTGAAACACGATAGAGGTTAGATGCGAAAGTTGCAAAAATTATTCTTCCATGTATCCCAGTAATAATGTCATGTAAGGATTTAGCAACAAAACGTTCAGACTTAGTAAATTGGCTGACTTCAGCATTAGTCGAATCTGATAGTAGTGCCAAAACTCCTTCATTGCCTAATTGAGCCATTTTTTGAAAATCTGGAGCAGGTTGGTTCATTACAGGCGTTAAATCAAATTTAAAATCTCCTGTAAATACGACTGCACCAAGTGGGGTATGTACGGCTATACCTAAAGTGTCAGGAATCGAGTGAGTTGTTCTGAAGAAAGTAACCGTCAACTTCTTGAATTTAAGAACAGTGTCTTCGTGTTCTTCATGTAATTCTGTAGTCCTCAGAATGCCGTGTTCTTCAAGTTTTCCTTTGATTAAAGCAAGCGCGAAAGGTGTGGCATATACCGGAATTTCCGGAATCTTTTCAAGTAAGAAGGGGATCCCGCCAATGTGGTCTTCATGTCCGTGACTGACAACTAGAGCTTTAATTTTTTTGCGATTTTTTATCAAATAAGAATAATCAGAAATCACATAATTAATACCAAGAAGGTCATCCTCAGGAAACTTAATACCACAATCCATGATAATGATTTCGTCTTGATATTGTACACAGTACATATTTTTGCCAATTTCGTGCAACCCCCCGATTGCAACTACAGCAACTTCATTATTTTTAATACGCACAGAGACTACTTCTTACTCTCAAAAGTGGTTAATTTAAAATCGGCGTGCTCTTTTTCGTAAGTTAACGAATTGCCAGCCAATTCTTGGATGAGTTCAATATTATAGGGGGTATTTTCCTCAACCATTGTTCTTGCGGCCACCATGTTGTCGGCCTCAAGATAAAGAGTTTGGGTTGTTTCCCGTCTAGGATTAACAACCTTGTCTTTTTGATACAAAACTTTGTAGATCATATTTGTATTCTCCTTATTCAGTTAATAAAACGTTCTAATTTTGGATAACATAAAGTATCCAATAGCTAGTAAAATTCTACCATACATGCAAAAACAAGTATAGAATCAAGTTTTGCCGGCTTTATTAAAAAAACCGTCAAAGCAATAAAATGACGGCCAAAAATCTTTTTAATTAAATTAATAAATGACTATAGTATCTTCAGCCAATTTAAATGGATCTTGCTTATTGATTCGGTCATAAAAAAGATGTCCCCGTAAATGTTCGATTTCATGAGATGCAACAATTGCTGGGTAGTCTTTTAAGCGAATAGTTTTTTCTTCACCAGCTACAGTATAATAATGAATTTTTAATTTATCAGGACGAGGCACATAACCATCGATTACCTTGTCTACACTCAGGCATCCTTCACCTTCACTTAAGCAAGCTTGTCTAACGGATTCGGATAAAATTTCAGGATTGACAAAAGTTTCCTTAAAAACAATATCGCCCTTGTCATTTGGTACCAGTAAGGAAGCCATTTGAACGCTTTCACCAACTTGTGGGGCGGCCAAACCAACACCGGCACGCAATTGATGCTTTTCTGCAATTTTAGGATCTTGCGAGTTAACTAGATATTCCATCATTTCTTTAGCCAAATTTTGATAATGTTCGCTTAAAGGAAAAGTTAATGGTTTAGCTACTTTGCGCAATACTGGGTTACCGTCACGGGTAATATCTTTCATTAAAATCAATTACATTCACTCTTTCATAAAAGTTTATATTTATATTTGTAACATAAAATAAACTAATTTGTCTGCTTTTTATTCTATACTAAATTTTTAATTTGAAAAAGAGGGATAAACGTTGACCCGTAAACTGTTAGGTGGTAAAATCAATGAGCGTAAATATATAGATATGAAACACTTCGATCAGCATGTTTTTGATGTGCCGCCGAAACTGTGACCACGTCACAGTTTTTTTATTGAGGAGTGGAGGAGGAATACTTTTGTCAGAAAAAAGAAGAGACGATATTAGGAATATAGCTATCATAGCGCACGTTGACCATGGTAAAACTACTCTGGTTAACCAATTGTTGAAACAATCCGACACACTCCCTGAACATATGGCTTTGGAAGATCGTGCAATGGATTCAAATGATATTGAGCGTGAACGTGGTATAACTATTTTATCTAAAAACACTGCGGTTAAATATGGTGATACAACCATTAATATTCTGGATACTCCAGGACACGCCGATTTCGGTGGTGAAGTCGAAAGAATCATGCATATGGTCGACGGTGCTTTATTATTGGTTGATGCTTATGAAGGCACTATGCCACAAACTCGTTTCGTACTTAAAAAGGCATTAGAAGCTGGAGTTAAGCCAATTGTTGTTATCAACAAGATTGACCGTCCTGGTGCTCGTCCTAAAGAAGTTCTTGACGAAGTGCTGGAATTATTTATTGAATTAGGAGCAAACGATGAGCAGCTTGACTTCCCAGTAGTTTATGCATCTGCTTTAAATGGTACCTCCTCTTATGATCCTGATCCGTCAAAACAGGAAGAAACTATGAACCCTATTTTTGACACGATTATTAAATCAATTCCAGCACCAATTGATAATTCTGAGGAGCCTTTGCAATTCCAAATTACGATGCTCGACTGGGATGATTATGTTGGTCGTATAGGTGTTGGCCGTATTTATCGCGGGCGAGTTAAAGTTGGCGATAATATTACTGTTATGAAACGTGACGGTTCTACCCAAAACTTTAGAGTTACCAAACTGTTCGGTTTCTTTGGCTTAAAGCGTAATGAGATTACGGAAGCTAAAGCTGGTGATATCATTGCCATTAGTGGTATTAACGATATTTTTGTCGGTGAAACTATTGCTTCAGCCGAAAATCCTGAAGCTTTGCCTCTTCTTAAGATTGATCCACCTACACTGCAAATGGATTTTGTAGCTAACGATTCACCTTTTGCTGGTCGCGAAGGTGACAAAGTTACTCCTAAAAAGTTGGAAGATCGTTTAATTAAGCAAACTAGAACCGATGTTTCTTTGAAAGTTGATCCAACCGATCAATTAAACGCTTGGACCGTTTCAGGACGTGGTGAGCTCCACCTTTCAATTTTGGTTGAAGAAATGCGGCGTGAAGGTTTTGAATTGCAATTATCAAGACCAAAAGTTATCTACCGTGAAATTGATGGTAAAATGTGTGAACCATTTGAAGCAGTTCAAGTGGATACGCCTGACGAATATGTTGGTTCTGTCATTGATTCACTTTCTCAAAGAAAAGGAGAAATGAAGAACATGGCATCTACCGGTAACAACCAAACTCGGCTTGACTTCCTAGTTCCATCTCGCGGATTAATTGGCTATAACAATGAATTTATGTCTCAAACTGGTGGCTACGGCATTATGAATCATAGTTTTGATTCATATAAACCTGTTGTTAAGAATTGGGAACCGGGTCGTCAAAATGGTGCTTTAGTTTCCATTAGCCAGGGTAAGTCAACCACATATTCTTTGCAAACTGTTGAGCAACGTGGTGAATTGTTTATTGGAGCCGGAGTTGAAGTTTATGAAGGAATGATTGTTGGTCAATCCTCTCGTGATCGTGATATCGCAGTTAATGTTATCAAAGGAAAAAACCTGACTAACACTCGTGCTGCGGGTAAGGACCATGCCGCAGCTATTAGAACTCCTAAAACTTTAACGCTTGAAGAAGCCATAGAGTTCTTAAATGATGATGAATATTGTGAGGTAACACCAGATTCAATCAGGTTAAGAAAGAAAATTCTGAACACTTCTGAGAGACAAAAAGCCGATAAGAGACGTAATAAGAAGTAAATAAATTTTTTAAGAAGGGCACTCACTGATGAAGTGGTGCTCTTTTTGTTTTATAATACTTATAATAAAGGTTAATTTATTATAGAAGGAGAGGTCGGCTTGTGCGGCAAAAACTTCACCATTTAAATTACAATATTTTCTTGCCCTATATCTTGTTAGTGGTCTTTGGAATAGTGATAGTCTATTCCGCTAGCTCGGATATTTTGCTTGTGAATGGGTTTAATCCGGCATTTTACGGTATACGCCAAGCCATGTATGCTTTTTTTGCGGTTTTTGTTTTTTGTGCTCTCTGCTTTTTTTTAAAACTTAATATTTTCAAGAGTCGGAAGTTTGTCATTTGGTTTCTCGGAATCAGCATTTTATTACTTTTTTATTTGATTTGCTTGAAAATTTTTAAAGGGTCTGCTGCTGCAGTCAATGGTTCTGTCGGTTGGATTAATTTAAAAATAATTAAGATTCAACCTCTGGAAATTGCCAAATTATCCTTGATAATTTATTTAGCTTATTTTTTAGATCGTCATGATGGTTCTTTTAATAAAGGGCAAATTATTCAAAACTTATCAAGACCAGCAATTTTAGCTTCTTTTATGATGTTTTTGGTTATCCTTGAGCCTGATTTTGGCGGTACCGCTGTTTTGGCAATGATTGTCATCGTCATGTTCTCAGTTTCTGGTGTTCCCGCTAAGAATGCAGTCTTATGTCTTATTGGTATTGCGGTCGGAGTTTACCTGCTTGTTTTCCTAATCATCAAATGGAATCCTGAATTTTTGCAAAATAAGTATCAGTATCGTCGTTTTCTTTCTTTTCTGCACCCGTTTGAACTGGAGCAAAAAGGAGGAGCACAACTGGTTAATTCATACTATGCTATCCATAATGGTGGTTTATTTGGTGTAGGTCTGGGTAATAGCATGCAAAAAAGAGGCTATCTGCCCGAGCCTTATACAGACTTTATTTTAGCAGTAATTGCAGAAGAAATCGGGGTTATCGGTGCACTGCTAGTAATTGGTCTAATTTTTTATTTAATTTGGAGTATTATGGAAGTTGGTATTCATGCAAGCTCACAATTCAATGCTTTAGTATGTTTTGGAGTAACAACAATTATTTTTACACAGACAGTTTTTAATGTGGGTGCTGTACTCGGTTTATTACCCATTACCGGGGTCACGCTGCCATTTATTTCCTATGGAGGATCGTCTTTAATAATTTTGTCAGCAGCTATCGGAATTGTGTTGAATATTTCAGCAAATGAACGAATTAAAAATGAGGAAAGGTTTGCAAATGGGCGTTGAAGAAGATTTAGCTAATAAAAATATTATTCAAAGACAAAGCCTTACTGTTTATTTAAATTCAATTAGTGATCAATATAAATTGAGACGATATGGTGACATTGTTTATTTTTCTAAAAAATTTGCTTATTGTATTTTATATGTCAATAAAAAAGAAATTGAGCAAGTATGCCAAGATTTGAATTCACATGATTTTGTTAAAAAAGTAGAAAAATCAAATTGGAATCAAATTAATCTGTCCAGTGACCATATTGAAAATCAAATTAGAGATTTAGCCAAAAAAGCCGAAAAAACATTACAGGAACGTCAGGAAGATACAGAACAAATATTATGAGAATTATTTCCGGAAAATACGCCAAACGCAATTTATTTACGTTGAAAAGCCAGAAAACAAGACCAACTAGTGATAAGGTTAAAGAATCGCTGTTTAATTCATTAGGTCAATTTTTTAGTGGTGGAGAAGTTTTAGATTTATACGGGGGAAGTGGCGCTTTGGCAATTGAGGCCGTTTCTCGGGGATGCTCTCATGCAGTTATAGTTGACATTAATTATCAGGCCGTTAGCATCATTCGTAAAAACGTTGCTTTGACAAAGGATCCTGAACGTTTTGCAGTATATAAAATGTCTAGCAATGCAGCTTTAAGTAAATTTGCCGAAGAAAAACAAAAATTTGATCTTATTTTCTTAGATCCACCTTATGCTAAACAAAGAATTGCAGACGATATGGCAAAAATGGTTGACCTAGAACTGTTAAACAGTGGTGCAGTGGTGGTGGCTGAAACCAATGATCAAACAAATTTAAAAACAAGTAGTAGTTTTCAGCTAATTAAGGAAAAACATTTAGGTAAAACTATTGTTCGTTTTTATCGAAAGGAATATTAATGAGTGTCGCAATATTTCCAGGAAGTTTTGACCCTATTACTAAAGGGCACGTTGATATAATTAATCAGGCTGCTGCGATATTTGATAAAGTTTACGTAGTGGTGATGATCAATACGGCTAAAAAATATCTTTTCACAAATGAAGAAAGAGAAGACTTGATTAATGATGCTGTTAAAGATCTGAAAAATGTTCAAGTGTTGCTAAAGCCTAACCAGCTTACTGTTAACGTTGCACGCGATTTGGGCGCAAATACAATTGTGCGTGGCGTAAGAAATACCACAGATTTTTTATTTGAACAGCAGATTGCAGAAATGAATAAAAAAATGGCAAGTGACATAAGTACCGTTTTGCTTTTTACTGAGCCAGAAAATAGCTTTGTTGCGTCCAGTATTATAAAAGAAATTGCGCAGTTTAATGGTGATTTTGCTAGCTTTTTGCCTACTAAAGCAGCACAGGCTTTAAAAGAAAAAATAGGTTATAACAAACATGAATAATGAAAAGAAACCACTCAAGAAGTTTTCAAAAGCTCGAAAATGGCTATTTATTATTTTGGCATTTTTTCTGGTTTTTATTGGCTTAAACTGGCCAACCAATTACTATATTGAAATGCCAGGCAGTGCTGTTTCAATTGGTCAATTTGTAAAAAGCAACGTTAAGCCGCCAAGTAATTTTTATTTAGTGACAGTCAGTGAAACAAGTCAGCCGGCAACAGTATGGGAATACCTTTTTAGTTTTACCCAAAAACATGCTAGTCGTATTCCAAAAACCGAGTTGTTGGGTGGTTCAAGCAGTAGTCAATACCAAGAATTACAAAATTGGTATATGCAAACTAGTCAACAAAATGCTATATATTATGCGGCCAAAAAGGCTGGACTAAAACCTAAACTCCACTATAAGGGTGTTTACGTTATGCAGGTACTAAAAGGCTCAAGCTTTAAAGGCAAATTGCAAATCGGGGATACAGTTTTAGGTGCTGATGGTCATAAATTTCATTCAACAGAAGAAATGATCAGTTATTTTCAAAAAAAGCAGTTAGGTTCTAAAACTGTAATTAATGTTGTGCGAGAACAGAAAAAAATCAATTTTAAAGGAAAGATTGTCAAGGTCAAAGGTACAGGCAAACCTGGCATCGGAATTCAGCTAGTGGAGCATGTACAGGTTGAAACAAAGCCAAAAGTTACAATTAATGCTGGTGCAATAGGAGGACCATCTGCCGGGTTAATGTTCACTTTAACAAGTTATGAAGTTTTTTCCGGCAAGCACTTAGCTGAAGGTCATAAAATTGCCGGAACTGGGACAATTAGTCCGTCAGGAAAAGTAGGTATGATTGGCGGTGTTGATAAAAAAGTTGTGGCTGCTGATCGTGCTGGAGCTGAGGTCTTTTTTGCACCTGTTGATACAGCGGGGATGAAGAAAAGTGCAAGTAATTATCTACTTGCTAAAAAGACAGCCAAGCAAATAGGAACAAAAATGAAAATTGTTCCTGTACGCACATTTGATGACGCACTTCATTATTTACATGAAAAATACTAATAGAAATTAATAAAAGTCCAAAAGTTTTTGGGCTTTTTTGCGTACTTAAAAATAGGAGTTGAGAAAATGGATTGGGAAAAAATAAAAACTTTTATTGACGAGCACAAAAAGTATTTTTTCATTGGATTGGCATGCCTAATGGCCGTTTTTTTTATTGAGCTTAAAAAGTCAGGATCCAACGAAAATTTAAGTGATTTCGATGATGAAAACACTGAATTTTTGCAAAGTAAAAAAGACAACACTGACAACTTGACTGGTATAACGAACTCAAAGGAAATAAAAACAGAAGAAATTGCTGCAGATAAGCCTAAAAATGTCACGTGTGACATTTCAGGTGCGGTTAATCATCAAGGAGTATATACACTAAAAAATGGAGCACGATTGAATGAGCTGATCGCTGCAGCAGGAGGTATTAAAAGCAACGCTCAGTTGAAAAGGGTTAACCGAGCTTTGATATTGAAAGATCAGGATAAGATTCATATTCCTTATATAGGAGAAAAAATAAAGGCAGAGCAAGTGGTAGAATCGGTTTCATCTAATTCATCTGATCCGGTTTCTAGTGAATTTAATGACAAAAATAGTGGTCAAACGACTGCAGGCAATAAAGTAAACATCAATACTGCAAATCTACAACAACTACAGCAGCTTAATGGTATTGGAGAGAAAAAAGCACAGCAAATTATTGCTTATCGTCAAAAGAGTGGCCAATTTAAATCCATAGAAGAACTGAAACAGGTGTCTGGAATTGGAGAAAAAACATTTGTGGCGCTTAAAGACCAATTGGAAGTTTGATGTTTTAAAACCAGGGTTCCTTCTTGTATTAGCATTATTACTGATTGATTTGAGTTTTTTATACTATCAATGCGATACCTTAATACAAAAGTCATGTTCTTTTTTAATAGCCGCTTATCTTTCATATTTGCTTTTTTATAAGTTTAATTCTTTAAGATGGTTTTCTCTTGTAATACTTTTTATAGCATTTTTTGCAACTTGCTTCGATAAAAAGCAAACTGACTTTGTAATCAGACCAAGCTCTCAAATAGTTTTTTACCCTGATCAAGTTGATATTTTTGACGATTGGTTCACAGTTGAGGGTCAAGTAGAAAAAAGCAAAGTTAAAGTCTCTGGGAGAATAAACTCAAGACAGATACAACAAATAAAATCAGGGTACAGAGTTAAACTTTATTGTTTATCTGGTGATGTAAATCCGATTGAACCGGCTTCTAACTATGGACAATTTGACTTGCAAAAATTTTATCGATATAAAAACATTTCTCAAGAAGTCAAACTAACAAGCTATAGAATTAAAATTGACAAGAGTGGCATTTGGAACTATTTGCATTTTTTGCGATTCCATTTAAAAAAATTTTTTCAGCAAATGCCACCAATTTTATCTTTTTTTAGTAGTGAACTGATCCTAGGTGAAAATCCAAGTCGGAGATTTCAAACAATTCTGAATAATTATCGTGACCTTGGCGTAATACACATCTTGAGTATTTCTGGTCTGCATGTTGGTATTTATACCTTACTAATCAGTAAATTTTGTTATTTTTTAAAATTAACAGAAGGCGAGACCTTTGTTTTTTGTTTGCTTATTTTACTGGTAGGGATTTTTCTCAGTAATAGTCAAGTTGGTTTTATCAGAGCAAGTTTGACCTATATTTTGGGTCAACTATTTTCTATAAAAAATAAATTACAAATTAACAAAAGTGATTTACTTGGACTAACTGCAATTTTGCACCTAATAATCAATCCTCGTTTAATGATGAGCACTGGAGCAGTTTTAAGCTATATTTTAGCCCTGGGTCTGGAAATGACTAATCACATGACTAAATTTAAGCAGTCATTTTCTTTAAATAATCTCTTACTGCCATTGCTTTTATTTTACTTTTTTCAATTTAATATATTAACTGTTTTTTTTAATCTGTTAATTGTGCCATATTTCAACTGGGTCGTGATGCCTTTAACTTTTTTGAACTTGCTGATCTTTAAAATTAATCCAAAATGCAGTTTTTTATTTGAAAGAATACTTGAACTTGGAGAAAAACAAATTGCACAAATTTCTAACAGTAAAATTGGCCTTTTAACATTTGGCAAAATAAACTGGTGGCAATGTCTTTTTCTATTAATTCTGACGTCTATTATATTGATTTGGATAAATGAAAAACCAAACTGTAAAAAAATAATAAAAAGATTTATAGTATGTCTTTTATTTATATATGGATTGGTTTTTTTGACCATTCATTTTCCACTTCAAGGTCAAGTAACTTTCATTGACGTTGGCCAAGGAGACAGCATTTTTATTTCCACTCCGTTTTTTAGAAAAGTTTATTTAATAGATGTCGGTGGAAAACTTAATTTCAACGGCAAAAAAATAAATCCGCAGGTTAACAAAATTACTCTCCCATTTTTGAAAGCTCAAGGTATAAGCAAAATTAATGGGATATTTATTACACACCAAGATGCAGATCATGTAGGTGATTTGAAGCCACTTTTGAATCAAATTAAAGTAGAAAATTTATATGTGGCGCGAGGATTAATTCAAAATCCTTCTTTTCAAAAAAGAATCACTGGAAAAATCAAGAAAGACCAAATTATACAATTGTTAGCAGGGAATGAAGTTAATGACTCTCAACTATCTTTTCAGACTGTTTATCCTTTTAAGCCAGGCTTAGGAAAAAATGAAGATTCTCTTTCTTTAACATTTAAACTGGCCGGCAAAAGATGGCTTTTTACTGGCGATTTAGGCCAAGAAGGAGAGTTGGAGATCATGAATCAATATCATTTGCATGTTAATTACTTCAAGCTAGGTCATCATGGTAGTCGTACTGCTTCAAATAAAGAATTCCTAAAAGCTTTACATCCAGAAAGAGTTTTTATTTCTGCTGGTCGCAGAAATCGCTTTGGTCATCCCCATCCTGAAACCATGGAAACTTTGCAAAGTCAACATATTCCGTGGGCATCGACCCAAGACTGTGGTATGATTACTTGGACTTATGGTGCTTTTGTAAAGCCTAAATTCAAAAGATTTTTACCGGTGATTAAGAAATGACATTACTTTCACTATTTAAAGATTCTAATAAGAAAACTGCTCATACTCTGATTAATGGCGATGATGCTTTCTTAAACGAATATATTGCTGATTCATATATTCATGAGAAAAAAATGTTAGAATATGAGAAAATTTCTGTTGATTGCGATTCAGAAGGATTAGATGAATTAATTGCTGATCTCACTGAATCGAGTCTTTTCAGCCAGAAAAAGGTAATAACAATTAAAAATCCATTTTTTCTAACAGCAAAAGTCCCTAAGAAATTTCAAAAGCAAATTTCAAAACTGCAAAATATTTTTGAGAATATTACGCAACTAGATGATATTTTAGTAATTGTTTCTTCATATGAAAAAATTGATCGACGAAAGAAAATAACAAAGCTTATTACAAATCATTTTAATGTTGTTGAAACTAAAATTCGACCTTATGAATTGAGTAAATTTATCAGAAATTTGATTTCTATGGAGGGGTATCAAATTACAAGCCCTGCTTTAAATCTTTTATTAGAACGCAGCGATCAAGTGGTAGATACTGTTTTGAGTAATTATAATAAGCTGAAAATGATTACAGATAACAGAAAAATCACAACTGAATTAGTCGAAAAAAATGTTGATTTGTCATTAGCACAAAATATTTTTGCCATATTGGATTCAGCGTTAAATAACAATTACCAGGAAGCTTTGGCAAGGCTAAGTAATCAACTGCACAACGGCAACAATCCAATACAGATTCTTGCCGTATTTGAAAATCAGTTAGAAATGAGTTTGATTGTTAAGGTTCTTAAAGAGAGAGGTCGCAGTGAACCTGAAATTGTAAAAACTCTGGGTGTTCATCCCTACCGCGTTAAATTAGCTCTAAAAAATAGAGTATCGTCAGATAAGATAGCAAGATTACTAAAGCAGGCAATTAAGTTGGATTTTAATTATAAGAGTGGTCAATACCGAGAAGACGATTTCTTAAAACTTTTTATTCTCAGTGTATGAATTTTGATAGAAACAAAAAGACAGAAATGATTTCATTTCTGTCTTTTTATTTATTAATTAAGCAAGATCGTTATTTTGCAAGTTTTGCTAAACGGCTTTTATCACGGTTAGCTTTATTCTTATGAATAAGACCTTTAGAAGCAGCTTTATCTAATGCACGAGCAGCAGCTACGTGTAATTCGGAGGCATTCTCAGCACCAGCAGCTTGAGCAGTCTTGAACTTTTTAACTGCAGTCCTTAACTGATTCATTTGAGCAGCATTACGCTTTCTTGTAGCATCTTGAGTCTTAACACGCTTAATAGCTGATTTGATTTGTGGCATAAATTTCACCTCCATTGATCGTAATTCTACTTTATAGATTATACTGAAAGATAAATGCAGATGCAAGATAAATAATACTTGCTTTTTAAAAAATTTGTCTGTATTATACTATTGTTGTGAACCGTTAACGCTGTTTGCGCGCTCACACCTGACGGTTAACGTTGTTAACGGCAATTATTCTAGTGAAAGGTGAAAATAATATGGCAATTTCAAAAGCAGAAAAAGATGAAATAATTCAAAAATTTGCGACTCACGAGGGTGATACAGGTTCAACTGAGGTTCAGGTAGCTATCTTGACTACAGATATTAACAACCTGACTGAACATATGCGGAATCATTCACATGACCATCATTCATATGTTGGCTTGTTGAAGAAAATAGGTCACCGTCGTAACTTACTTCGTTATTTACAAAATAAGGATATTAATCGTTATCGTGAATTAATCAAGAAGTTAGGTTTGCGTCGTTAATTAGTTGAAATGTCAGAAAAGCTGGTTCAATTAGGAATCGGCTTTTTTATTTTTGTCAAAATACCATTTTATGCTAGAATAAAAAAAGATACTTTTTACGTTGTGATCATATGATCCATAAATAACAACTGAATAGCAAATTAAGGAAAAGGAAATATAATGACTGATCAAGTTAAAATTATGATTTTGAGCGGCGTTCGTGAACAAGGAAAAGACATGTTCGCTGTTCAAGTTAATGATGAAATTTTTGTTCTTGATGCTGGTCTTAAATATCCTGACAGCACATTGTTTGGAATTGATCTGGTTATTCCAGATTTAGACTTTTTTGAGCAATATGCTGATCAGGTGGTCGGCATCTTTTTAACACATGGACATGCAGACTCTATAGGAGCTTTGCCGTATATTTTAAGAAAGTATGACATACCAGTTTTTGGGTCACAGCTCACAATCGAACTGGCTAAAATAACAGTTAAACGGGAAAATAAGCGCTGTAAAAACACTCTTTTTCATGTTATTGATGCTGAAACAGAGATTGATTTTAAAAATGCTAATATATCATTTTTCCCGACTACTCATTCTATTCCAGATTCGCTGGGAATAGATGTGCATACCCCTGCAGGAGAAGTTGTTTATACAGGAGATTTTAAGTTTGATCCTTCTGCAGCACCTAAGTACCGTACGGATTTAGACCGCTTAGCAGAAATTGGACAAAAGAAAGTTTTAGCACTTTTAAGTGACTCTTCAAATGCTGAGGCATCTTTGCCCAATGTTGCCGAGCAGGAGATTGGGGACTATGTAACAAATGTTTTTCGGAATGCCAAGGGCAGAGTAATCGTCGCTGCCAAAGCATCTAATCTGATTAGAATTCAGGAAGTCTTAAATGCCGCTCATAAAACTGGCAGACGCGTTTTGCTGACGGGCAGAGACTTGGCTAAAATAGTCCGTACTGCCATGAATCTTGGTTATTTGAATGTTCCTAAAGGCTTGTTGATGCGTGTTAAAGATTTAAAAGAAACTCCTGATGAAAAAACGGTTATTCTTGAAACCGGTCAAATGGGTGAGCCTTTAAACTCTTTACAAAAAATGGCAAAAAAGCGTCACAGTATGATTACGATTCATAAGGGGGATCTGGTTTTTATTGCTACGACGCCTTCTCATTCAGTAGAGACTATTGTGGCTCAAACTAGCGATATGGTTTATCGTGCAGGTGGTACTGTAATTCAACTAGGTAAAGCAAAACATACCAGTGGACATGCGACGGGTCGTGATTTACAACTGCTTATTGACATTATAAAGCCACAATTTTTAATTCCGGTTATAGGTGAATATCGATTACTGGAAATTCACAAAGATTTGGCAATTAGGGCAGGACTCAAAAAAGATGATATTTTTATTACAAAAAATGGTGACTGCTTAAGCTATGACTTTAATCAAAAACGACTTTATTTGACGGATCCTGTTCCCGGAGAAGACACAATGATTGATGGTTCTGGAATTGGTGATGTTGGCAATATTGTTTTACGCGATCGCGAAGTTTTGTCCGATGATGGCATCTTTATTGCAGTAGTTACTATTGATCGTCGCAAGAAAAAAATTGTTGCTCAACCGCAGGTTACCAGCAGAGGGTTTGTATATATTAAGGCAAATCAACAGTTGATGCGTGACAGCATAGAGCTTATTAAAAAGACAATAACTAATAATTTCGAACACAAAAAATTTGACTGGACTGAAATTAAACAGGATGTGCGTAATGATTTGGAAAAATTTCTTTACCGCAAGACTAATAGACGGCCAGTAGTTTTGCCAGTCGTAATGGAAGTTAACCAAAACAGACATCGAGCAATGCAAAAAAGAAATAGCAAAAATGATATGCCAAAAAAGGAAACTCATCACCCAGTTGACGTTAATAAGACCGGTCAAAGAATTATCAAGAAAGATTAACTATGACTTCACTTAGTCAAAAAAATCTAATTAATCTGGCAAAAAGAAATGAAGTAAATGGTGATTTGGCTCAGGCTATTCAAAATTTAGAAGAAGCTTTAAGGGACGGTCACAGCGACGAGGTTGTTCTTAATTTATGTGAGCTATATATTAAGAACAAGCAGAGTTATTCTGCTTATGAATTAATTAAAGAAGAAAAGGATCTTTTCACTAATTCTAAAATTTTTGCTGAATATAGCAAAATTCTTAGAAAAAATAATTTTTTTATTGAAGCTTTAGAAGTTAAAAATATTACTGACTATGAATTGCCATGTTCGGTAGAACCTGTTAGTTTAGAATTGCAACAAAAAATAATGGTTGCTTTTAGGAAAAAATCCAAGCCGACAAAATACGACTATGATAAGCTGTTTAAACTTGATTTATCGAATTATAAAAATTTTGCACAAAGTTTATTGATTGATCCGAGTTTAAATTTCGCAGTTCGACTGGTTTTATGTGAGGATTTATTCAGGCTTGGTCTAAGAAATAAATTTAAAATTCTGGTATTAGGGCAGGAAGAAGAATTTATTCCCAAGAACATCAATTTGCTTGAAAAGGATCCGGTGTATCGTGAAGTTGTTTCAGGCATTGGTTCACGATACTACCATAGGCCTAGTCAAATTCCAGCTGTATTAAGCGAAGTTAATTTGATTTTAGGAAGCCTTTATCCTAAACTAAATAAGTATGTTGATGATCCTGACAGTTTTGCCAGTGATATTGCTTCTTATATTGATAATCATGATGGCAGAAGCAATCAAAAGCTGTTTGAGAAAATCGATAATAATATATCCGAATAAAATTGGATAAAATGCCTTTACTTTTTCAAAGTATTTAGTATAATAGCAAAGGACGTTTTCATTAGGCATGGCTCTATGCATTAAAATACTAGGCATTTGCCAATGAAAGTAGTACAATATTCAACAGAGAACTATCCGTTACTTACTCAACGGACTTCTTGCAAATTTACAGGAGGGTCATTTTAATGGCAGAAAAAGAACATTACGTAAGAACAAAGCCACACGTAAACATTGGTACTATCGGTCACGTTGACCATGGTAAGACCACTTTAACTGCGGCTATTACTAAAGTTTTATCAGAAAAGGGCTTGGCTAAAGCAGAGGATTACTCAGAGATCGATGCAGCCCCAGAAGAAAAGGAACGTGGTATTACTATTAATACCGCTCACGTAGAGTACGAAACTGAAAATCGTCACTACGCTCACATGGACGCTCCAGGTCACGCCGACTACATTAAGAACATGATTACCGGTGCTGCTCAAATGGATGGAGCTATCTTGGTTGTTGCCGCAACTGATGGTCCTATGCCACAAACTCGTGAACACATTTTACTTGCTCGTCAAGTTGGTGTTAACTACATCGTTGTTTTCTTGAACAAGACTGATTTAGTTGACGACCCAGAATTGATTGACTTAGTAGAGATGGAAGTTCGTGACTTGTTAACTGAATACGATTACCCTGGTGATGATATTCCAGTTATCCGTGGTTCAGCTTTGAAAGCTTTACAAGGAGACAAGGAACAAGAAGAAGTTATCATGAAGTTGATGGACACAGTTGATGAATACATTCCAACTCCTGAACGTCAAACTGATAAGCCATTCTTGATGCCAGTTGAAGATGTCTTCACAATCACAGGTCGTGGTACCGTTGCTTCAGGTCGTATTGATCGTGGTACAGTTAAGATTGGTGATGAAGTTGAAATTGTCGGCTTGGTAGATAAAGTTCTTAAATCAGTTGTTACTGGTTTGGAAATGTTCCACAAGACTTTGGATTTGGGTGAAGCCGGAGATAACGTTGGTGTATTACTTCGTGGTATTGACCGTGATCAAGTCGTTCGTGGACAAGTTTTAGCTGCACCTGGCTCAATTCAGACTCACCACGAATTTAAAGGACAAGTTTACGTTTTGAAGAAAGAGGAAGGCGGACGTCACACCCCATTCTTCTCAGACTACCGTCCACAATTCTATTTCCACACTACTGATATCACTGGTGAAATTGAATTACCAGAAGGTACTGAGATGGTTATGCCTGGCGATAACACAGAGTTTACTGTTAAATTAATTAAACCAGCAGCCATTGAAAAGGGTACTAAGTTCACTATCCGTGAAGGTGGTCGTACTGTTGGTGCTGGTCAAGTTACTGAAATTCTTGATTAGTTCGTTAAAAACAGTTTAAAAAGATGTACTTCTTCATAGAAGTACATCTTTTTTTTGCCCAAGTTTGTTTTTTGCGACCGTTTAATGTAAGATAATTTAGTATGTAAAGATGCAATTTAACTTGACATTGGAGGTATTTAATTAATGTCTGTAAAATGGAATAAAACCGATAAAACTACCGGTGAACTTACTTTTGATATTCCCCAAGCTGATGTAAAGCGTGGGCTAGATCAAGCATTCAGAAGGGTAAAGAACAGCTTACGTGTTCCTGGCTTTAGAAAAGGACATGTTTCTCGTGTGATTTTTGATCAATATTATGGTGAAGAATCACTATATGAAAATGCTTTGAATATTGTTTTACCAGATGCCTATGAAGCAGCGATTAAGGAAGCTGATATTGCGGCTGTAGGTCAACCACAAATTTTACCGGTTTCAATGGAAAAAGGTAAAGACTGGCAAATGAAAGCCACAGTCACTGTTCAACCTGAGGTAAAACTTGGCGAATATAAGGGAGTTGAAGTTCCTAAACAAAACACTCGAGTATATGCCAAAGATGTTGAAGCCAAATTAAAAGAAGAGCGTGAAAAGAACGCTGAGTTAGTACTGAAGAAGAGTGCTGCAGCTAAAGGTGATACAGTTACCATTGATTATAAAGGAACAGTAGATGGAAAGGCCTTTGATGGTGGTTCAGCAGATGATTATTCACTTGAATTAGGTTCCAATACATTTATTCCTGGTTTTGAAGACCAATTAATAGGTCACAAGGCAGGAGACGATGTAGACGTAGTCGTAACTTTTCCGGAAGATTATGGTGCAAAAGATTTAGCAGGTAAGGAAGCTCATTTTGCTACCAAAATTCATGAAGTTAAATCGAAGCAGTTACCTAAATTAGATGATGAATTTGCTAAAGATGTTGATGATTCTGTTGATACTCTTGATGATTTAAAAGAAAAGATCAAGAAGGATCTTAAGGCGAAGAAAGAAGAAGCTGCACAAGACGAAATTGAGCAATCCGCAATTGAAAGTGCTGTTGCCAATGCTACTATTGATGAAATTCCGAATGCTATGATTCAGGAAGACATTAACACGCAAATGAATCAATATCTAGGTAATATGCAACGTCAAGGAATCAGTCCTGAAACATATTACAAGATAACTAATACTACAGAAGATCAATTACGCTCACAATTTGCTAAGGATGCTGAAGAGAGAGTTAAAAC
Organism: Lactobacillus sp. ESL0261; assembly: GCF_003693025.1. NCBI lineage: Bacteria > Bacillati > Bacillota > Bacilli > Lactobacillales > Lactobacillaceae > Lactobacillus > Lactobacillus sp. ESL0261. The sequence goes on from NZ_REHN01000006.1 coordinate 288,423, forward strand.
TAACCTGGTACTTGAAGCAATTGTCAAAAAAGAAGGCATTAAAGCTACTAAAGAAGAAATTGACAAAGAGATAAAAGACTTAGCTAGTGAATATAATATGGATGAAAAAACTGTCCGTAACACTCTGACTGATGACATGCTTTCACATGATATCAATGTACGTAAGGCTATTAATATTGTCGCTGACAACGCAAAACAAGTTTCTAAATCTAAAACTAAAAAAGACGAAAAAAAGTCTGATAAAAAGTAGAGTTTTAAATTCTGAGTAAAAAGGTGGTGTTGTACTGCCTTTTTATTTCTTACAAGCATATAATTCATATACCACCCGTATTTTATGCTAATCTTAGACTTGTAAATACAAGGAGGAATAGAATGGCTTCACAATTTACTGATCAAGAGGTAATTAAATGTTCCTTTTGTGATAAAACACAAGATCAAGTTAAAAAGATGATTGCTGGCAACGGGGTTTATATTTGTAATGAGTGTGTAGATCTTTCAAAAAGAATTATTGACGATGAGTTAAAATCTGATTCTTTAAAAAAGGCACAGGATTTGCCAAAGCCAATGGAAATCAAAAAGCAACTTGATCAGTATGTTATTGGTCAAGAGCGAGCAAAGAAGATTTTGTCAGTTGCAGTTTATAATCATTATAAGCGTGTTACGCAAATGGATGTAGATTCTTCAACTGAGTTGCAAAAATCAAATATTGCTCTGATTGGACCAACAGGTTCAGGTAAAACATACTTGGCTCAAACTTTGGCCCGCATTTTAGATGTGCCATTTGCGATAGCTGATGCAACTACCTTAACTGAGGCAGGGTATGTTGGAGAAGATGTTGAAAACATTTTACTTAAATTGTTACAAAATGCAGATTACGACATAGAACGCGCAGAGCGAGGAATCATTTACATTGATGAAATAGATAAAATATCTAAAAAATCTGAAAATGTTTCAATTACCAGGGATGTTTCTGGAGAAGGCGTTCAGCAATCATTATTAAAAATTTTGGAAGGTACTATTGCTTCCGTACCACCGCAAGGTGGTCGTAAACACCCTCAGCAAGAATTAATACAGATAGATACCACCAACATTTTGTTTATAGTTGGTGGAGCTTTCGATGGTATCGAACAAATTGTCAAAAGCCGTTTGGGTAAAAAAGTAATTGGTTTTAGTGCCGAAAACGAGCTTAATAAAGTGCAAGATGATTCTTGGACTAAGCATTTAACGACAGGAGATTTGGTCAAGTTTGGACTGATTCCAGAGTTTATTGGGCGTATTCCTATTATTGCTACCTTAGATAAATTAGATAGAAATGATTTAGTTAGAATTTTAACTGAACCTAAGAACGCGCTGGTAAAGCAATATAAAAAATTGATGTCGCTTGATCAGGTTAACTTAGAATTTACGCCAGATGCTTTAAAAGCTATTGCAGATTTAGCCATCGAACGAAATATGGGAGCACGTGGCTTGCGGACAATAATTGAAAATGCGATGATGGGCATTATGTATAAAACTCCTAGTGAGCCCGATATTGAAAACGTTAAAGTTACTAAAGATGTCATTGAAAAAAATGCCGAACCAAACGTAACAAGACGTAAAGAGGATGATCAGGAAAATAATGAAGAAATAAAGGCAGCTAATGATCATTAAAGATAGTTCGTATGCAATCAGTGCTGTACGCGAGGATCAATATCCAACTGATAATTTGCCTGAAGTTGCACTTTCTGGTCGCTCTAATGTGGGCAAGTCGAGTTTAATAAATACGTTATTGAATCGCAAAAACTTGGCGCGTACCTCTGCACAACCAGGAAAAACGCAAACTCTTAATTTCTATTTAGTAAATCATGCCTTTTATTTAGTCGATGTACCAGGGTATGGCTACGCCAAAGTTTCACAAAAAAAACGTGAACAGTTTGGTAATATGATTCAAGATTATCTTGAAACCAGGGCAAACTTACAAGGATTAATTATCCTAGTGGATGGTAGACATGAGCCTACTAAAAATGATGTAGCTATGTATAATTATGCATTATATCTTAATATACCTATTTTGGTAGTTTGTACTAAAATTGATAAAGTTAAGAAAAGTCAGCAAAACCAAGTGCTTGCTATATTGAAGCAAAAACTTGATTTAAATCATGATAACGTTGATGTTGTTACTTTTAGTTCTGTCCAAAAGTTGCATGTTCAAGAAGTATGGCAATGGATTGAACAAAACCTGTAAAATTTGCAAGAAAAAATGGTTCTCAAATGAGAACCATTTTTAATTGTCTTTATCTTTAACTACTTTATCCTTGTTTTTAGCCAATTTTTTCTTTTTGTCATCAGGTACAGTAGCAAATTTATCAAATAGTTTTTCTAATTCATCTTGTTTTTTAAAAGTTAACCCCATAATAATTTTTCCTTTCTGATTTTATTATAATAAAAAATAAGACTTCAAGCCAGAGAATACAATAATTTGCTAGCTTTAAATAAATATAATTATGTAAAGCTGGTATTTTTAACTTTCTAATAATCAAGTGATAACTAAGCAAAAGCAAATTTAAAACTATGAATTGTATGTTAAAATATGATAGCGAATTTGGGGGAGTGATTTTTTGGCAACTCAGCTGATTGAAAATAAATTAAAACTTTTACCAGCTAAGCCTGGCTGTTACTTAATGAAAGATGTAAATGGCAAGGTTATTTATGTTGGCAAGTCGAAAAATCTTAGGAGTCGAGTACGTTCCTATTTCAAAAGTACCCAAGTTGGCAGAAGAGCGGAATTAGTTGAAGATATTCGAGATTATGATATCATCACCGTTTCAACTGATAAAGAAGCATTTTTGCTTGAAGTTACACTTATTAAGAAATATCAGCCTTATTACAATGTGCAGTTAAAACAAGGAACGGGTTATCCATATATTGAAATTACTAATGAACGTGATCCACAAACCAAATTAACCAGTATCATTAGAAAAGATGGTGGTTATTATTTTGGACCTTATCCTAATGTTTATGCTGCACAGGCTACGCTTAAGTTTATTCAAAAAGTTTTTCCTTTAAGACGTTGCCATGGCAAGCAAGGCAGGCCTTGTTTGTATTATCATATGGGACAATGCTTGGGAGCATGTTTTAAAACAGTACCAAAATCAGTCTATGAAGCACAAATAAAAAAGATTAAGAGCTTTTTAAACGGTGATATAGGTTGGGTAAAGAAAGATCTTAACGAAAAAATGACAGCTGCATCTGAAAATCTTGAATTTGAGCGAGCAGCTGAAATTCGTGATCAGCTTAATTACATTGAAGAAACTGTCGAAAAGCAAAAAATTATTTCGAATGACAATACTCAGCGTGACATATTTAATTTTTATGTTGATAAATCATGGATAGCTATTCAAATTTTCTTTTTACGGCAAGCAAAGCTGCTTAGAAGTGAGACTAGAATGTATCCACTGACAGACACTAACGATCCAGAAGATACGTTTGCGTCCTTTATTGTTCAATTTTATGGGCAAAAGAATAGAATACTGCCAAAAGAAGTTTTAATACCTGCCAAAATTGACAATGAGGCTCTGAGTGAAGTCTTGCATGTGCCTGTGAGAACGCCAAAAAGAGGTCAAAAACGCTCTTTATTAAATATGGCAAAAGACAATGCAAAGCTCAAACTTGATGAGAAGTTTCGGTTATTAGAATTAGGAAATAGAAAAACAAAGGGTGCACAGAAAGAAATTTTTGATTCCTTAGGTTTGCCTTATGGTCATGTTATTGAAAGTTTTGACCATTCTCATATTCAAGGAGCTGATCCGGTTTCAGCTTTGGTCGTTTTTAAAGATGGTGAACCAGATAAAAACTCTTATCGTAAGTATAAACTAAAGGGTGAAGTTGAGCATCAGAATGGTGGCGATGAGGTTCGTAATACTCGTGAAGTTGTTCGTAGAAGATATAGCAGACTACTTAAGGAACATAAACCAATGCCAGATCTAATTTTGATGGATGGTGGTCAAATTCAGGTAGATGCTTGTGAAGATATTTTACGCAATGAGCTGAACCTTAATATTCCAGTAGCTGGTATGGTCAAGGATAACAAACACAGAACCAACCACCTTTTATATGGAGATCCAATTAATGGTGTGCCATTGAAACTAATACCGTTGAATCCGAAATCTCAAGGTTTCTATTTAATGACGAGAATTCAAGACGAAGTACACCGCTTTGCAATTACCTTCCATAGAAGGACTCATGCTAAAAATGCTTTATCGAGCAAGCTAGATTCAATTAAAGGGATCGGACCGAAAAGCAGAAATAAGCTTTTACGAAAATTTGGCTCTTTGAAAAAAATTAAAGAAGCCTCAATCGATGAATTACGTTCTGCAGGATTGACCTTGCCTCAGGCTCAGACAGTTAAGTTGACCTTGTAAATATTGATTTTTGCCATAATAGTCCAAACTTTTGTGGTATAGTAATATAGTTAAGAAAGACGGAAGGAGAATTTATATGCCCACATTTGTCGATCAAACTAAGATTGAAGTCCAAGCTGGTAAAGGCGGAGACGGCATGGTCGCTTTCCGCCATGAAAAATATGTCCCTAATGGTGGTCCTGCCGGTGGCGATGGTGGACGAGGCGGCAGTATTATATTTGTTGCTGATAGCGGCTTGAGAACATTAATGGACTTTCGGTATCGCCGTAAATTCAAGGCAGAAAATGGTGAAGATGGTCGCATAAAATCTCAATATGGTCGAGGAGCTAAGGATTTATATCTTAAAGTTCCAATAGGGACGACTGTATATGACTTTGATACCAATGAAGAAATTGGTGATCTAACTGAAAATAAACAAGAACTGGTTGTAGCACATGGTGGTAAAGGTGGACGAGGCAATATTCACTTTGCAACGAGTGTTAATACCGCACCTGAAATTGCTGAAAATGGTGAACCTGGTGAAGACCGAGTATTACGACTAGAACTAAAGGTTTTAGCAGATGTTGGCCTTGTGGGTTTTCCTTCCGTTGGTAAGTCAACATTGTTATCAGTCGTCACGAAAGCCAAGCCCAAGATAGCTGCTTATTCTTTTACGACTTTAACGCCAAATTTGGGTATGGTTATTTTACCCGATGGTCGTGACTTTTCAATGGCTGATTTGCCTGGCTTGATTGAGGGAGCAAGTCATGGCGTAGGTCTTGGTATACAATTTTTACGTCATATTGAAAGAACAAAGGTGATTTTGCATTTGGTGGCGATGGATCCTGCTAATGGCCGGGATGCGCTCCGAGATTACCAGACAATTCGTCAAGAACTGTTAACTTATGATAAAAATCTAAAAGATAGAAAAGAGATAATTGTCGCAACTCAAATGGATATTTCCGGTGCAAGTGAAAAATTAAAACAATTCAAGAAAGATTTGAAAACGGAAAAAATCCAAACGCCTGTGTATGCTATTTCAAGTGTGACACATAAAGGAATTGAACAATTAATGCAAGATACTGCAACCGTGGTAGAGCAAGTAGAAAAAGAACGAGCATTGCAGAAGCCTGAACCTGTTCAAGAAGTAAAAGAGTATAAATATCAGGCAAGTCAAAAGAATGATTTTACTATCACCAAACTAGAAGATCATGTTTTTGAGATTAAAGGTGAAAACCTGGAGAGATTAGTGGAGCGAACCAATCTTGATTATCAGGATGGTGTTATGAGATTAGCTCGGAAGCTTAAGAATCTAGGAGTGGATGATGCTCTACGTAAAAAAGGAGCCGTTGACGGCGATGATGTAATAATTGGCTCATTCAACTTTGAATTTGTCCAATAATAAATAGAAAAGTTTTGAAACATGACAAAAAATCGATATATCACAGGATATTCTGGACTTAGAGCTTTGGCAGTAATTGGAGTGATTCTTTATCACTTCGATCCTAATACTTTTGTTGGCGGATATCTTGGCGTACCGATTTTTTTTGTTTTGTCAGGTTACCTGGTTACATGCCAAATACTCAAGGCGTATGATGAAAATGGGTTTTATAATACAAAAAAGTTTTATTGGAGTAGAATTAAAAAACTATATCCGCCATTAATTGCAGTATTGTGGATTTCTGCAGCGTATATAGTTTTATTTCAGCGGAATTTACTTGCCAAACTAAGTCAAATAGTTGTGGCAAACTTGCTTAATGTTTATAATTTCTGGCAGATTTTAAATGGTCAAAGCTATTTTGAACGTTTTGCCGCTAACGAATCTCCATTTGTCCATTTATGGACAATGTCAATTAACGGGCAATTTTATATACTGTGGCCATTAGTTATTTTCTTATTAGTAAAATATGGCAAAAAGAGAAAAAATATTTTTAGCATTTTACTAATTTTATCAATACTTTCAGCAATTGAAATGGCAATAATGTTTACCACTGGTGTTGATATTAATCGTATTTATTATGGTACGGATACTAGATTTTTTTCTTTAGGCTTAGGGGCTGCACTGGCTGTCATTTGGCCATTGAATAAATTGAAAAGCAATATCAAGCGCAATGATTCCATCTTATTAGATATTATTGGTCTGATTTCTTTTTGTGAAATAATATTTTTATTTCTTTCTCCAATAATGAATGCAGAGAATGCATTTACCTATTTGGGCGGCATGTTTTTGTTCACGTTGTTTACAACCATATTGGTGGGTGTGATTGCACATCCAGGGAGCCACTGGAATAAATGGCTAACGAATCCTGTTTTTAATTGGATAGGTTCGAGAAGTTATGAAATTTATCTTTATCAGTTTCCAGTAATGATCTTTTTTGAGGATAAAGTTTCCAATATGGCAGATCATGTTTTGCTTTATCGCTTTATTGAACTAATTTTGATAGTTATTTTAAGTGAGATTGCATACAAAGCTGTAGAAAAACCATTGGGCAAAATAACTTTACAAAAAACAAAAAATTATTTGCAACAACTTCGCGATAAGAATTCAAAAAATTATTTTCAAAAAGTGAAGGCTATTCTTATAGGCTTGATTTTTTTAACTGGTAGCATTGCAATTTTAATTTCTCCTGCTGCACAGGCCCAAAATTTCAATCAAAGTCAACTGGCGCGCAGAATCAGAGCAAATCGTAAGCAACAAAGAAAAGATAATAATAAGTTAATTAAGGAATACCACAAAATTAGTCCGAGAGAGCAAAAAAAGGCTAAACTAATAAAGGAAGCTAAACAAGCAGCCAAGCAACATCCAATAAAAAAATCTTTTGAGCAATTTGGTATTTCACAAATTGAGATTCAATTGGCACGTAAAATTGATTTAACGGCTATTGGCGATTCAGTTATGGCCGGTTCTAGCAATGATTTAAAAGATTTGATGCCTAAAGCTGTGATTGATGCGGCTATTTCACGTCAACTGAATGTTTCCTTCGATTTATTAAAACATTATCAGAATGAGAATGTTTTAGGAAAAAATGTATTAATAGGTTTGGGTACTAATGGTCCATTTAAAATGTCTGATATAGATGATTTAATGAAGCAGTTAGGACATAAAAGACAGGTATTTTGGATAAACACATATGTACCGGCGAAGCCATGGCAAAATGACGTTAATAATTTATTAAATGAGGCAGCGAAAAAATATCATAATTTTATGGTGATTAATTGGTACTCATATGCGAAGAATCATCCAAATTGGTTTTATGAAGATAAAACTCATCCGACACCAATAGGATCAAAGCACTACAGTGCTTTAATTGTTAAAAAAATAGTTGAAAATGCGAAGTATTAGATAGGTAGAGTATGGAGTTACAATTTTTAGGAACTGGAGCAGGACAACCTTCAAAGAAACGTAATGTGTCAAGCATCGCTTTAAAAATGCTTGATGAAATCAATGAAATTTGGTTGTTTGATGTTGGAGAAGCTACACAGCATCAAATTTTACGAACAAATATTAGATTGCGTAAAGTCACAAAAATATTTATTTCTCACAATCATGGTGATCATATTTTCGGCTTGCCAGGATTACTGGCAACACGATCATTTCAAGGAGATGTGGGTCCGATTACTATATATGGACCGGCTGGCTTAGAGCAGTTTGTTAGGACAGCTTTAAAAATTTCACGAACAAAAATTAGCTATCCTATTAAATTCGTTGTCTTAGAAGATGGTGGATTAATTTTTAATGGGAATGGTTTTAAGGTATACGCAAAAAAATTAGCTCATAGGGTACCTAGTTTTGGTTATCGAGTAGTCGAGGATGACCGACCGGGAGAACTTTTAATGGACAAATTAGCGCAATATAGTGTACCTAATGGGCCATTACTTGGTAAACTTAAAAATGGTGAAAAAATTGTTCTAGATAATGGTACTATATTAGATGGTAATGACTTTTTGGGTTCTAACAAAAAAGGCAGAATTATTACTATTATTTATGATACGCGTGCAACTCCTGCAATAGCACAATTAGCACAGAACGCGGATGTTTTGGTACATGAATCTACTTTTGCCGGTAATGAGGCAGATTTAGCTCATTCATATTATCATTCTACAGCAGTTGAAGCAGCAAAGATTGCGCGTGATAATAATGTTAAGCGTTTATATTTAAATCATATTTCTGCTAGATATTTAGGTGCTAAAGCCAAAAAATTAGAAAACCAGGCACAGAAAATATTTGCGAATACTAGATTAGCTAATGATTTCGATCGAATTGTAATTCCTATGAAAGGAGAAAAAGATGAGTGATTCCCTTAGAAATAAAGTTGTCGTAATAACAGGTGCTTCAAGTGGGATAGGCCATTCTATCGCACTGGAAAGTGCTGGCAGGGGAGCAACAGTTATTTTGATAGCCAGAAATAGAGCAAAGTTAGAAAAGGTAGCGTCTGAGGCGCACGAACTTTCAGGGGCTAACTCTTACATAATAGTGGCTGATATGAGTCAAAGTGATCAGATAGATGCTGCTTTTACTAAAATTATTAATTTAACTAAGCATGTTGACTATTTAGTTAATTGCGCAGGCTTTGGCAAATTTGAAAACTTTGTAGAGTCAAACCGTCGTGAAGTTACAGCCATGTTTCAAGTTAATGTTTTAGGATTGATGTATTTTAGCCGCTTAGTTGGTCGATTAATGATGGAACAAAAATCTGGGCAAATTATTAATATTGGTTCAATTGCAGGTAAAGTTCCTACTGTAAAATCCGCCGCTTACAGTGCATCAAAAGCAGCCGTTATTCAATTTTCGAATGTTTTGCGTTTGGAATTAAAACCATTTGGAGTTAAAGTCATGACGGTTAATCCCGGGCCGGTTTATACAAATTTCTTTAATATTGCTGATAAGAGTGGGCATTATGTTGAAAGCGTACAAAAATTTGTGCTGGATCCGGATGATGTTGCCTGGCAAGTGGTTCATTTCTTCGGTAGTAATAAACGTGAGCTCAATTTACCAGTTAGTTTGGCAATTTTGGCTAAATTATATAACCTGTTTCCAACGATAGGCGATGAATTATCGCTGAAGTTTGCCTCAAGAAAGTAGTGCAGAGTATGAAAAGTAAAACAAAACAGATTAAGCTCATCTTTACATTGATTTTAACCTTACTAGCTGTAATCTTCGTTGTTTTAAATACGAATAATGTTGCCATTAATTTTGGCTTATTTCAATTCAAATTACCTTTGATCATTATTTTAGTATTAATGATAATTATCGGAGTTCTAATTGGTTATTTTTGGGGTTCTTATGGTCATAATCAAGACAAGAATAACTAATATAGCTTGATTTATTTGGGATACAATAGTATCATTAACAAACGTGAAGTATTTTGGGTACTTTTAAGTAACCTAAAATCGTAATTCTACAAAAAAGGAGATCAGTTAAATGGCAGTTCCTAAAAGACATACTTCTAAGCAAAAGAAACGTTCACGTCGTGGTCATATTAAGTTAACTGTACCAGCAATGCATTATGATGCAACCACTGGTGAATATCGCTTAAGCCACCGCGTTTCACCTAAAGGATATTACAAGGGTCATCAAGTTGTTAGTCAAACTAACTCAAATGACAATCAATAATTAAAAGACACCAAAAAACGGGTGTCTTTTTTTATTCTAAAAATTAGGCAATTCCCCGTCTAGGAAGAGGAAAAGGTGAAATGAAACTCGTATTCTTGCATTCAAGTGATATTCATGGCTTTATTTTTCCCACGGACTATCAAGAAAAAAATAGTTATGCTGCTCCTTTTGGATTAAGCAGACTGAGTAGCATAATAAAACAGCAGCGAGATAAATATGGTGCTGAAAATGTAATTGTGACCGATTCAGGTGACTGTCTTCAAGGCTCGCCTTTAGCGGCTTATGTACATGAGTCGAATAGTGATGCCAATTTAAAAGCATTTGCAGATTTCTATAATCTCATCAAGTATGATGTCAGATGTTTAGGCAATCATGACTTTAATTTTGGATTAAGCTATTTAAAAAAATATTTAACTTATAGTAAAGCTACTTTTTTAAATAGCAATATATTGGCTGAAAAAAATGATTTGCCGGCCTTTGGACAAGATTATATCATTATCAATAAAAACGGTATAAAGGTGGGAATTATTGGTATTACTACACAACGGGTACCGTTTTGGGAGCCAGCAGACCACGTTGCGGTATTAAAATTTAAATCTGCTTTTGAGCAGGTTAAGCAAATAGCAGCTTTTTTAAGACCTAAAGTCGATGTCTTGGCTGTGCTTTATCATGGCGGTTTTGAAGCAGATCTTCACACAGGAACACGCAAGGAGCCACAAACAGGAGAAAATGAAGGATATCGTATTTTACAGGAAATTCCTGATATTGATGTAATGCTGACAGGGCATCAGCATCGAAGACTAAATATCGTAGACCATGAAACTGCCATTGTACAACCAGGTTATCGCGGAGAATCTGTTGGTAAAATAGTGTTGAATATCGACCAGCGAAGCAAGGAAATAAAAGCAATATCTACTGAATTGATTGACGCTCAAAACTATGAATCTGATTGTGAAATTAATGCTTCCAGTTTGTCACTGGAACAGAAGGCACAAAAATGGCTTGACCAACCAATTGCTTATTTAGATGAACCTGCTCTTATTTTAAATGCAGATGAAGCTAGAATTAAGGGTTCACCGTTTATTAATTTATTGCAGGATATGCAACTGTACTTTACAAAGGCTGATGTCTCAGCAACAGCTTTGATGAGTGAAACAGCTCAAGGATTTAATAAAAATGTTTCAATGCGTGATATTTTGCTAAATTATCCTTTTGCTAATCAATTATGTATAGTTAAAGTAACCGGGAAAGAACTACGTAATATTGTCGAATATTCACTAAAATTTTTAATTAAGGATAAAAGGGGCAAAATTATGTTTGACCCTCAGTATCGCAATCAGCTTTTTAATTTTGATGTTTTTTACCCGCTTAATTATGAAGCGGATGTTCTGAGACCTGTTGGGAGTCGCTTAACTAAGTTTGAATTAAACGGACAACCAATTTTAGAGCAAAAAAAGTATCGTTTGGCCGTTAATAATTATCGTGCTATGGGCGGTGGCTTCTACCCTGATTACAATATTAATAAGATTGAAAAAATTCTGGAGAAAGATTATGTGGAAATGTTCAAAGAATTTTTGACTAAAAATCATCCAAAGATTAATTTGTCACACAATTATAGTTTTAAGTAAATAAAAAAGTCATTAGGTGAGAACTAATGACTTTTTTATTTACTTAAGTTTAGAATACTTACTTTTGTCTTTATGAGAATGTGCCGTGATTGTGGGGATAATAGCTGCAAATAACAGACCAAAAATCAAACCAACAATAGCAGCTTCACTTAGATTAAAAACATGTTGGGTTAGAGGAGCGGCAATAAAACCTACAATTAACATGTAAACAACGCTCCAGCAAATAGTTACGATATAACGACCCATAGCGTTTCCTTCTTTCATACCTTTGAATTTTAACAAATATTATGCGCGTTTTCAATCCAAAAGACGGCTTTTTGGTATACTTATTTATATGGAAGGTGAACTGAATATGAAATACGCTGCATTGCAAAACCTTAGCTCTTTTACCCTTTTAGATAGTCCGATAAAAATTAAAGATTTGCTGACTACTGCAAAGGAATTAGGTTATGAAGCTGTAGGCTTAACTGATATTAACGTAACCTATGGATTAGTTAATTTTTTTGAAATGGCCCAAAAAGTTGGGATTAAACCACTTTTAGGGATGCAATTAAGGCTAAGTGGATTAATTGACAGTGCTCACCAATATGATCTTATCGCTTTAGCAAAGACTGATGAGGGTTATCGAAATATCTTGCGTTTATCAAGTAGAATTAACCTTTTGACAGACAACAGTAATAAGCAAAAAATTTTAACTATTGCGGATTTGACCAAGGATTTAAATGATTTGATATTTATTATACCGGCAAATTTGCATAGTGAGTTATTAAACTTGCAGATGCAGAATGAAAGTTTAGGAACAGATTTTTTGCGTCATTTAATTAGCATAATACCTAAATCTAGTTCCTTATATATCGGAGTTTATGGCAGTGAAAGACAAAAAAATTACATACAATATGTCAGAGCGCTATCAAAACAGTTTGATTTACCACTAGTTAGCGTTGAGGATACCTGTTATTTAAAACCTCGCGATCAGTTTTTACGTAAAACTTTACAAGCTATAAAAAAAGGTGAAGTTTTGCAAGATATCACAGATTTAGCTAAACAATCTGGTTCTCATTATTTGCCTGCTATTGAGGAATTGAGCGAACGCTACCATAAACTGGGTTTAGATGAGGCTTTAGAAAACACAGAAAAAATCGCTTCTATATGCAATGCTAAAATTATATTTCAAACTCCAGTTTTGCCGAAATATAAGCAGGATCAATATTCAACTTCCAAGGATTTTCTACAATTTTTGGCTAAAAAGGGTTTACAAAATCGTTTTGGTCAACGTAAAGTTACCTCTGATTATCAAAAACAGCTAAATTATGAATTACAAGTAATAGATCAAATGGGCTTTAACGATTACTTTTTGATTGTTTGGGATGTTGTAAACTATTGCCATCGAGTTGGAATTGCTATGGGCCCCGGCAGAGGATCAGCTTGTGGCTCGTTAGTTTCCTATTCTTTAAATATCACTGAGGTTGATCCAATTAAATATAACTTGCTATTTGAGCGTTTTTTAAATCCTGCCAGACACGAAATGCCAGATATTGATTTGGATATACCGGATAATCGTCGTGATGATGTCATAAAATATATGTTTAATAAATACGGCATGGATCATGCTGCTCAGATTCTCACATTTGGGACTTTGGCAGCTAAGCAAGTTTTGCGTGATACTGGCAGAGTATTTGGTCTTCAAGAAATGCAATTAAGTGAGTGGTCTAAAAGCGTACCTTTCGCAAAAGGCAAAATAAGTCTGGCTCAGGCTTATAAAGAATCCAAAAAAATGCAAATGCTGGTGAATGCAAATGACGTGAACAAGTTGCTTTATGAAACGGCAAGTGGATTAGAAGGCCTGCCACGCCACTATTCAATCCATGCTGCTGGTTTAGTTCTTAGCGATAATTCTATTGCCGCCATTGCCGGCTTGCAATCAGGACAATTGGGAATACCGATAACTCAGCAAACAAAAAAATATGTAGAATCACTAGGATTATTAAAGATAGATTTTTTAGGCTTAAGAAATTTAACTATTCTTGGTGATACGGAGAAAATGATTCGCGAGCAAGGAAAAAAGATCGATGTTAATCAGATCCCCCTAGATGATCCGGCTACTTTAAGTATTTTTCAAAAGGGTGAGACGGAACTCGTCTTTCAATTTGAATCAGGTGGAATTCGCAATGTTCTGCGTGAATTGCATCCAGATAATTTTGAAGATTTGGTAGCAGTCAATGCACTTTATCGTCCGGGTCCAATGCAGAATATCAAAACTTTTATTGCACGCAAGAAAGGCATACAGAAAGTCACATACCCTGATCCTAGCTTAAAACCAATTTTGTCTTCAACATATGGTGTTTTGGTTTACCAAGAACAAGTTATGCAAACTGCACGAGTTCTGGCTGGCTTTTCTTTAGGAGAAGCCGACATTTTACGCAGAGCAATGTCAAAAAAAGATCAAAAGGTTATTGAACAGGAAAAATCTAAATTTATCAACGGTGCAGTAAAAAACGGCAGGACTGTTCAGGTTGCGACCCGTGTATATGACTATATTGAGCAATTTGCCAATTATGGTTTCAACCGTTCACATGCCGTTGCGTATACGATGATCGCATTTTGGCTCGCATACTTACAAGTTCATTATCCAGCTGAATTTTATGCCTCTATGCTTAATTCTAATATTGGCAATCAAAATAAGGCGAATGAATATATAATGCGCGCTCAAGAGGATGGCGTAAAAATTTTGCCACCTGACATTAACAAAAGTGATTTAGCTTATCAAGTAATTGATGGGCGTATTTTAGTTGGATTACGTGCAATTAAAGGGGTTAGAATAGATTTTCTTAAAGAAATAATTGCAAAGCGTCAAGCGAAACCTTTTGATTCTCTTAGCAATTTTTTACGTCAGATTGATGTCAAATTTATTAAAGCTAATAGCATTACGAATGTGGTTGAATCTTTAATCAAATCGGGATGTTTTGACAAGCTTAACAAAAATCGGAACGAATTATTACAGAATTGTCCTGAAATAATTGAAAATGTTAAATTGACAGGGGAAAATCTCGCTTTATCAGAAGGGCTAGGTGGTGTTCCCATTAAGCCCGCTAAAGAACCTAGCAAACAAGAAATGGCTTTGATGGAAGAAAAAACTTTAGGCTTTTCTACACTCACTTCTCCATTAATTACCGTTCAAAAATATGCTCAGAAGTTTAATGCTAAATCATTAAATGAGTTTCAAATTCATGAAGGTGGAATAGCTGTCGGCAAACTTATGTCATTAAAACTTGTGAGGACCAAAAAGGGTCAAACAATGGCTTTTGGCAGTTTTGCTGACACCACCAGTAAGCAGGATATTGTAATTTTTCCTCATGTTTATGATAAAATTCAATCGAATTTAAAGGAGGGTAATATTTATTTATTAGGCGTTAAAGTTCAAAATGATCGTTTCGACTCAAGTAAAAAACAATATATTTTAACTAATTTAAAAGTTGTAAATTTAAAAGAGTAGAGTTTTTTGAGTAAGCGTGAACAAACAGCTGATGTTAACGCTAACATCGAAAAAGACTGTCAAATCAAGAACTTTAATCATTTTTTGTGAGATTTTTTCGTGAAAGAATGTTAAAATTTAGTGGATGTGAGAAATTACACAATAAATCTTGATGAGGTGAATTCATGAAGCGAATTGGAATTTTAACGAGCGGTGGCGATGCTCCTGGCATGAATGCAGCTGTTAGGGCTGTTACAAAAACTGCTATTCATCACGGACTTGGCGTTGTTGGTATTCGTTATGGTTATGCCGGGCTTGTAGCAGGTGACTTTGTTACTTTGACTGCTGAAAATGTTGATCATATGATCAACATGGGCGGTACTTTTCTTTATAGTGCCCGTTACCCTGAGTTTGCACAAAAAGAAGTGCAAGAAAAAGGGGTGGAACAGTTAAAAAAGCATGACATTGATACTGTAATTGTTATCGGTGGTGATGGTTCTTATCATGGTGCACTGGCATTAACTCGTTTGGGGATTAACTCAATTGGTTTGCCAGGAACCATCGATAATGATATTCCCTACACTGAGTATACTATTGGACTTGATACTGCCTGCAATACAGCTATGCAAGCTATCGATAGAATTCGTGATACTGCCAGCAGTCATCATCGTGTTTTTGTCGTTAATGTGATGGGACGCAATTGTGGTGACATTGCTATGCGTGTAGGTTTAGCAAGTGGTGCAGATGCGATTGTTGTTCCAGAAAGAAGTTATGACATTAAAGCAATTGCTGAAAGATTAAAGCGCGGTTTTAAAGATGGCAAAGATAATGGCATTATCATATTAGCCGAAGGTGTCATGGATGCTGCTGATTTTAGAGCTGAACTTTTAAAATACGGCGAATTCGATTGCAGGGCAAATGTTATTGGTCATATGCAGCGTGGTGGTGCGCCCACGGTTACCGATAGGATTAATGCTACAAAGATGGGAAATTATGCGGTTAAGTTACTTCTTGACGGTAAAGGCGGTTTAGCTGTCGGCATGGAGAATGGAAAATTGGAAACCCATGATATTCTTGATCTTTTTGATGAAAAACATGCTAGTGAAGAATCGTTAATTGATATAAATGAAGAAATGACTAAATAATTAGTCGATTTTGAGGAGAATTTTACATAATGAAGAAAACTAAAATTGTTAGTACCTTAGGGCCAGCTTCAAATGATATTGAAACTATTACAGCTTTGGCTAAGTCAGGCGTAAATGTTTTTCGTTTCAACTTTTCACATGGTGACCACGCTGAACATCTATCACGGATGAAAATGGTTCGCCAAGTTGAAAAAGAAACTGGTTTAGTACTTGGTATAGCATTGGATACCAAAGGTGCTGAGATTAGAACCACTGATCAAGAAGGTGGCAAGTTTACCATTAATACAGGAGATCAAATTCGAGTATCGATGGATGATTCTAAGCCTGGTAACAAGGACATGATTCACGTTACTTACGAGGGTCTTTATGGTGATACTCACGTTGGTGGTCACGTTTTAATTGATGATGGTTTAGTTGACTTATTAATTAAAGAAAAAGACGAAGAAAAGAAAGAATTAGTTTGTGAAGCTCAAAATACGGGTGTTATCGGTTCTAAGAAGGGTGTTAATGCACCTGGCGTCGAAATTCGCCTCCCAGGAATTACTGAAAAAGATACTGATGACATCAAATTTGGTTTAGCCCATGGTATTAACTTTATCTTTGCTTCGTTTGCGCGTAAGGCACAAGATATTCTTGATATCCGTAAGCTTTGTGAAGATGCTGGCTGTGATTATGTTAAGATTTATCCTAAGATTGAATCACAAGAAGGTATTGATAATGCAGATGAAATTTTACAGGTTTCAGATGGCTTGATGGTTGCTCGTGGTGACATGGGTGTCGAAATTCCGTTTATTGATGTGCCATTTGTTCAAAAAGATTTAATCAAGAGGGCAAACGCACTTGGTAAGCCAGTAATTACTGCTACGCAAATGCTTGACTCAATGCAAGAAAATCCTCGTCCAACTCGTGCTGAAGTTTCTGATGTTGCCAATGCAGTTCTTGATGGTACTGATGCCACTATGCTTTCTGGTGAATCCGCAAACGGTTTGTACCCAGTTAAATCTGTTTCTGCCATGGCTGAAATTGATGAAAGAACTGAACAAGAACTTCTTAAGCGTAATACTCTAGCTCTGCAAAGATTTGAAGAATACAAAGGTTCAAACGTTACTGAAGCTATTGGTGAATCTGTTGTGCGGACAGCACAAGAATTAGGCGTTAAGACTATTATTACGGCTACTAATTCTGGCTATACTGCGAGAATGATTTCCAAGTACCGTCCGAATGCAAATATTTTGGCTTTAACTTTTGATGAAAAGATCCAACACTCACTTGGTATTTCTTGGGGTGTTCAGCCTTTACTGACTGATAAACCAAATTCTACTGATGATATGTTTGATCTAGCAGCTAAAGTTGCCAAAGAACAAGGCTACGTTAAAGATGGCGATCTTGTCATTATCGTTGCTGGTGTACCCGTTGGCGACTCAGGCACAACCAATTTGATGAAACTACAGATTATCGGCAGCAAGCTAGCTCAGGGACTTGGCGTTGGTAATGGCTCTGTTGTTGGTAAAACAGTCGTTGTTAACAGTGCTGAAGAAGCTATTAGCAAGGTTAAAGAGGGAGATATCATGGTTGCCAGAACTACTGATCCTGATTACATGCCTGCAATTAAGAAGGCTTCAGGCTTAGTTGTGGAAGCATCAGGTTTGACTTCACACGCTGCTGTTGTCGGTTTATCATTAGGAATTCCAGTTGTAGTTGGAGTTACTGATGCAACAGAAAAGATTGGCAGCGGCATTACAATTACTGTTGATGCTCGTCGTGGTGCTATTTATCAAGGCGAAGTTTCAAATCTTTAATTAAAAACAAGAATCAAAATAGCCAGTGATTGTTACTGGCTATTTTTGTTTGTTATAAAATTTAGGCAAACGAATGGTAAATTTAGATTGACTAATGTCAATTTGTTCCTTTAAAATGATATACTTGTTATCAGATCCCATTCTAGATTTAGGAGAAAAATCATGCTTGGCACAATTGCAACTGGAAAAATAATAGATCAAAACGAAGAATCTTTTTTTGTTCAAATCGACGGCATTACTTATGAACTTAAAAGAAAAGAAATCACACAGGAAGAAAAGCCACAGCTCGGAGATCAAATCAAGGGATTTTTATACGATGATAAGCAGCATAATCGTGAAATGACGCAGTTTTTACCTTTTGCTCAAAAAGACCAATATGGCTGGAGCAAAGTTACCGAAGTAAAATATAATTTAGGTGTTTTTGTCGATATTGGCTTGCCAGATAAAGATGTTGTAATTTCAATGGACGACTTGCCTTATGACAAAGAGCGTTGGCCCCAACCTGAAGATCAGGTTTTGGTTCACCTTGAAACAGATGAAAAAAATCGTATTTGGGCAAAACTGGCGGATGAGAATATTTTTGAACAGTTGGCAGCTCATTTTCCCAATGACATGAAGAATAAAGATATTTTTGGTACTGTATATTCTGCCCGTGAAGTAGGTGCATTTATAATCACCAAAGAGTATTATTTAGGTTTCGTTCATCCATCACAAATGGCACGTCCCTTGCGTTTGGGGGAGCAATTCAGAGGCAGGGTGATTGGTATCAGCCAATATGGTCGCTTGAATTTGAGTACTCTGCCACGAGCTTTTGAAGAAATTGATGATGATGCACAAATGATTTTAATGAGTTTGCGCAGGAAGAAAGATAAGACTTTGCCTTTTTACGATAAATCTGACGCACAGGAGATTAAAAATTATTTTGGTATTTCTAAATCGGCCTTTAAGAGAGCTTTAGGACACTTACTTAAAGCTAAATACATAAAAGAAGACAAAGATGCTGGTTCCATCTCATTATTAAAAGATCCAGAAGATGCCCAAAATGACTAATTTATCAGAACAAGTTGAAGATTATTTAAGATATAGTCAGGTTGAACGTGGCCTGAGTAATAACACAATTACAGCATACAGACAGGATCTAACTTCATTTATAAGTTTTCTACAAAAGGAAAATTTAACTTCCTGGCCTACTCAAGCTGTTGACATCGATGCTTTTTTGGCAGAACAACGCGATCAAAAAAAGGCCACAAGTTCTATTAGCCGCTTAATTACTAGTTTGCGTAAGTTCTACCAGTGGCTGGTAAGACAGAATATTCAAAAGCTCAATCCAATGCTTGAAATAGATTCACCTAAAAAGCGTCGTACTTTGCCAGTCGCTTTGACAGTTAATGAAGTTAATAATTTGCTTGAACAACCTGATACTAAAAAGCAGTTGGGTTTGCGTGATAGAGCCTTACTTGAAACTTTGTATGCAACTGGGATTAGAGTAAGCGAATTAATTAATCTCAAGTTTACTGATTTGCATGAAGAACTGAAACTGGTCAAAGTTTTTGGCAAGGGATCAAAAGAGCGATTAATTCCAATTAGCGAAGTAGCTTTAAGTTGGATAGACAGCTATAAGGAAAAAGTTCGTGATCCATTAATATTAAAAATTGGCAAAAACACTGATTTTATTTTTCTTAATAGCAGGGGAGGCTCTTTAACAAGACAAGCCGTTTGGCAAATTATTAAGCATTATTGTAAAATGGCTGGTATTCAAAAAAATGTTACTCCACATACTTTAAGACATACTTTTGCAACACATTTATTGGAAAATGGGGCAGATTTACGTGTTGTCCAAGAAATTTTGGGACATTCAGATATTAGTACAACTCAAATTTATACAAATTTGTCCCAAAAACATATTTTACAAGTTTACGAAAAAACGCATCCTCGAACATAAGGTGGTTAAATGCTAATTGAATGTAAAAATGATAAAGAAAAGGTAGCTATGGGCTTATTATCTTATCTATCTGATTTTAAAAATCTGGCTAATCTCAAGGATGAAATTCAATTAAATAAAAGTAGTGCCGAGTTTTGCTTATATCTCTATCGTTCCAAGGCTCCTAATTTTATAGGGGTGGTAGGTACACAATCAAGTAAACATTTTGTAATCATTCGTTATATTTCTTTTGCTCCTGATTATCGTAAAGTTAAGTACGAAGCTAGAGCCGTTCAAGAGTTGGCACAAAATAATCCCAGCAAAGTTATTACGGCTGTTCCTGAATATATTTATTTAATTAAGTATCTAAAAAAGGATACAGAAAAATGAGTGATAACCTTACCCTTGAACTGCCTAACTTTGAAGGCCCTTTGGATCTGCTATTGCATTTAATAAAAGTGCAAAAAATTGATATTTATGACATTCCAATAGCTCAGATTACAAGCCAATATCTAGCTTATTTGCACCAAATGCAAAAACTTAATTTGAAAATTGCAGGAGAATATTTTGTTATGTCATCGATGCTTTTGCGAATTAAGTCTCAATCTCTTCTTCCGCAAAATGATTTTACTGAAGAAAATGATGAACAAGAGGATCCAAGAGATGAATTAGTACAGCAGCTTATTACTTACTCGGTTTTTAAAAAAGTTTCAGCATACTTCAAAAAGCGCAATGAGGAAGTCCCAATTACTGCTGCTAAAGAGGAAAGTGCTCCAGAAAGCAAAAAAATTCAGCCTTTGCCAAAAGGACAAATTACTTCTACTGAATTAGCTAATACTTTTATTATTATTTTACAAAGACTGAAAATCAGACAGCCTGATATTGTTTCAGTTGAAGTAAAGGAAACTTCCGTCAAAGAAATGAGTACTTTCTTGCAAGAGGAATTGGCACGAAACAAGCGGTTAAGTTTTTTTGCCTGTTGTCAAAAAATGAAAACTTTATCTGATGTTATTGGTATGTTCCTTGCACTGCTTGAACTTTGTAAAAAACAGAAAATTCGGGTAAAACAAAAGAGGATGTTTGGTGACCTGAACTTGGAAAGAGTTGGTAGTAATGATAAGTAAAATGGCGCAGTTAGAAGCGTTATTATATGTTGCCGGCGATAATGGCATTGAAAGCAGCAACTTATGCGAACTTTTGCAGGTTGGCAAACCTGCATTGCGAGAAATAAGCAAAAATTTACGAGAAAAATTACAAAAAAATCCTGATTCAGGATTACAAATCCAACATCTTAATGATGTTTACAAATTGACAACTAGACCAGAAGTTAGTAAAACAATCGAAAATTTTTTTCAAAAAGATTTATCAAAGAGCTTAAGTCAATCGGCATTGGAAATACTATCTATTATTGCTTATCGGCAACCAATTACACGTGTAGAGATAGATGACATCAGAGGCGTAAATTCATCTGGGGCTCTGCAAACTTTAATCTGGCGTGGATTAGTTAAAATTAATGGAAAAAAAGATGCGCCGGGTCATCCTAATTTATATGTAACAAGTGAGTATTTTTTGCAATACTTTGGGTACCAAAGTTTGGCTGATTTACCATTAATAGAAGATTTCGAAGATGATAGCATTAATAGTGAAGGTGAAATAGATTTGTTTGCAGCTAAAGGACAAGCTGATAAAAATATTGCAAAAACTCAAAAAGGAGCAAAATAATGGTTTTAGAACGGTTGCAAAAGGTAATTGCTGAGGCAGGAATTGCTTCCAGGCGCAAGGCTGAAAAAATGATTTCTGAAGGTCGAGTCACTGTTGATGGCAATGTAGTAACTAAACTGGGTACTAAAGTGGATACTTTTAGTAATATTACGGTTGATGGTGAGCCCATTGAAAGAGAAAGTTTGCATACTTATCTCTTTTACAAGCCTAGAGGAGTGGTCTCAACTGCAAATGATGATAAGGGGAGAAAAACAGTTGTCGATTATTTTAAAGATTTGCCTTATCGACTATATCCAATCGGCAGACTAGACTATGATACTTCTGGATTACTTTTAATGACTAATGATGGTGAACTGGCCAATTTATTGATGCATCCGCGAAACAATGTAGCCAAGGTTTATGTTGCCAAGATTTCTGGCATTTTGACGCCTGATGAAATCAGTCAGCTGAAGCATGGAGTTAAAATTGATCGTCATCGCTGTGCTCCTGCAAAAGTTAAGGTTATTAGGACTGATCGTAAAAAGGACAATCAAATAGTGCAATTGACAATTCATGAAGGTCAATATCATCAAGTAAAAAGAATGTTCAAGGCAGTTCACCACCAGGAGAAAAAATTAGCACGCGAGAAATACGCTTTTCTTACACTTGACTCTCTTATTTCAGGAACGTACCGAGAATTGTCTCATGAAGAAGTTGACAGATTAAAAAACGTAGATTAGTATAGTATGTGAAATTTGATAAATAAGTTTGTTGTCTTCATGGCAGGGTGAAAGTCCCGACCGGTGGTGTAAGTCCACGACCCACGCAAGTGGTGGAATCTATTGAGATACCGATAGTTAGAGTCTAGATGAAAGAAGACAGACTAAACTAAAAGCCAAGATCTTAAGCTTACTTTTACTCGGTCTGTTGCTAGGAGCAACAGACCGAGTTTTTTTGGAGGTAAGAATTTTGCAAAAGAAAAGCAGAAACAATTTAGTTAATATTTTGGCTTATACTTTAATTGGTACAATTGCCTATGTGTTAATGCTTTTGGAAATACCGTTGCCGATAACTAGTTTTTTAAAGTTTGACTTCTCGGATGTCGTAATCACAATTGGGACATTTTTATTCGGACCAGGACCTGGTATTTTTATTGCATTTGTCAGAATGCTGATTAATTTAATTTATAAAGGTTTTGCTTTACCTAGTTTGGTAGGACAGTCAGCAGCTTTTTTAGCTTCAATATCTTTTGCTTTGCCATTTTATTATTTAACAAAGAATATTAGCAAGGATGAGAAAAATTTTTCTAAAAAATATTTAAAACCAATTTTAGGTATTATTCTCGGTATTATAGCTATGGCATTTGTACTTTCTGTACTGAATGCATTGGTTTTAACGCCTTTTTATGCAGTAACTACTGTACCTAATTTGCCGACAATACATGGATATTCTGGTTTACTTTCTTTTACTGAAAAGGTTTACTTGGGTAAACTGCTACACATTCCATCAATGAGTGCATATATTTTTGGCATTATAGTTCCATTTAACTTGTTAAAAGGAACAATCAATGGCGTCGTAGTTTATTTACTATTTGAAACTGTTCTGAGAACTTTCAAACCTTTTGTAAGGAAAAATTTTAATCTTAGAAATTAAATCTTAAAAATATTGTAAATCGGTCTAGTAAATGACCGATTTTTTTGTCCACTTAAATGTTAAATATGCTAAAATTAAACAGGTTAGGTAAGGAGGTTTTTCAGATGAATAATAACTCAAAAGAACCATATCAGCATTATAAGCGTCCAAAAAAGTCGAGAGTAGAAACTTATTCTTCCGTATCAAAAGGCTGGATTGCTTTGATAATTCTGATTGTAGTTATTCTTATCGGTCTTGTTCCTGTGGTTCATAATTTGGCATCAAACAATGGTTCAAACGAAAAAGCAGTTGAAGTACGTAAAGCTGCCAGAAAAGAAAATACTAAGAAAAAAGATACTAATAAAAAGGCTACGGTTCAGCCTGTAAAAAGTAAAGAAACCAAAGCCAAGGCTAAAACAAAGACAAAATCATCTAAAAAAACTCCAAAAAAGCCTAAAAAGAAACATGTTGTGATTAAACAATATGTCGTACAAGAAGGGGATTCCTTGACTAGTATTGCCCGCCATTTTAACATTTCAGTTGGCCAATTGGCAGAGTTGAATCAACTTGATCCCAATAGCCAGGTGGATACAGGACAAACTTTACGAATTAGATAATTTAGAAAGGACAGGGACTTAAGTCCCTTTTTTATTGGAATGCAAATAGCAATTGATGGTCCAGCTTCAGCTGGAAAAAGTACTGTAGCAAAAATTATCGCCCATAAGCTTAATTTTACATATATTGATACGGGGGCAATGTATCGGGCTTCGACTTGGATTGCACGAGAAAATAACATTGATTACGGCAATGAAAAAGGTATTTTAACTGCCATTGATCATGAAAAAATTGAATTTAAATTTAAAAATAGTCAGCAAAAAATATATGCTGGTAATAAAGATATTACTCAGGCAATACGTACTCCTGATATTTCTGCCAATGTTTCTCAAGTTTCGGCATTAGCCGGAATCAGGGAAAAAATGGTCAGTCTGCAAAGGCAAATGGCCGGCAAAATGGACGTTGTGATGGATGGACGTGATATTGGAACTACGGTTTTGCCCAACGCTGCAGTAAAGATATTTTTGGTTGCTTCAGTTCATTCTCGCGCTGAAAGAAGAATGCTAGATTTTAAAGAAAGAGGGATTAAAACTAATCAGTCTCTTGAAGAAATTGAGCACGATATTTCAGAAAGAGATTATAAGGACTCACACCGAAAAATTTCACCATTAAAAAAGGCACAAGATGCTATTGAAATAGACACTACTTCTATGAGTGTTGATCAAGTGGTAAATGCAATTTTATCAGAAATTAAAAAAAGTCAAAAAAAACTATAAAAAAAGGGTATAAAACAGTAGAAAAATATCAAACTTTCATTTAAAATTAGAGTATGATATTGGGAGGTAAATAATGTCAGAAAACAGTAATCAATTTTTAGATG
The DNA here is from genome assembly GCF_003693025.1 of Lactobacillus sp. ESL0261. Classification (NCBI taxonomy): domain Bacteria; kingdom Bacillati; phylum Bacillota; class Bacilli; order Lactobacillales; family Lactobacillaceae; genus Lactobacillus; species Lactobacillus sp. ESL0261. The sequence goes on from NZ_REHN01000006.1 coordinate 313,149, forward strand.
CATTAAAGCAAATGCAAGGAGTTGAGGTCGGAGATATTGTAGATGTTGAAGTATTAGACGTTGAAGAAGGTCAAATCGATGTTGGTGTTGAAAATGCCGGTATTGAAGGTGTAATTCCTCGTCGTGAATACACTTCGGATCGCAACGTTGACCTACGTGAAGCAGTTAAGCCTGGAGATAAGCTCAAAGCTTTGGTTTTGAGAAAAGCTGGCGGTGACAAAGAAAACGGAGAATTCTTCTTCTCAGTTACCCGCTTAAAGGAAAGAGAAGCTTACGATGAATTGCAAAAAGACTTTGAAGAAGGCAAGACAATTGAAGGTACAGTCACTTCTTCAGTTCGTGGCGGTTTATTAGTTGATGTGGGTACAAGAGGATTTCTACCTGCTTCATTGATTTCAAATCGTTATGTTTCAGACCTTAAGCCATTTATTGGTAAAACGATGAAACTCAAGATTACAGAGATTGATCCAAGTAAGAACCGTTTAATCCTTTCTCACAAAGACTTAATTGAAGAAGAACGTGAAGAAGCTTTTGATAATGTTGCATCACAATTAGTTGTGGGTGACGTTGTTGAAGGTAAGGTTTCTCGTCTGACTAACTTTGGTGCTTTTGTTGATGTAGGTGGTGTGGACGGATTAGTTCATATCTCCGAGATTTCATATAAGCATGTTGACAAGCCAAGTGATGTTTTAAAGGCAGGTCAAGATGTAAAAGTTAAAGTAATTGGTATTGATGATGATAGACATCGCATCTCCCTTTCCATTAAGCAAACTGAACCTTCTCCATTCGAACAAGCTACAGCTGACTTACACGAAGGCGATGTATTTGAAGGTGAAGTTAAGTCTTTAACTAACTTCGGAGCTTTTGTTGAAGTTGCTGATGGTATTCAAGGTTTAGTTCATGTTTCAGAAATATCATATAAACACGTAGACAAGCCTAGTGATGTTTTAAAAGTTGGTCAAAAAGTTAAAGTAAAAGTTTTAAATATTGACCCTAATGAACGTCGCATTTCACTTTCTATGAAAGCTGCTGAACCTAAGAACTCTGATGGCGAAGGAAATCGCTCACATAATTCTTACAATCACAATTCAGTTAACAAGAAGTATATGAATAATGATGACAGTGGCTTTGCTTTAGGTGACATCATTGGTGATCAATTAAAGGATCGTCATTAAATTTAATAAAAAAGCCGACTTTAGAGTCGGTTTTTTTATTTGTAAAAGGAGGCTGAAAAATGGTTTTACCTGTAGTTGCAATTGTAGGACAGCCTAATGTTGGTAAATCAACGCTTTTCAACCGTATTATTAATCAACGTTTAGCAATAGTGGAAGATAAACCCGGTGTTACCAGAGATCGTAATTATGCTCCAGCTGAGTGGTTAGGTCATAAATTTGATTTAATAGATACTGGTGGAATTACCTGGGAAGATAGTAATATTGAAGAAGAAATCAGAGCACAGGCAGAAATAGCAATTGAAGAAGCCGACGTCATCGTATTTTTAACTAATGTTACAAATCATGTTACTAATCTAGATGAACGGATAGCTCAGATGCTTTATCAAACAAAAAAACCGGTGATTTTAGCGGTTAACAAAGCAGATAATCCTGAACAGCGTATGGACATTTATGACTTTTATAGTTTAGGTTTTGGTGATCCGATTCCGATTTCGAGTGTGCATGGTACAGGTATTGGAGATTTGCTGGATCAAATAGTGGCCAGCTTGCCCAAAGACATAAGCTTGAATAATAATGAGCAAATATCATTTAGTGTTATTGGTCGACCAAATGTAGGTAAATCCTCAATTGTCAATCGTCTAGTAGGCGAAAAAAGAGTGATCGTTAATAACGAGGAAGGAACTACCCGAGATGCAGTCGATACTCCATTTAAAACGCAGGATGGCACAAAATTCAGAATTGTAGATACAGCTGGCATAAGGCGTAGAGGAAAAGTTTACGAAAAAACTGAAAAATATTCTGTAATGAGAGCAATGGGTGCCATTGAGCATTCTAATGTTGTATGTTTGGTACTTGATGCAAGTACAGGCATTAGGGAACAGGATAAACATGTTGCAGGATATGCTCATGATGCTGGACGAGGCATCATTATTTTAGTCAATAAATGGGATTTACCAAGGAAAACCAGTAATAGCGGCAAGGACTTTGAACAAACTATACGAACTGAATTTCAGTATCTTGACTATGCTCCAATATTATTTATTTCTGCTAAAACTGGTCAAAATATAGAAAAGATTCCGAAGCTAGTACAAAAAGTTTTTCGAAATCAACAACAAAGAATTAAGTCCAGTGTATTAAACGATTTATTATTAGAAGCAAGCAAATTGGTTCCAACACCAATGATTAAAGGAAAGAGATTACGAGTTTATTATATGACCCAAGTATCTACTAATCCGCCGACATTTGTAGTTTTCGTAAATGATCCTGAATTAATGCACTTTTCTTATCAACGCTTCTTGATCAATCAGCTACGTGAAAATTTTGATTTTGATGGAACCCCCATTAAGATAATTGCACGAAAAAGAAAATAGTTTGTATCTACCAAATGCATAAAAATCACATTTTTAGTTTAAATTGCTTGTTGTATCAGGGGTTTTGTGCTATTTTGAAATCAAGGAAATAGTGATTTAAATAATCATTTATTCCTTGTTTCTCAATTGAGGAATTAATTAGGAATCTTAAAATAAGATTCAAGTATCAGGAGGTGATTTCCCAATGGCAAATAAGGCAGAATTAGTCACTGAAGTTGCATCAAAGACAAAATTAACTAAAAAAGATGCAGCTGCAGCAGTTGATGCAATTTTTAGTTCTATCCAAGATGACCTTTCTAAAGGTAAGAAAGTACAATTAATTGGTTTTGGAACTTTTGAAGTGCGTAAGCGTGCAGCCCGTAAAGGACGTAATCCACAAACTGGCAAAGAAATTCAAATTCCAGCAAGTGTTGTACCAGCATTTAGACCCGGTAAGGCTCTTAAAGAAGCTGTTAAATAGCTTAATAGTTTTATCTAAAAAGATGGTGGCTAATTCGCCATCATCTTTTTGTGTGTTATCATTTAAACTGATTAAGTTGGGTAATATAGATAGTTAGTAATGGAGGAATGAGAATGAGCTACTCTGAAAAGCTTCTTGATGTAATTGAGCAGCAGGATTTTTCTCAAGAAAAAATATTATTAGAAAAAGCTTTAGAAAAGGATAAACCTGAAATCTTAGCCTCATTGGCAGAAAATTTAGTAGGATTGGGTTTTTCAGATCTGGCAAAAGAAATATATCGCAGTTTAATTGCTCGTTTTCCCCGAGAGGACATTTTCAAAATATATTTAGCAGAGATTTTATTAAATGACGGTAAAGATGAAGATGGTCTTACTTTGCTTTATAATATTGCTCCTGATTCTTCCTCTTATCTTGACAGCTTATTAGTTCAAGCTGATTATTATCAAACAAATGGTTTGATTGAAACAGCCTATAAAAAACTGCTAGAGGCAGAAAAAATTGCCCCAGATGAGGATGTTGTAAAGTTCGGTTTGGCTGAACTCGATTATCTCAGTGGTAACTACGAACAGGCTCTTAACAGATATCAAGATTTGATAAAACGACATAAAACTTTTAGTGAAGTAAATTTAAACGATCGTCTTTTTCAAACCCTTGCAAAATTAGGACGGTATGAAGAGGCCGGCGAAGTTATTGCCAAAAATGGCAATGATATTCTTGACATTGATAGTAAATATCAGGCTGCATTAGTCATGTTAGCATTGAACAAAGACGATCAGGCAATTAAATACTTAAATGAGGTAATTGATCAGAGTCCCGATTATGTAAATGCGTACCGCTTGCTAACTACAGCATACGAGCACAAGAACAATAATGAGCAGGAATTACGTTCTGCTCAGGCCGGTCTTGCCTACAATGAACTAGATCCAGTTTTATACAAAAAGGGTGCACAAGCAGCAGTTAAATTGAACGAATTGGATACTGCTGAAAACTTGCTAAAAAAAGGTATTAAAAATATTCCTGAAAGTTTAGATTTACGCATACAATTGTCTAATCTTTATGTTAAGGAAAATAAAAATGATGAAAATATTGCACTTTTTGCCAAAGTTGACGATGAAGATCTGGAAGCTCAAGCTCATTGGAATTTAGCTCTTTCTTACCAAAATTTAGATCAGAGCGCAAAAGCCAAAAGTGAATTTTTACTGGCTTATCCTGAATTTAAAAATAACAGTGCTTTTTTAAAACAAATGATTCGTTTCTTCAATACTGAGCCAAACTCAAAAGATATCGTCAAAGAATTATTAAACTCTTATTTGAAACTCGAACCTGAGGATACTGAGATGCAGGAATTGAATGATGAATTGTTATAATGATTAAAACAATATGTACTTTGATGAAAAAGAAAGTTTTTATGCTTCATTTTTATTATTTATAAGTTTAACGGGCTAATAAATCATTTTAGATTTATTAGCCCGTTGTTTTTATCAGTTCCCACCAAATTAGCTTGATGTGAAGAATCATTTTCTAATCAGAAGGTGATGGCTTTTTTGTTTATAAGTAAAACCCTCTCCTAAGACTTCATGGACTTCAATGACGCTAACAAAAGCATGAGGATCTTCTGCAGCAATCAGTTCTTTTACTAATGGAATTTCTCTTGGTGAAACAACAAGATAGATTACAGGTCGTTTGGTTTTTTTATAACCACCGCGAGCTTCAAGATAAGTAAAACCACGATCTAATTTCAAATCTATCATTTTAGCAATTTGTTGATAATTATCAGAGATAATAAGCAGACCACGTGCAGAATAGGCTCCTTGCTGGACGGCATCCATAACTTTAGAAAGAATAAATGCTGCTACTAAAGTATACATAATATGCTTGAGGTCTAAATATGATAAGGATGATAATAAAATAATCGTATCGCAGAACAATAAAACTTTGCCAGAAGACATGCCATACTTCATTTGCATAATGCGGGCAATAATATCTGTGCCACCAGAAGTGCCATTATACCGAAAAACTAAACCCAAGCCTATACCAGAAAGGGTTCCAGCAAGTATTGCAGATAGGAAGAGGTCGTGTTCTAAGTTCAATTGATATATAATAGGGGTTAAGCGCCAGAACCACAAGAAAAATGACAGCCAAAGAGTTCCCCAGATAGTATAGGCTAAAAGTCTTTTACCCATAAAACGATATCCAAGAATTATCAAAGGAATATTTAATAGCAAAGACGATAAACCCATGTTAACGCCCCAGAAGTGTCTCAAAAGCAAAGTAATGCCACTAATGCCACCATCTGTAAGCCTATTTGGTGCGGAGATCACGTCAAGGCTGAAGCCATAAATCCCACAGCCAGTCATGATCATTATAAGTTCAAAAATAATTCTTTTGTTAATCTTTTTCATGATAATAAAACTTTCTTTATATAAATTGATACTTTAAAATTACCATAAATTAAAAATAAAAACACAGATAAATGAGTTGAGATAATAATGATAAAAATAAACAATTTACCACCAATTTTTACAGCCGCTTTTCCCGTGCTCAAGCAGTTAGAGCAAGCTGGTTATGAAGCATATTTTGTAGGAGGATCGATTCGCGATTTGATTTTAAAAAGACCGATTCACGACATAGATATTGCTACCAGTGCATATCCCGCAGAAGTAAAAAGAATTTTTCCAAAAACTATTGATACAGGAATTAAACATGGTACTGTTACTGTTTTAAATGATGGCGCTAGTTATGAAATTACCACATTTAGAACAGAATCGGGTTATCAAGACTTTCGCCGACCGGATCATGTCACTTTTGTACAAAATCTAGCTGAAGATTTAAAAAGACGTGATTTTACCATCAATGCATTGGCAATGAACAGAACAGGGGAAATAATTGATCTTTTCAATGGCTTGGGGGATTTGCAAAAACATCTTATTAAAGCCGTAGGAGATCCCATGAAAAGATTTCATGAAGATGCTTTGCGTATGATGAGAGCGGTACGCTTCATGAGCCAGCTTAATTTTGACCTTGAATCTGAAACTAAAGAAGCAGTAAGTGATTTACATCAATTACTGTCCAAAATTTCTGTCGAAAGAATCCGTGATGAATTTGTCAAGATGGGCACTGGAACAAATTCGCGAGCTGCTTTCAAAATCTTTTTACAAACGAAGTTAAGTGAAAGCGTGCCTGATTTTGCTGGTAAAAGTGATTTACTGGCAATTTATCCTAAGTTAAAATTTAACCCCAGTTTGGAAACCAGTCTTTGGTCTATAATTATTATTTTGTTAAAAATTTCAGATAACCAAATAGCCCGCTTTATGCGTGATTGGAAAAATTCAAATGCTATGACAGAAAAAGTCAGAAAAATTGTGGCTCTGTTTGATTTGATTTCTGAAAAATCGCCTTCTGATCTTGAGCTGTTTAATGCCGGTAAAGATATTTTGCTTAACACAATAGACGTGGCGCATATTTTAGGACAGCCGGTCAATTCCGAAGCACTGGTTGATCGCTATACAGCTTTGCCAATTAAGTCAATGTCAGAATTGGCTATTGACGGTCAATTCTTGATTGCAAACGGCATAAAGCCTGGACCAAAATTGGGTCAAATTCTTAATCAAATTAAACTAAAAGTTATTGCAGGAGAGTTAGATAATTCTGAAGATGAAATCCAGGAATATTTGCAGCAAATAAATTAACCTAGACATAAAGAAGAACAGAAAAAAACATTAAAGTTGATCCTAAAATGACAAACAGGTGCCAAATCACATGAATAAAGGGAATCCTTTTCATTGTGTATAATAGTGCACCAACAGTATAAGCTACACCTCCGCTAACTAGTAGCCAGAACCCAACGGGGCTGAGTCGTACATACAAATGATTACCTGCTAAAATTACCAGCCAGCCCATAGCAACGTATAAAATAGTGTCTAATATAACGTGTTTGCCACGATTAAAAATGTAGTAGATGATGCCAAATATCGCAATTATCCAAACCAGAGTAAATAACATTATGCCCCATTTGCCACCTATTGCTACAAGGGAAAAGGGAGTATATGATCCTGCAATTAGCAGAAAAATTGATGAATGATCAAAAATTTGAAAAACATTGCGAGCCCGAGTGAAGATGAGACTATGGAAAAGTGTAGAGAAAAGATAAAGCAGAAGCAAACAAGAGCCATAAATAGTGAAAGTAACTATTCTTAATAGACTATGTGTTGAAACGGCTTTGATAATTAAAAGTACTAATCCGGCAACTGCCAGGCAAAAACCAATTCCATGCGTGACAGCACTGAGGATATTATCTACTATGTAATAAGTTTTGGATCTTTGTTCAGGTTCTTGCCAGATTTTTTGCAATTTCATAATGAAACAGTTTGTTCGCTTTCTTTTTTTTGCTAGTTTTTTTGCTATAATAATTATAATTAATACAGTTCACATTCTATCATAAATGAGAACATCAAATCAGAATTGAGGGCGAGTACGTTGTCAGAAATAAAAATTTTGACTGATTCTTCCGCGCAGTTAACGCCGGAGGAAATTAAAAAATATCATATAACCGTTGTGCCTTTATCGGTCACAATCGATGGTGATACTTATCTTGACGGAGTGGAAATAACCAGACAGCAATTTGTCCAAAAAATGAGTGAATCTAAAAAGTTGCCAACTACGAGCCAACCACCTATCGGAACTATGGTTAATACGATTAATGAATTAACTAAAGATGGTAGCGAAGTCATTGGCATATTTTTGGCGAAGGTATTAAGCGGCACAATTGATGCAGCTCGTCAGGCAGTTAAGCTAACTGGTAAATCAGATCTGGTACATATAGTTGACTCTGAATTAACTGATCGTTCTGAAGGATTTCAGGTTTTGGCAGCTGCGCGAGATATTGCCGCTGGCAAAAGTATTCCTGAAATTTTGGCTCATATTGAAAAAATTAAAAAAACTCAGCGTTTGCATTTACTTATTGTCAATTTAGAAAATGTGGTTAAAGGTGGACGGTTAGGTCCTTTAGCTGGTAAAATTGTCAACATGCTTAATATACACATTGAATTGCAAATGCCGAATGGTCATTTGAAAATTGCAAAAAAAGGAAGAGGCAAGAAGTTTTCTTTAGCTTTTGATAAACGCATTTTAGATGAAATTGAGGCCAACAAAGAAAAAATCAAGGAAGTCGGCATCTCATATGTTGCAACGGGAAGCACACCGCAAAAGCTACTAGATTTTGCCCAAAAAATTAAAGATATTAATTCTAAAATTGATGTTTTAGTGCGAGAAACCAGTCCTATTATTGCAACGCATGCAGGGATGGGAGCATACGCAGTTTTGTATTACACGGAGTAAAAATTGGCATATAGAGAAAGCTTTTATCGCTATTTAATGACACAGCGTAATGCTGATTCAAATGATGAAGTTGCGCAGTTTGCAAATAATGCACAAAATGATCAGACTTTTCCCAAGCAAGAGCAAAATTATGAAAAATTATCTGATTATCTTGAGCTTAATGGTGGTTATTTACCAAGCATGAGCATTTTTGACAAAGCATATCAAATGTATCGTGAAAAGATGACGTATTAAATTAGGGCTCCTAATTGCTATGGAGCCCTTTTCGCGTAAGAAAGGCAAAAAATGGTTAATATTCAGTGGTATCCAGGGCATATGAATAAAGCTCGGAATCAACTTGAAGATAAAATGAATTTAATTGATGTCATTGTAGAAGTTTTAGATGCACGAATTCCTCAATCATCACGTAACCCAATGATCGAAAAACTTGTAGGCAGTAAACCACATTTGATTATTCTAAATAAAGCTGATTTGGCAGATCCAGTGATGACTAAAAGGTGGCAGAAAAAGTTTACCACTAAAGGAAAGTTTGTGATGGCTCTGGATTCTCTTCATAATACCAATATGCAAGTGCTCGTGAAGATGATCAAAAAAGCTGCTGCAGCGAAAATTGAAAAATTACAACAAAAAGGTGCATCAAGCCCTGTTATCAGAGTTGCAATTGCTGGTATCCCCAATTGCGGCAAGTCCACAATTATTAATCGTCTTGTTGGTCGCAATGTCACTCAGGTTGGTAATAAACCGGGAGTAACCAAGGGGCAAAATTGGCTCAAAACTGCGGATAATATTCAAATTTTAGATACACCTGGCATTTTGTGGCCTAAATTTGAGGATCAAACAGTTGGATTAAAGCTTGCTGCGCTTGGGGCGATTAAGGATACTGTCTTTAGCGCTGATGATGTTGCTTTATTTTTATTAGCAAAGTTACGCAAGCACTATTTGAATGATTTAATCAAATTTGCTAGAACTTCCAAAGAAGAAATTCAAAACATTAATGATACTGATCTGTTACTGGCACTAACGGAAGAATATGGCATGCGTGACGATTATGATCGTTTCTCTATGTACCTACTGCAGCGTTTACGTAAAGGAAAAATAGGAAGGGTTACTTTGGATCGGATATGACAATTGGTGAAATAAAAAAATTTCTTTCAAAAGGCCCGGTCAACCCAGAAGATTTGAGTATTTTAGAAAACGATACTCGTGTAGGCGTTCAAAAGCTCTTACTTAGTTATCATAATCGCCAGCAAAAATTAGCCAAGAAAAAGGCTGCATTCACAAAAAGGTTTGCCTATGAGAAAACTTTTTGGGCCAAACAGGAGATCGTTGCAGGGGTAGATGAAGTTGGCAGAGGACCATTAGCTGGTCCTGTTGTGACAGCTGCTGTAATTATTGATGACAATTTTGATTTGACAGATGTTAATGACTCTAAGAAATTAAGTGCCAGTCGCCGCTTGGAATTATACCCTTTAATTTTAAAGGAAGCTGTTAGTGTGGCAGTTGGCATAAAAAGCTCGCAAGTGATTGATGAAATAAATATTTATGAAGCAGACCGTTTAGCAATGGCTGAAGCTGTAATGAATTTAGACGTCAAACCTGATGCTTTGCTGGTTGATGCTATGCAAGTACCGGTTAAATTGCCGCAGGTTCGGTTAATAAAGGGCGACTCAAAATCCAATTCTATTGCTGCTGCTTCCATTGTTGCCAAAGTATTCAGGGATAAATTGATGGCTGACTACGCCAAAATTTACCCTGAATATCATTTTGATGAAAATGCTGGCTATGGCACTCAGGCTCATCTTCAAGCACTTGAAAAATTTGGTCCAACGCCAATTCATCGTAAAACTTTTGCACCAGTGAATTCTTTTTATAAATAAAAAATATGCCTCCTTTTTACGTATTTGTATTTAGGAGGTTTTTTATGAAGACTACCAATTTTCTCTTGCGCTTGAAATTACAAAAAGGCATCGGATATGTTAAGATGTTACGTGTTGCGAGCCAGTTAAAAGTTGCTGATGTTGACATTCAGACTGTTAAAAACTTAAATTTGACAAGTAATTTGATAAAAGTCTGTCTAAATGCTTATAATGATATTTATGCGGATAAAATGATCAGAAGAATAGAAAAACAATGTCAGGTTATCAGTTTTTTTGATAAAGAATATCCCGAAAAACTACGTCAAATATATCAGCCACCTTTAATTTTATTTTTACAAGGAAATTTGAATTTACTTCAGAAAAGAATTGTTACAATTGTTGGTTCACGTCAAGCCACTGGTTACAGTGGCTTAGTTTTGAATAAAATTGTGCCCAATTTAATAAAAGATGACTTTATTATTGCCAGTGGATTGGCTAAGGGTGTCGATGTTATGGCACATAACGCAGCACTGAAATTTAATGGACAAACAATTGCAGTGGTGGGTAATGGTTTAAATTATTTTTATCCTTCGATAAATCAGCAGGTGCAGGAAGAAATTGCTCAAAAAGGTTTGCTAGTGAGTGAATATCTACCTGACACTCCACCAAGACCCTATAGATTTCCCCAACGAAACAGAATTTTGGCTGGGATAGCTGAAAGTGTAATTGTTACTGAGGCAAAGCAGAAGTCAGGTTCTCTGATTACAGCAAACTTAGCTTTACAAGAGAATCGTGATATTTACGCTTTACCTGGTCCAATTACCAGTGAGCTGTCTCAAGGACCCAATGAACTTATTCAAGCAGGTGCATATCCAATCACTGATTTTGATTTGCGACTTGAAAGATTTGACAATTAGTAGTTAAATATTCTATTCTCAAATGAGTATTTAAAAAAGAATTTAATGAGGAGGCTTTTGATGCCTACTAAATCTAAGCCAAAGAAACGTAAGAAGACACTAGTAATAGTTGAGTCTCCGGCTAAGGCTAAAACAATTGAAAAATATTTAGGACGTAATTATCGTGTAATTGCTTCTAAAGGTCATGTTCGTGACTTGCCCAAGTCGCAAATGGGAATTGATTTTGACAATAATTATAAGCCAAAATATATTTCTATTAGGGGTAAAGGCGATACCATTAAGGAACTTAAGTCGGAAGCTAAAAAAGCCAAAGATGTTTATTTGGCATCTGACCCAGACCGAGAGGGTGAAGCAATTGCCTGGCATGTTGCTCATGTGCTCAATTTAGATCAAAAAGATAAAAATAGGGTGACATTCAACGAAGTCACTAAAGATGCTGTCAAAAACAGTTTTAAAAACCCGAGAACAATTGATATGGACACTGTCAATGCTCAACAAGCTCGCCGTATTCTGGACAGAATTGTTGGCTATTCACTATCTCCTATTTTGTGGGAAAAAGTCAAAAAGGGATTGAGTGCTGGACGTGTTCAGTCAGTCGCATTAAAGCTGGTAATTGATCGTGAAAAGGAAATCAAGAACTTTAAGCCACAGGAATATTGGACTATTGATGCAGAATTCAAAAAATTAAGAAAGACTTTTAATGGTCAGTTTTGGGGTATTAACGGCAAGAAAACTGATTTACCTGATAATGATTCTGTCAAAAAAGTTTTGGCTAAAATTGATAAAAAGAAAAACTTTCAAGTCGCAAATGTTGTTAAACGTGAGCGTCGACGTCAGCCTGCCGCTCCCTTTACAACTTCGACAATGCAGCAGGAAGCAAACAAACGTCTGAATTATCGTACGAGAAGAACGATGAGCATTGCCCAGCAGCTTTATGAAGGCATTAGCCTGGGTAAACAGGGTACAGTCGGTTTGATTACCTATATGAGAACTGATTCCAAAAGGACATCCCCAATCGCACAAGCAGAAGCCTCTAAGTTTTTAAATGAAAATTATGGCAAAGAATATGCCGCTAAAGGAGCACGCCATTTCAAAAACCAAGAGGATGCACAAGATGCACATGAAGCTATCAGGCCAACCAGTGTTTATCGAACTCCAGAGTCTCTCAAATCTGTTTTAACTACTGAACAATATCGTTTGTATAAATTGATTTGGTCCAGATTTTTAGCCAGTGAGATGACTCCAGCTGTTTATGACACAGTAAGAGCAGACATTACACAAAATGGAGTAGTATTCAGAACTACGGGCTCAAAAATGAAATTTGCCGGCTTTACCAAAGTTTATGATAATCAACAGGAAAAAAATGTTGAATTACCTGAATTAAACGAGGGAGATAAAGTTAAGTTAGCCAAGTCTGATAATAAGCAGCATTTCACTATGCCACCTGCCAGATACACAGAGGCCAGCTTAGTTCATTCATTAGAAGAAAATGGTGTTGGTCGTCCTTCAACCTATGCACCGACAATTGATACTATCCAGCGACGCTACTACGTTAAATTAGATGGTAAATCTATCGTTCCCACAGAGCTAGGCGAGATTGTCGATAATTTGATCGAAAAATTTTTCCCTGATATTGTCAACATCGACTTTACAGCGCAACTGGAAAATGATCTTGACGGAATTGAAGAGGGCAAGAAAAATTGGGTCAAAGTAATTGATGATTATTATCATCCCTTTAAAAAAGAGCTGGATAAAGCTGACGCTGATATCAAAAAGGTGCAAATAAAAGATGAGCCTGCCGGTTTCAATTGTGATATCTGTGGTGCGCCCATGGTCATTAAAATGGGACGCTATGGTAAATTTTACGCCTGCTCACGTTTCCCAGATTGTCGCAATACAAAGGCAATTGTAAAAAAGGTTGGCGTTATTTGTCCGAAATGCGGCAAAGGTGACGTGATTGAGAAAAAATCAAAGCGTAACCGCAAGTTTTATGGCTGTTCACGTTACCCTGATTGTGACTTTGTTTCTTGGGACAAGCCTATTAACCGCAATTGTCCTAACTGTGGTCATTTTCTAGTTGAAAAAAGAAATAAAAAAGGACCTGTTGTTCTTTGTCCAAATGGCGATTATAAAGAAGAAACAAGTGCTGAAAAAGATACTGTAGAAAGTTAAATTTATGTTAATATCATCAGATCAGTCATGATTTGATGATATTCTTGTATATAAAGTAAAATAATTTTAGTAAAGGAATATGATCATATGCCTGAAAGAGTAACTGTAATTGGTGGCGGTCTGGCCGGAAGTGAGGCAGCCTGGCAACTAGCAAAGCGTGGAATTGCTGTCGATTTTTACGAAATGCGTCCTAAAAAAATGACCCCGGCGCATAAAACAGACAAGCTGGCTGAATTGGTGTGCACAAACTCAATGCGTTCAAATCAGTTATCTAATGCTGTAGGTTTATTAAAAGAAGAAATGCGTCAGCTTGATTCGCTTATTATGGCAGCTGCTGATCATTCCCAGGTACCTGCTGGTGGAGCATTAGCAGTTGACAGAGAGCAGTTCAGTGATTATGTGACCAGTAAGCTTAATGCAATGTCAAATATTAATTTTCATAATGAAGAGATTACCCAGATTCCGCAAGATTGTATTGCAATTATTGCTACTGGTCCCTTGACTAGTGATAAACTGGCCGAAGAGATACAAAAATTTTCAGGCAATGAAAGCCTGCATTTTTTTGATGCAGCGGCACCTATAATTGCTGCTGATTCGATTGATATGGATATCGTCTATAAAAAATCTCGTTATGACAAAGGTGAAGCTGCATATCTAAATTGTCCTATGACAAAGGAAGAATATGAAAGATTTGCTCGGGAATTGGTTAGTGCGGAGACTGCAGAAGTTCACAGCTTTGAAAACAGTGACGTTTTTGAGGGCTGTATGCCGATTGAAGTTATGGCTCAAAGAGGTATGAAAACTATGCTTTTTGGTCCACTTAAACCTGTAGGATTGGAAAATCCAGCTACTGGAAAAACTCCTTATGCAGTTGTTCAGCTTAGACAAGATAATGCCGTAGCCTCAATGTATAACATTGTTGGCTTTCAGACTCACCTAAAGTATGGTGAACAAAAACGGGTTTTTTCTATGATTCCTGGCTTGGCTCATGCACGTTTTATCAGATATGGAAAAATGCATCGCAACACGTATATGGCTTCTCCAGCTGTATTATCTGCCTCATATGAAGCAAAAAAGCAGCCAGGTCTATTCTTTGCAGGACAAGTGACTGGAGTCGAAGGATATGTTGAAAGTGCTGGCAGTGGTCTGGTTTCAGGGATTAACGCTGCTAGAAGAGCAAGTGGACAAGAACCGGTTGCTTTTCCTAAACTAACAGCTTTAGGATCAATGGCTAATTACGTAACTACTGCTGACATCAAGCATTTTCAACCTATGAATGCCAGTTTTGCATTAATTCCGGGACTTGAAGGTTCAAAAGTGCGCAACAAGAAAGAGCGCCACTTAAAAATCAGCCAGCGTGGTCTAGAATGTCTTAAGGAATTTCAACAGGAAGTGCTGCATTAAGATGGATGCTGGAAAAGACAAACTGATAAAGCTGTTTACCTCATATTTGCGTATTGAACGTCAATATAGTCCCAAAACAATAATGTCTTATCAAACGGATTTGCTGGAAGCAAAAAAATTTTGGCAGGAAAATGGCGGCTTTAATGGTTGGTCAAAAATAAATAGACGTGATGTTGAAATTTTTTTACAAAACATAACAGAACGCAAATTAGCGCGTTCGACGCAGTCGCGTAAAATGTCTAGCCTCAGGTCGTTTTATCACTTTTTAACTAGACGAAAAATTGTTAAAATAGATCCAGCGCAAACAATTGTTTTGCGCACTAAAGAACGAAAGTTACCCCAGTTTTTTTATGCACCAGAAATGAAACAAGTATTTGACTCTTTAAGTGGAAATGAACCCTTGACTTTACGTAATTTAGCATTAATTGAATTGTTTTATACTACTGGGATGAGGGTTAGCGAAGTAAGCAACTTAACAAGAAAGCAGTTAGATTTAGATTTAAAGATAATTCTGGTACACGGTAAAGGTAATAAAGACAGATACGTTGCGTTTGATGATAAAACTAAAGCCGCGTTAGTTAATTATTTGGAAAACGGTCGCGATCAACTTGTAAAAGATAATGACAGTTCAGATTATGTCTTTTTAAATAATAAAGGCAAACCATTAACGGATCGTGGCATCGAGTATATTATGCAAAGGGTTTTTAATAAGGCTGGCATTAATGGTAAGGTACACCCGCACGAATTGCGACATTCATTTGCTACGGCAATGTTGAATAACGGCGCAGATTTACGCAGTGTACAGGAACTTTTGGGTCATGACAATTTATCTACCACACAAATATACACTCACGTGACTATGAGCAACTTACAGGCAAATTATGAAAAATACTTCACTCGCAATGATAAGAAAGATGAGGCAAAAAAATGACAACAATATGTTCAGTAAAATTTAATGGTAAAACTGCAATTGCAGGAGATGGACAGGTAACCCTGGGTGAAAAAGTAATTGCAAAATCTACCGCTAAAAAGATTAGACGAATTTATCATGATCAGGTAGTAATTGGTTTTGCTGGAGGCGTAGCCGATGCAGTCAGTTTGCAAGATATGCTTGAAGGTAAATTGGAAGCTTTTGGGGGTGATTTGCGCAGAGCTGCTGTGGAAATGGCTCAAGCCTGGCGCAAAGATGCCACCCTGCAAAAACTGGAGGCAATGCTTATTGCTTTTAATGAAAAAGATCTTTTATTAATTTCTGGCAATGGTGAAGTGCTTGAACCAGATGAAAATGTAGTTGCAATTGGTTCTGGTGGGAACTTTGCGCAGGCTGCAGCCATTGCAATGACCAGACATTCGTCCAATATGAGTGCCAGCGAAATTGCTCATGAAGCTGTTGAAATAGCTTCCGGAATTGATATTTTTACTGATAATCAGATTATCACTGACGAATTGTAAAAAACGAGGCAGATAAATAGTATGGAAACAAAAACACCAAAGCAAATTGTTAATTTACTTAATGAATACATTATAGGTCAAGATGAAGCTAAAAAAGCAGTTGCTGTTGCTCTTTATAATCGTTATCGCAGAATGCAGCTGCCAAAAAAAATGCAGGAAGATATCACACCTAAAAACCTGTTAATGGCAGGCCCCACAGGTGTCGGTAAAACCGAAATTGCCAGAAGATTAGCAGCGATTGTTAATGCGCCATTTGTAAAAGTCGAAGCTACAAAATTTACTGAAGTTGGTTATGTTGGTCGTGACGTTGAATCAATGGTGCGCGATTTGGTAAATGAAGCAGTGCGCATGGAAGAAAAAGATCAATTTGACCGTGTTCGCACTCAAGCAACTAAAGAAGCCAATAAAATTTTAGTACGTTTGCTTGTTCCCGGAATCAAGCAGGACAAAAGAAAAAATCAGATGCAGGAATGGCAAGATATGATGTCAATGCTCATGTCAGGAGGTCAGAACAATGATCAGTCTTCTGACGCAGACCAGGAAGAAATAACGGATGATGTCCGCAATCAGCGTCTTACTGTATCTGAGCAGTTAAACAAAGGCCTGCTTGAAAATCGTGAAGTCACTATCAACGTTGAGCAGGCTCCCAAAGTCAATCCAATGAGTGATATGATGGGCCAAATGGGAATCGATATGAGTTCAATGCTTAACGATTTGGTTCCTAAAAAGAAAATTAAGCGTACATTGGCAGTAAAAGATGCCCGGGAAGTTTTAATTCAACAAGAATCCCGCAAGATGATTGATTATGACTCCCTTTATCAAAAAGCTATTGAGCGTACGGCAAACAACGGTATTATTTTTATTGATGAAATTGATAAAATTACTGCTGGCAATAAGAAAACTTCTGGTGAAGTATCACGTGAAGGTGTGCAAAGAGATATTTTACCAATTGTAGAGGGTTCTACTGTTCAAACTAAATATGGTCCTGTAGCAACTGACCACATTCTCTTTATTGCTGCTGGAGCATTTTCTGAATCTAAGCCAAGTGATTTAATTCCTGAATTGCAAGGTCGTTTTCCAATTAGGGTCGAACTCAATGCTTTAACAAAAGACGATTTTGTTAAGATTCTCAAGGATCCTGAAGATTCACTTTTAGAACAATATGTAGCCTTGATGAAAGCTGACGGAATCAAATTAGTCTTTACGCAAGAAGCAGTTGATCGAATTGCTCAAATTGCATATGACGTTAACCAGGGAACTGATAACATTGGTGCCAGAAGATTGTCAACAATTCTTGAGAAGTTATTGGAAGATGTTTTGTATGAAGGTCCAGATATGTCTATGGGCGAAATTACGGTTACTGAAGCATACGTTAATGAAAAACTTAGTGATATAATAACAAATAAAGATTTAACTAAGTTCATTCTTTAACAAAGGTGATGATTATGCATGGATTACACTATCAAAAATAGCATCTTACAGGTCAAAATTGCCAGTAAAGGTGCTGAAGTTCAAAGTGTGAAAAGTTTACATAGCGGGTATGAATATATTTGGCAGGCTGATCCTGAAGTTTGGAAGAGACATGCTCCTGTACTCTTTCCTATTGTGGGGAAACTTAAAGATGATGAATATACTTATCAGGGGAAAACATACCACTTAACTCAGCATGGCTTTGCACGTGATTTAGAGTTTAAAGTTGAACGACATACAGAGGAAAGCATCACTTTTTTACTGACGGATTCTGCAGAAACTAGGGAAGTTTATCCATTCAAATTTGAATTGCGTGTGAACTATAACTTGCTTAATAATCTGCTGGAAGAGAATTTTTCTGTCATTAATAAGTCAGATGGTGAAATGATTTTTGGCATTGGTGGACATCCCGGCTTTAACATTCCCACAAGCAAGACTTTGTCTAAGGAAGATTTTTACTTCAGTACTAAGCCTTCTCGTGCGCGCGTTCGTATTCCTCTTAAAGGAGCATTTTTAGACTGGCCTAATCGGTCGCTGGCCTCGACCAATAGTTTGATTACCCTGAGTGATCATTTGTTTAAAGATGATGCTTTGATTTTTCAAATGCGTGGACACGACAACCGTGTATCTTTAAGGACAGATGCCAATAATTTTCATGTAAATGTTTGGTTAAGGGATGCTCCTTTTGTAGGTGTGTGGTCCCAATATCCTAAGTCTGCAGATTATGTCTGTATTGAACCCTGGTGGGGCATAGCTGACCGCAGTGACACTAATCAAAAATTAGAAGAAAAATACGGCATGAATCACCTT
Source organism: Lactobacillus sp. ESL0261 (assembly GCF_003693025.1). Classification (NCBI taxonomy): domain Bacteria; kingdom Bacillati; phylum Bacillota; class Bacilli; order Lactobacillales; family Lactobacillaceae; genus Lactobacillus; species Lactobacillus sp. ESL0261. The sequence goes on from NZ_REHN01000006.1 coordinate 331,572, forward strand.
GAAGCTGGTGGCACTTTTACGGCTGGTTTTAGTATGGCTTTTCATGATCAAGATGAATGAGTATAAAAATAAATTATTTAGGTTGAAAAGAAAGCCTCAAGGCTTTCTTTTTTTACAGTTCCCTATTAACTCAAGCAAAAACCTTCTTGCGAACTAATGTTCTTATGTCTATAATAAAATAGCTAGCTAAACTCGCTAGCCATACTTATTTGATATACAATCATAATTTATGATGTCTTTTCTTATACCAGTACCATAAACCAAAGGGAATGATATTCTCTTGATGGCGCAATAATCGTTTAATATTGCTTCTGTGACGAATAAATAAGATAATCATGATGCAGCCCACGATAATTTCAAGATAAATATCGTGAAAGAAGAAAGTTACAATGAATATTAAGACAACTGCAATTAAACTGGACAGACTGACATAAGACGTGATAAAAACCAATGGTAAGAAAATGAGAGCACAGACGCCAAAGAATTTTAGGTTATAGCCCAAGAAAAGTCCCGCACTGGTTGCTACAGCTTTACCACCTTTAAATTTTAGAAAGATGGAACATGTGTGTCCTAGGATGGCTAATCCCCCTGAAACTAACAAAAAATATTTAGGGGCATTGATATGAAAAATTCTAGGCAAATTTGTGGCTAACGTTCCCTTGAGGACATCAACAATGAGAACCACACTGCCTGCAAATGGTCCAAAGACGCGAAAAGAGTTAGTAGTTCCGATATTGCCAGAGCCATAATTTCTAATATCTTCTGCAAAAAATACCTTGCCAACGATCACGCCAGTAGGAAACGAACCTATTAAATATGCTAGAATAAATATCAGAATTAAATTTAAATTTATCATGTATATCCTGCTCTCTTAAAGTCTAATGCTATTTTATCAGAGTTTACAAAGTATGAGGATTAAAATAATAAATGATTTTTAACTGGAGGAGTCTATTTGACTAAAACAAGTAAAAAAACAAATTCTTATGATGACTCATCAATTCAGATTCTTCATGGTCTGGAAGCTGTGCGGAAAAGGCCAGGTATGTATATTGGATCAACTGATGTTCATGGTCTTAATCAGCTTGTCTATGAAATTGTAGATAATTCAGTAGATGAGGCAATGGCCGGATTTGGTAAAGAAATTGACGTAACGATTCATAAAGATAACAGTGTGACGGTACGTGATTTTGGTCGTGGGATGCCTACAGGCATGCATAAATCTGGTAAGCCTACAATTGAAGTTATCTTGACTGTCTTGCATGCTGGTGGTAAATTTACCGAACAAAATTATAAGACTTCTGGAGGACTTCATGGAGTAGGTTCTTCTGTCGTTAATGCTCTTTCCAGTTATATGGATGTTAAAGTTATACGGGATGGAATTGCATACGAAGAAGAATTTAAAGATGGTGGTCATCCCGTTGGTACATTGAAGCGCTTAGGTAAAACTAAGGAACCTACTGGTACAACCATTACTTTTAAACCAGATGAAAAAATTTTTTCGACTATTAAATATAAATATGAAACTATTCAGGAACGCATACGTGAGTCGGCTTTTTTGCTTAAAGGTGTGCGCTTTGTCTTAGTAGATGAACGAGAACCCCAACATCATGATGATTTTAAATATGATGATGGTATTAAAGCTTTTGTATCCTATCTGAATGAGGGTAAAGATACTTTAAGCGATATTTTTTATTTTTCCGGTAAACAGGATGAAATTGAGGTTGAGTTTAGCGGACAATATAGCGACAGTTATTCCGAAAACCTGGTTTCTTTTGTTAATAATGTGCGTACAGCGGATGGTGGTAGTCATGAGGTAGGTGCACGAACTGGTTTTACTCGTGCTTTTAATGACTATGCTAAAAAACAAGGACTATTAGGTAAAAAAGACAAAAATATTGATGGCTCTGATTACCGTGAAGGTTTAAGCGCTGTTTTATCAGTTAAAATTCCAGAAGAGCTATTAGAGTTTGAAGGCCAGACCAAGGGCAAACTAGGAACTCCTCAAGCTAGATCAGTTGTTGATGCAATTGTTTATGAAAAAATGTCATATTACCTAATGGAAAAAGGTGAACTGGCACAAGAGCTGGTGAAAAAAGCACAAAGAGCAAGGGATGCTCGTGAAGCTGCGAAAAAGGCTCGTAACGAGAGTAGAAATGGCAAAAAACGTCATAAAAAAGAAGTCCTGTCTGGTAAACTAACACCGGCGCAGTCTCGTAATCCAAAAAAGAATGAACTTTTTCTGGTTGAGGGGGACTCTGCTGGTGGTTCCGCAAAACAGGGACGAGATCGTAAGTTCCAGGCAATATTGCCTTTACGGGGAAAAGTTTTAAACACCCAAAAAGCAAAATTGCAGGACATATTTAAAAATGAAGAAATTAACACCATGATTTACACCATTGGTGCTGGAGTAGGTGCTGAATTTAAAGTAGAAGATTCAAATTACGATAAAGTAATCATCATGACGGATGCCGATGATGATGGTGCCCATATTCAGATTTTGTTATTAACCTTTTTCTATCGTTATATGAGGCCAATGATTGAACATGGTAAAGTTTATATCGCTTTACCTCCTCTTTATCGCTTGCAAAAAGGTCGCGGCAAAAAGGCTCAGGTAAAGTACTCCTGGACTGATGAAGAACTTGCTGCCGATGAAAAGAAAATGGGTCGTGGTTATGCTTTACAACGGTTCAAAGGTCTGGGAGAGATGAATGCTGAACAGTTGTGGCGAACAACAATGGATCCAGAAACAAGGCTGCTTATTCGGGTAAAAATTGACGATGCTGCCTTGGCTGAGCGTCGTGTGACCACATTAATGGGTGACAAAGCAGGTGCAAGGCGAAAGTGGATTGAAGAAAACGTTAAGTTCAGATTAGGGGATAATGTTTCAATCCTGGAAGAAGAAAATGAATAAAGAGGTTTTTAATTAATGGCTACAAAAGAACGAATTCGTGAAATGCCCCTTGAGCAAGTCATGGGTGAGCGATTTGGCAGATATTCCAAATATATTATCCAAGAGCGTGCCTTGCCAGATATTCGTGATGGTTTGAAACCAGTGCAAAGAAGAATCCTTTACGCTATGTTTCAAGATAATAATACATATGACAAGCCATTCAAAAAGGCGGCTAAAGCGGTGGGTAATATCATGGGTAATTTTCATCCCCACGGTGACAGTTCCATTTATGGTGCCCTGGTTCACCTTTCTCAAGACTGGAAAATGCGCGAACCACTAATTGAAATGCACGGTAACAATGGTTCAATGGATGGCGATGGTCCCGCTGCAATGCGTTATACCGAATCACGTTTGAGCAAGATTTCCAACATGTTACTGCAAGATATTGATAAAGATACAGTCAACATGGTTTTGAACTTCGATGATACTGAGTATGAGCCAACGGTTTTACCAGTTCGGTTTCCTAATTTATTAGTTAATGGTTCTACAGGTATTTCGGCTGGTTACGCTACCGAGATTCCACCGCATAACTTAGCAGAAGTAATTGATGCTACTATTTATTTGTTAAAGAATCCTGATGCAAGTCTTGATGATTTAATGCATTTTGTTAAAGGCCCTGATTTTCCTACAGGTGCCATTGTTTTAGGACAAAAAGGATTACGTGAAGCCTATGAAACGGGTCGAGGACGCATTCAGGTAAGAGCAAAAAGTTCAATTCAGGAAATTAGAGGCCATCGCGAAGAAATTGTTATTACTGAGATTCCTTTTGCTGTTAATAAAGCTTTGTTAGTTAAAAAGATGGATGAAATTCGTCTTAACAGGGAGATTGATGGCATAGCGGAAGTGCGTGATGAAACTGACCGTCATGGTTTATCAATCGTAGTAGAGTTAAAAAAGGGTGCTGATGCACAAAATATTCTGAATTATTTATTCAAGAATACTGAATTGCAAGTTTCCTATAACTTTAATATGGTTGCCATTGACCATATGACACCAATGCAAGTTGGTTTAAAACATATACTGTCTTCTTACTTAGAACATGAAAAAGACGTAGTAATCAAGAGGACGAAGTTTGATTTAAATAAAGCAGAAGAGCGTCTGGAAATTATACAAGGTTTGATCCATGCCATGGATATCCTGGACAAAGTAATTAAGATTATCCGAGCTTCTAAAAATAAGGCGGAAGCAAAGAAAAATCTATCAGACAAGTTTAAGTTTACTGCTCGGCAGGCTGAGGCAATTGTGTCTTTACAATTGTACAGGTTAACCAATACTGACGTTAATGCTTTAGTTAAAGAGCAAAGCGAGCTGAATGAAAAAATAGCTCGTTTTAAAGAACTTTTGTCTAATAAAAAGATCTTAGAAAAGGAAATAATTAAGGAATTAACGACAGTTAAGAAGGAATTTGGCAATCCACGGCGCACTGAAATTTCATCTGAAACCGCTAAGATTCAAATTGATGAAAAAGCATTAGTGGCAGATGAGCAAGTACGTGTTTTAATCAGTCGTGATGGTTACTTAAAGAGGTCATCTATTCGTTCCTGGCAATCTAGTGAAGATGAGGATAATGGTTTGCCGAGTGGGGATGACGTTGTATTCGAAAAGACTCTGTCAACGTTAACTAATTTATATTTATTCACTGACCGTGGTAATGTCATTTATAGACCAGTTAATGAATTAGTCGAAACGAAGTGGAAAGAAACCGGTCAGCATTTGTCTCAGGAAATTGGCTTAAACGAGAATGAGAATATCATTCGGGTCTTTGATTTTGAACAATTAAACCAAAAACTAAACTTTTTAATTGCAACTAATGATGGTTATATAAAACAATTGGAACTATGTAATCTCCAGCCTACTAGAACTTACCGTTCACGCGCAATTACTGCAATGAAAATGAAAAAAACAGACAGTAAGGTTGTTCGTGTTGATTTAGTAAAACCTGAAAGTAATAAAGAGATTATTTTATTTACGCATAAAGCTTATGCTGTCCGCTATGATTTGAGCGAAATTCCTGCATCTGGTGCCAAATCATTCGGAGTTAAATCTGTGAATTTAAAAGATGAAGACTATGTAGTTTCGTATATAGTCATAAATCCTGATTATCTTGACTTAATTCGGATAGGCATTATTACTCAAAGAGGAGCTTTTAAGCAGTTTAAGGCTGGGTTAGTCAATAAGGTATCCCGTGCCAAACGAGGAGTATTAGTTTTAAGGGAACTTAAAACTAAGCCGCACCGTGTTGCTGCTGTTACTTCGTATGGCCAAGAGCATACCCTGCTGATAACAACAACAAGCAGACGGTATATAAAGATTTCGACTTGTGATTATCCTTTGGGTGACAGATATTCTAATGGTTCTTTTGTATTAGATACGACAAGTGACGGTCATCCAGTTAATATAAAATTGGGAAGGCCTTTAAGAGCAGAATAAATTTTTATTTATTTAATGATATTAATAATTTATGGAAGGGCTTCAACAGATTTAAATATTACTTTGACACAAAAGGGTTTTTGATTGATAATAGCATATAAATAGAGCCATATTATTATTAAGATAGAAGGAATAATCTTATGCCTAAAACAGATACAATACTCTCAACCAAATCCCTACATTATTTTTTGCAATTAATTGATACCATGAACTACACTCAAGCTGCTCAAATCCTTGGTATTACTCAACCGGCTTTAACTCAGCAGATAAAGAAAATTGAACATGCAATCGGAACACCCTTGTTTGGACAAATGGGGAAAAAGCTTTATTTGACTGAAGCTGGCAAGCAGTTGCAAACGGGTGCAATTAAGCTTCTCGGGACTATTAACTCTGTTGTTAGCGATATACAAGAGTTTACTCAGGCTGACAAAGGCAATATTGCAATTGGTGTTTTAGAAAGCGTCAATTCTGATCTTCTTAGAAAATTTTTGGTTGAATTTAATAAAAATTATCCCAATATAACTATCAGTGTTTCTTATTTCAATCGTAAAGATCTTTGGTATAATCTTGATAATAATTTGGTTGATTTAGCAATGCTTTATCTTCCCGAAACTACTAAAAGGAGTCAGGCGAATTTACAAAATCAATACGAATTAATGAAAGTTACTCAAGACAAATTAATTATCCTAACTCACGATAGAAGTGTTGAAGCAGGGAAGTCCTATCCAGTTTCTAAGTTTTTAGGAAAGAAGTGGGTTCTTTATCCAGATAGCTTTTATTTAACTCAGATACTTAAAAACAAGCTTGGCAGTAAGGTGAATGTAAGAAATGGTCTGAATGTTCCTTTAACTTTTACTTCTACCAAGGAGATGGTTGAGACAGCGCAAGATACAGGCTATGATACAATTGTAAGTGACTCTTATTACCGCCTAAATCAAAGTGAAATTAATTTGGTACCTGTATTTTTAAAAGGCATCAAAAAATTCACAATTTCACTTATTTATCGAAAGGGTAAAAAAGAGGTTCCACGTATACAAAACTTTTTGAAAGAATTTAAAAAGTTTTTGGAAGACTGATGTTGCCACATAATCTTGTAAGTTCTTTTGCTGTCAGACAAAAATTTATAATTTGTTCTGTCAAGAATAGCCTTTATTAGGTAAACTAATTATATAAGTAAAATTTTAAAAAGAAAAAGAGGAAATCTAATGGAAAAAGAATTGGTCTTTGGTCACCAAAATCCTGATACAGATGCAATTGGGACAGCGATAGCTTATTCATATTTGCAGAATAAGCTGGGTTACAACACTGAAGCGGTTGCTTTAGGCGAACCTAATGATGAAACAGCTTTTGCATTAAAGAAGTTTGGTTTTGAAGCGCCAAGAGTGATCAAAACAGCAGCAAATGAAGTTAAAGAAGTAATGCTTGTTGATCATAATGAACCACAGCAAAGTGTATCAGACATTGATCAGGTTACTGTAACTCATGTTGTTGATCACCACAGAATTATGAATTTCAACACTAGTATGCCTTTATTTTATCTTGCTGAACCGGTAGGTTGTACTAGTACAATTATGTTTGGTCTCTATAAGCATTTTAAAGTGGAAATTCCCAAGAATATCGCCGGTATTATGCTTTCCGCCATTATTTCTGACACATTATTGCTAAAATCACCAACAACTACCGACAGAGATAAAAAAGCCGTTAAAGAACTTGCCGAAATTGCTGGTGTAGATTACGAAAAATATGGCTTGGAAGAATTAAAAGCCGGAACTAATATAGCAAGTAAATCAGAAGAAGAACTAATCGATTTAGATGCCAAATCATTTGAATTAAATGGCAAAAATGTACGAGTAGCTCAAATTAATGTGGTTGACTTGCCAGAAGCATTAGAGCGCAAAGAAGCCTTCCTGAAAACTATGAAAGATTCAGCAAATTCAGAGGGCTACGATTTGTTTATGCTGCTTATAACTAATGTACTCGATTCAGACTCAACTGCATTAGTTATAGGTTCAGACGAAGCTTTGGCTTCGTTTGAAAAGGCATTTGGGGAAGTTAAAGATTCAGAAATCAGTTTACCTGGTGTTGTTTCAAGGAAGAAACAGGTTGTTCCACCATTAACTGAAGCATTTAAGTAATTTAAAAAGCACGAAATAGTTAAATCTATTTCGTGCTTTTTTTTAATCTTTGTTAATTTCCTTAGCCAAAATAATGAATGATTTACATACTCTTTCAGCTTTGTCAGGTGACATTTTTCTAAGTTCATTAAGAACCTTCTTAATAAATACAGGAGTATTATCTTGATGATTTTCTACCTTAACTTCCTTAAAGCGATAAGCATTCATGATAATATCTGGTGTAGTTGTATTTAAAGCTCTGGCAATTGAGTCAAGCTTTTGAATACTGATGTTTTGATTCTTTGTTCTTTCCAAACGAGAAATAAAGTTAACCGATAAGTCACTTAATTCAGCAAGATCCTCCTGGGTCAACTTTTGTTCGCGCCGCCTACGGCATATTTCTTTTCCTAAATTTATACTCATGGAATAAATTCAACCCTTTCAAAAAAATAATTCCATATTCTATAATAACAGATTAATTATAGAATTGAACAATAAAACAAAAATAATAATGAATAAAACACTTGCTTTTGGCAAAATTATACTCAAACTAAATGTTTTAAACTATACCCCACATAGTATTGTAAGCTATTTTTTGGAAAAATAAAATAAAAAAGCACCAATTAATTAAACTTAAAGTGAAAAAGGAAAGAGTGGCAAATATTATATCAAAGCGTGCATTCGCTTGCTAGAGGGGCAAGTAGAAAAGCGCTTAAGTGAAAAAACAAAATCCAATTGTTTTTATATATTTATCAATTGTAGAAAGCGCTTTTATTTATATTTTTACACTTATAACATAAAAACTTTAAATAAATCAATTAATATTGGATATGATAAAAAGGGTTTAGTAATTATTTAATTTACAAATTTCACAAACAATAAGTTTTATTTTGTATAAAGTAAAATAAAACTTTTCTTTCTAAAATTATGGATTTTTTATACAATAAAAAATTTATTCAAAAGCAAATTTAATGACAACAAAAATAAAAAGTTAGTTCTCCAATTACTAATTTAATTCAATAAATTAGATATGCTTTGGTGAAGATAGAGTGGAGTCAAATGTAGCTGCTTTTATTGATATAACTTCGTATAATATATATTATGTAAAGTAAAATAAAAAATTGAAAGAGAGCTTATGAGATTGAGACTGCATTTGACTTACACAAAATAATTTTACTTTGAGATTGTCACAGGTCAATTCAGAGCTCGTTAAAATCAAAATGAATGCATAATTTATCAATTGGTCATTGAGTTGCCTTTGAGTCTCATCAGAAATGACTTGAATTTTTATTAATAAAAGTGTTTTGTTAATTAATATTGAAAGTTTATAAAATTGCGTTGATATATTTTTAATTAAGTTAATTAAGAATTGCTTTGATAACAGTTGAGTAATAATGGTTAAAATCTCAATTTTAAGTATAAAAAGTCTGCTCACATAATTTTTTAGTTGCTTTCATTAAAACTATAATTTTAATGAAAGGTATTAAATTAAGAAACAAGTTCAACTTTTTTGTATTAGTTGGTTGATTTTTAGCAAAACTGAATATCATCTTTTTAGATAAGTTTCAATTAAAGTCGAAATTTCTATTTCAAACTTTTTAAAAGATTTATCCTAAAATATCAAAGCAGTATTTTGTTTCATTAAATGTAATTTTCGCCTTTCCCTCACCTCTATCCCATAATAAGTATACACGACACAAACATACATTCTAGTTTTGTTTTATAATGAATCATATAACTTAATAATTGAAGCTAGGAGAAATTTATTACGTGGAAACAAAGAAATATTTAGATCTAATTGATGAAGAATTAAATAAAATGCCTGATTTTGTTAAAGAATACAATTTTGGCACAAGTCACTCTTTAGCTACATCCTATCAGTATCTAACAGAAATCAGAAGATTTTTTGACTGGCTCCGTCATGAAGGCATTTCAAAGGCTGAAAATAACAAAAGTATTGAAACTCAAACTTTAGCTCACCTGCAACGCAATGACATCATGCTTTACATTAATTATTTAGGTCATACTAAAAATAAGCAAGGCAACTTGAATTCGCCTACAACAATAAATCGGTCTATTAATGCCTTGAGATCTCTTTTCAAATTTTTAACCATTACTGCTGACAATATAAATGGCAAACCCTACTTTGAACGCAATGTCATGCTCAAAATTGATTCTCTTAATAACACAAAAACTTTAAACTATCGGGCCCATGTTCTTGAATCGCACATGTACACAGGAAAATTAAAATACCAGTTTTTGGATTTTATTGAAAATAATTATGAATTTAAATGCAATAAGCATGCGTTACCAGCTTTTAAAGCAAATAAAGAACGCGATATGGCAATTATTGCTTTAATTTTAGGAACTGGAATCAGAGTTTCTGAGTGCGCAGGAATAGATCTGCCAGACATTAATTTTAAAAAGGCTACGTTGGACGTAACCCGCAAAGGTGGCCAGCGAGACAGCGTACCAATTGCTGAATGGACGTTGGTTTACATTAGAGAGTATAAGAAAATAAGAAAGCAGCGTTATTTGGCAGTCAAAAGCGATTCAGCATTTTTCCTGACTCGCTGGCATAATAAAACACGTCGGATCACCACGAGCGCTATCGAGAAAATGGTCAACAAATATTCAGCTGCTTTTGGACATCCCCTCACTCCTCATAAATTACGTCATACAGTGGCTTCTGAACTATATGGGGTAACCAAAGACCAAGTGCTGGTAGCTCAGCAACTGGGCCAAAAAGGAACTTCAGCAACCGATTTATATACTCATGTTGATCAAAAAAAGCAGCGTGCTGCTTTAAATGAGATTTCAAAAACAGATAAAAAGAATAGTGATCACAAAGGGGCTTAATACAAAGCCTTTTTTTATTCAAATTTTGTTTGCCAGTTAGAACTTTGATTCGCTTCAAAACACATTTTTATCTCTGCTGAAGAATTTCGTGGCAATGATAAAGGTGGTAAATTATCAAGTTCGAAAAATGAACATTTATCAGTTTCGGTATTCTTTGAAAACTTTCCACCCAAGTCTTTACACAAAAAGATGACGTTACAAACATTGATAGGTCTTTCAATTCGCTCTTTATCATAAATATTAGTTGAATGATTGTTCACTGCAATAATTTGTTTAACTTCAATTTTATGCCCGGATTCTTCTTCGGCTTCTTTTATACAGTTTTCTTTAACGGTTATGTTAGGTTCACACCAACCACCAGGCATTGACCATAAATTATCTGTAGTTTCTTTAACCAGTAAGATTTTTTGTTTATTGAAAATTGCAGCTCTAGTAGAAACTTTAGGTGTCTGGTACCCATCATCATTACTAAACAAGCCTTTAACAACATTTATTGATAGTCCAGTTATTGCTGCCATCATTTCAGTGGCAATCTTTCTTACTTGTTCGTAACGCTCCCTATCAAAACGATCATAACCGTATTCTATACCGTTTTGAGCAATACTCTGTAACTCTACAGCCCATTTTGTTATTTGATCCATTTGCTTTATCATATATATCCACCCACTTCTGTAACAAAAAAAGCAATCTTGTGAAAGGTTGCTCTTATTTAGTCAAATCTATTTTATCTATGTCAATCATCCAACCAATTGCAAAAGACTTTTCTCCTAGATGCGTGGCAATAACAGGGCTAAATTTCGTAACGGAAATGTTTTGCTCTGGAAATTTTTCTGTTAAAAATGCTTTAGCTTCATCTACCTGACTGCTATCATTGGAATCAATAATAAAGAGCTTGATTTTATCTTTATAAGGCAATTGATCTATTTTTTTTACCGTTAATTTTTTAATTTTGATAAAAGCTCGTTTCATAGAACGAATTTTGTCAAAAGCTACTATATTGCCGTCTTTGAAAGTAAGCAGCGGCTTGATATTTAGCATAGATCCGATAAAAGCACTGGCATTGCTTAAGCGCCCTCCTCGACTTAAATTGTTTAAATCATTAACTACGAATATTTCATCAATAGTTGAACGAATTTTTTCAAGTCGAGCTAAAATTGTATCCAGATCAAGACCATTTTTTATCATTTTAGCTGCTGCCAAAACCAAATTACCTTGTAAGCGAACAGTCATTCTTGTATCAATAGCATGTAAATTATATTTTGGATGATTTTCAGCAATATTACATAATGTTTGATAAAAACCAGAAATCCCGCTGGAAAGTGTAATAGCAATAATGGCTTCATAACCCTTATCATTTAGGCTATCAAAAAGACGAATTAAATCGCCAGTGCTTGGCTGAGAAGTTTTAGGAAAATCTGCTCCCTCTCTCTGCATTTTGAAAAGTTGATCAGAAGTAATATCAACATTTTCTAAATACTCTTTTTTACCTATAATAATTGGAATTGAAACAACAATAATGTTATTTTTTTCTGCCTCTTGTTTTGTAATGGCGCTAGTACTATCAGTAACTAAAGCAATCTTCATCTAACTTACCTTTCGCTTTTGTCTGTACAACATACAAGAATTATAGCATAAAAAAATAAGTGTTTCGACTATCAACTATAGCGAACTTGTTCTCTCTGTTTTCTGCACGAGTTTAGCAAAAGTTTGGTCAAATGCTCTTATTTCTTGTTCTGTTAAACCATGTAAAAGTGATGCTTCTATCTCTTTTAAAACATTTCTCAGTTCAGAAATTTTTTTCAACCCCAGATCATTTAACAGAACTGTTTTGCTTGAGTCACTTTCTGACCTTCTAATTGTTACAAAACTCATGGTTTTCTTTTGCTGCAATTGTCTGCTTAATGTTGAAAGTGATATTTTTAATTTTTCAGCTAAATCTCCCATTTTTAAAGCAGTATTACCATTATGGTAAAAATAAAGCAAAATTCTGGTTTGCGAAAGATTTAACCCACACTTTTTATTTATTTCGTTTTTAATATTTCCAGCAATTGTGCTAAAAGATAAAACGTCCATTTAACTACCTTTTCTGATTAAAACAAAACATAAAAATATTTTATAAACTTAAATTTAAGCAATATTAAAAGCATGAAAATGCATAAAAAGCCAAACGAAAAGTTGTGAAACATTCATGCTTAATTGTATAGTAATATTTGTTACTATTATTTTTAGCTTATAAATATTTATATTGATAACTTTAAATCTATATTACCAGTATATCAGTTTTTTGCAATGATTTCTTTAGTTAATCCAAAAATGATTACTATATAATTAGTAGTACTCTATTTTAAGATTATAAATAAAAAATATTTTAAACAAGCACTTATTGCCTAATACTTGGTATAATAGAAAGCGTGTTTTGAGGTGATATTATGGCTTTTGATGGTTTGTTTATACATAGCCTGCTAAATAATGTTAAACCAAAAATAGAAAGTGGCCGGCTTTCCAAAATTTATCAACCATTTGAACAAGATCTAGTGCTAACTTTTAGAAAAGACAGAAAAAATATACAATTGCTATTATCTGCCAATGCTCAGTATCCGCGTTTTTATATTACTGAGCAAACTATTGCTAATCCTGATAAGGCACCAACTTTTGTTATGGTGTTACGTAAATATTTAGAAGGTTCAATTCTACAATCAATTGACCAGCTAGGAGTTGACCGAATCGTCAATTTTTATTTTAGTAATCGTAACGAACTTGGAGATCAAGTTCAGTTAGTCTTATCATTGGAGCTAATGGGAAGACATAGCAATGTTATTCTTTATGACCAGAAAAATGGACGTATAATTGATTTGCTCAAAAGAATTAATCCTGATGAAAATAGAGTGCGGTTGCTCTTACCCAAAGCTAAATATGAGTTACCTCCCCTTATATCTGGTATTGATGGTTTCAAGATGACGGAAACAGAGTTTAATAAAAAAACTTTGAATTCTGATCCTGAAAAATTCGCCATTCAGATTGGGGGACTTGATCGAGACGATCGTCAAGAACTTGCAGGTTATTTGGAAGACGATTTTTCTTATTCATCTTTTAAAACTTTTATGGGTCAATTTAATAAAAAAGGTGCTTTTATTCTGAAAACGCCAAATAATAAACGAAAAATTTTCCCTTATTTGCCTTACCATCTTAACCTGACTAAAGAAAGCTCTGATCCAGAGATTAATCATGCATTAGATAAATTTTATCAATATCAATCAAATCAAGATTGGGTCAGACAAAAGTCAAGTCAAATTGAACGTGTTGTAAAAAACGAGCATAAAAAATTAACCAAGAAAATAGTTAAGCTTCAAAAGCAATTGGACCAAGCTGAAAATTCTGAAGGGTATAGAATTAGAGGAGAAATTCTTAATGCAAATTTGTCCCAAGTTAAACCGGGAATGACTGAAATTGACCTGCCTAATTATTATGATAACAATCAACCACTAAAAATTAAGCTTGATGCGGCACTCTCTCCTGCACGAAATGGTCAAAAATATTTCACCAAGTATAAAAAGCTGCGCGATTCAATTAAACATGTTAAAGAACAAATAAAAATAGCTCAAGACAATTTAAATTATTTTGATACTATTCAAACCGCGATCGATAATGCTGAACCACAAGATATCGATCAAATTAACGAAGAATTAATGAATCAAGGCTACATTAAAAAACCCCAGAAACCTAAACGTAAAAAGAAAATCACTGAGAAAAACCTCAATAAATTTCGCATTTCATCTGGTAAAACTGTTTTAGTTGGTAAAAATAATTTACAAAATGATTGGCTCACCTTAAAAAAAGCTAATAAAACTGATATTTGGTTCCATGTTAAAAATATTCCTGGTTCGCATGTTATCTTGCAATCTGATCAACCAACAGAAAAAGATATTTTAGAAACTGCGGAAATTGCGGCCTATTTTTCTAAAGCTAAAAATTCAGCTCATGTGCAGGTTGATTATGTGCAGGATAAAAGAGTAAAGAAACCTAATGGCGCGAAACCTGGTTTTGTAATTTATACTGGACAAAATTCAATTGAAGTAACCCCTGAAAAAGAAAGAGTATTAAGCAAAAGAATAAACTAAAAAACGAGGATGATTTGTTCATCCTCGTTTCATTTTCGCTTTATTGTCAAATTGGCTGTGTAGTTAACGCCAGCGATTCTAGAACACCCAAAATAAGTTCTGTGGTTTCGATACTTGAAAAAACAGGTATATTCTGATTCAAAGCTTCATCACGTATTCTGGTAGCATCGTCACTAGCAGAATCGGATAAGTTAGTAATGTTAATCACCATATCAATTTTGTGTTGTCGTATTTTATCTAACAGACTGTGAGAACCACGACTAATCTTGGAAACAATTCCTGTGGTTATTCCAGCTTCTGCTAAGCCATTAGCTGTACCTTCAGTAGCAATTATTTTGAAACCCAGACGATAAAAACGTTGAGCCAATGACGTAACTTTTTCTTTGTCTTCATCACGAACAGAAATAAAAATTGTACCAAAGTTAGGTATTTTTATGCCACTGGCTTCATAGCCTTTGTATAAAGCTTTTGCAAGCTCAGTATCTCGACCCATGACAGATCCAGATGACTTCATTTTTGAATCAAACGTATTTTCACTTTGGTAATCAATATATGAGAAAACTGGCATTTTGACAAAAATAAAATTATTTGAATGCCACAAACCATTTTTACAACCTAAGTCAGGTAAGTTTTTGCCGATAAGCACTTCCGTTGCGCATTTGGCAATATCTTTTCCAATTGCCTTAGAAAGAAAAGCAATATTGTGACCAGCATATGGCTTAATTTGTAGTAAAAAGATTTTCTTTGCAACAATCAAAAAATGTAAGGTAAAAATCCCACGCATATTTATGCGTTTAACTAACTCAATAGCATATTCAGTAAGTAACTTCTTGCCCGTTTTTGTTAAATTTTGCGGCTTAAAAACAGCTATTGAATCTGACGCGTGAGAACCTGTTTGCTCCAAATGCTCAATAATACCGGGAATTGTGACATTTTTACCATCTGAAATGGCAGTAATTTCATATTTATTTCCTTCGATAAAATGGGATAAACTGACCTTGGATAATTGATTTTCCTTTAAATATTTCTTTAAAGCTGGCAAATCATAGACAACAGCAGATTTTTGCTTAACGCCCATATTATTAAATCCGCCAATGAGAATTGGAAATCCATGTTCATTGATAAAATTTTTTGCCTCTGTTTTATCAACTGTTGTTAAAAGTTTATTTTGACCTAAACTTTTTAATGGTTTAGTTAAAACCTGCTCAATCCGATCTTTCGGATTAATGTTTTTACTGCCTAATATATTTAAACCATTTTCTATTAGTTTTTTACATAAAGCATTCATTTCTTTGCCAGAGAACTGAACTAAAACATCTTTTATTTGCTCTTTTTTAGCAATATGTAAGATACTTTCAAGAGTTATAGGTTCTAAATAAACCTTATCTGCCCTTTTATAGCTAATTGCTACGGATTCATCGTTATTGGATAATAAAACAGTGGCATAATTATTATTATGTAAAGTATCTATTGCATGACTAATCATGTAGTCAAATTCGCTTGTAACTGAAACTTGTGAAGGTAACATTCCGATCACAAGCACTTTTTTGGCTGCAGTTAGAGCTTGGCTTTCATCTTGAACTCCATATGAACCATAATATGCCTCAACCAACGGCTTAATTGTTCCCGCGGATCCATCTATTTGCTGATAAGCCGGCTTCAAATGTAATTTTATAAGCTTCTTTTCGATCGCATTAATATCAGTATCAGAAAGATCAGAAATTAACGCGTTGCGAAACCCCCTCTTTTTCGCTTCAATCAATAATTCCTCTGTTAGATTTCCAGCTGCTAATTTTTGTCCTATTTCCACAATATGTGCCAGTTTTTGAAAATAAACTGGATGAATATGAACAATTCTTTGCAGCTTATGATAACTGAAACCCTTAGATATTGCGGCTAAAAGCTTAATTAGATGTGACTCATCGGGATGCTCTAGATCATTTGCTATTTCGCTTTTTTCTTTCCCTTTTTCAGTTTTAAAAATCTTGAGTGACATTTTTAGGTTAACTGTTGATGCAAGACCTTTTAAAAAAGCAGATTCAAAATTCGTTCCTATTCCGATAGCTTCACCACTGGCTTGCATTTTGGCTCCTAATAAATAATGGTTGCTGCCGGATTGTGTTAATGACCAGAAAGGCATTCTAACTGCAACTTTATCTAAGGTTGGCTCAACAGCAGCATTGAGACCTGATAAGGGATCTGTTATTTCATCCAAACGGTAGCCGATGGCTACTTTACATACAATATAACCTAAGCTGTACAATCCCACTCTCTTTGACCAAATTGCACTGCGTGTTAACCTGGGTTTTATTGATAAAATTTTTACAGAAAATTTTGTTCCCTCATGTTTGACAGCAAAATGAATATTTAATATTCCAACGATTTTTAATTTGTTGGCAATTACTTTAGCAGTTGCACGAATTTTCTGTACCTGGTCGTTGTTTAGCGTTAAAGCTGGCATTACTGTAGCAGAATCTCCTGCATTAATAGCAACGGACTCAACAGTATCAGCTAAATTGGTAAAGAGTACATTTCCAGAGCTGTCACGAATTATGTTTGCAATGACTTCTTCCCAAGAGGAAAGATCTTCAGACAAATGATAATTGCCAAAGGAAAAACTTTCTGATTGTCTTTCTTTTGTTAGATACTCGTTCAAATCAGAAACGTTGTCAAAAATAATTTGTGTATTTTTTGCTGAAGTATTTTCTTTAATAAGCATTACTGGAAACTGAACTTTTTCAGATAGCTGTTTCTGAATATCAACAGCACTAAAATCAGTTAAATTCCAATATTTATTAGCCTCAATTTGATTTTCAGCCAAAAAAGTATTCATTTTTTGATGATTATCCATTGTGAGAGTTTGCTTGTTCAAGGTCAGCAATCTAACTCCCATTTTTTGCAATATACCATCCTGAACTAGTTCTCGTGTAACTTTTAAGCCTGTAGTTGAGCCATAAGCAGAAATAATAGCACTTGGTTCTTCCATGCGAATTATTCTTTTTAGAAATTCAAGTGTCATTGGTTCAAGATAAACAGTTAGCCCAGATTTTTTGTCAGTAGAAATAGTTGCAGGATTGGGATTAACTAAAACAACTTGAATATCTTCTTCGGAAAGTGCTTGAATTGCATCTTCAACTAGTAAATCAGTTTCAGATACTTTACCAACCAAGGTTGGGCCAGATCCAATGATTAAAACTTTATCTAAGTCATTCTCTAAAGGCATTTTTTACACCATCATCTTTACAAAACTATCAAAAATAGGAAGAGCATCAAGACTTCCAGGAGCACCCTCAGCATTAAAAGCTGTACCAATTACCTTATTGGCTTTATTACTGTAACCAGCTAATAACTCACTGTGGAGATCGTATAATTCTTTTTCCATTTCAAATTGAACGCTGTTTGGCAACACTAATTGATCTATATTCATCGCCACTTGCCAAATCACATTCGTATTTTGGTCAATAATTGGATAATTAATGCCATTATATGATTGAGGTAAAGCAACTAATTCAAAATTAAGAAATTCACTTAAGGCTAAAAAGCCCAGACCAATTCCCCAAAGAGGAATTTTTCTATAAAAAGCTGCCAGAATAGGATTAAGATTCTCTTTGAGTTCGTCTACTTTTCCTGGACCACCAGAAATAATAATTCCTTGCGGTCGCAAATTTTTAATATCAGGTACTGACACATTATAAGGTAAAACAGTAGCGTTTACTTTTCGTAAAGATAATTCTCTAAGCATAGAATGCTTTAATCCCAGATCGATAATAGCCACAGTTTTACCGACGTTAGGTACCGCATATGCATTTTTAGTTGAAACAGTGGCAGACTTGTTTTTAGGCAAAACTAAAGCTTTGATTTGATCAAAAGCATGTTCGTCGTTTGTGTCCATGATTGAGGCTTTTATGGTTTTCTCTTTATTTAAAAGATGAACTAGAGCCCTGGTGTCAACATTATAAATAGCCGGTATGTTTTTTTCCTTTAAAAAAGAAGCTAAATCTTGAAAGTTTTCACTATCTGAAATATTTTGAGCTACATCATTGGCAATAATTCCTTTTACAGTTGGATTAATACTTTCATAATCTATTGCGTTAATGCCATTGCCACCGATCATAGGAGCAGTAAAAACTAAAATTTTACCTGTGTTTGTTGGATCAGTTAAAGCTTCCTGATAACCAAAATTACCAGTTTGAATAGCTAATTCACCTGTAGAAATTATTGAAGCTCCCAATCCCTCTCCCGGAAATGATTGACCATTTTCCAGAACTAAATATCGTTTCATTTAATCACTTTTTTCTCTTAAGTCAGCCAATTGTTGCAGGAAAATTTGTGGAGGTTGCACTTCAAATTCCAGCCATTTGCCTGAATGTGGTTGTTCAAATCCCAAAACCTGAGCATGCAAAAACTGACCATTACCATTTAAGGTATGATGTGGCCCGTACAATGGATCCCCTGCAACCGGATGTCCAATATACGCTAGGTGCACCCTAATTTGATGTGTACGCCCTGTTTCAAGCTGACATTTTATTAAACTATATTTTGGGAACTGTTCTAGAACAGTAAAATGAGTGACTGCATCTTTACCGTTTTCGACTACAGCCATTTTTTTACGATTATAATGATCTCGACCAATCGGAGCTTCTATTGTTCCAGATTTTTCAGAAAAATTCCCGTGGACTATTGCTAAATAAAGTCTTTTATTTGTTTTTTGTGCTAATTGTGTCTCTAAGCTTTCACGCGCAAAAGCGTTTTTGGCCACCATCAATAAACCAGATGTGTCTTTATCAATTCGATGCACAATTCCCGGCCGAAAGCCTTCAGGACTTTCGGCTAAATTTTTTGTATGAAACAGCAAAGCATTGACAAGAGTGTGATCTGGATGTCCAGCAGCCGGATGAACTACCATACCTTGAGGTTTGTTAACAACTATTACATCTTGATCTTCATATATAATATCAAGCGGTATATCTTCTGGAACTACTGCCAAAGGTTTTAATTTCGGTACATTAACTGAAATTAAATCATTTTTTTGTACCTTATAAGAAGTTTTAACTGCTCTGCTATTGACTAAAATATTTTTATCTTGCACTAATTCTTGGATCCTTGAGCGCGATAAGGATGGAATTTTAGTTGCAAGCACTTTATCGATTCTACCTTTTTCCTCCTGAATTACTAATTGATATTTATCAGGCATTATTTTTTTCGCTTTCATCAAAAAACAGAAGATAAATAAAAACTAATATTATCCCTACTGTTATTGCAGAATCGGCAATGTTAAAAATATTGAACTGAATAAAATCGACTTGGATCATGTCAATGACGTACTTTAGATGAATCCTGTCAATTAAATTACCTATTATTCCCCCAAGAACCAATGCAACTCCAGTACTGAAAAGCTTGCTATGGAATTTTTTAATAAACAGATAATATAAACATACTATGATGGCTATAATGCTAATTAGATAAAAAAGTCCCATTTGACCCGGAAGAATGTTCCAAGCAGCACCTTCGTTTTGCACGTAGGTAAATGAAAAAATATGAGGAAGAACCTGGTCAGATTCCCCCAGTTTATAGTTACCAGCAATAAAAGACTTTAAAGTCTGATCGGAGATCACTACTAATAATGAAATAATTAAATATATAAATTGCATTGTTATTCTTAAAAAAGGCCACTTATTTTGCCGTTGTTGTCAACATCAATATCTAATGCAGCGGGATGCTTAGGTAACCCAGGCATGTCTAAAACATGTCCGGTAGTTATGACAATGAAGCCTGCTCCATTTTTTAAACTAGCGCCTTTAACGTGTAAAGTAAAATCAGTCGGAGCACCTAATAATTTTTGATTATCAGTGAATGAATATTGTGTCTTGGCGATAATTACCGGCAACTTATCTTTCCCCATTTTTTCCAGTTCTTGAATATCTTTTTCCGCTTTTTCACTATATTCTATTCGTGTGGCATGGTATATTTTTTGCGCAACTTTTGCAATTTTAGTTTTAACGTCATCATCTTTTTGGTAAGTCGGAATAAGATGACCACTTTGAGAATTTGCCAAATCAAGGACTGCTTTTGCTGCTTCTATGCCACCTTTTGATCCCTGTTCATGATAATCTACCACAACAGAGTCAATTCCTTGTTCTTTAATCAGTTTCTGTAAAAGATTAAGTTCATTTTCAGAGTCTGTAGTGAAGTGATTAATCAAAACAATAACTGGAATACCATAATTACGCATATTATTCATATGTCTCTTAAGATTTTCAAAACCGTCGCGTAAAGCAGACAGATTTTCTTTACTTAAGTTCTCAGTAGTCCCTTCAGCTTGATATTTCAAGGCACGGACAGTAGCTACAACTACACTGGCATCTGGTTTTTTATCGAGATGTTCAGAAACAAAGTCCATGAATTTCTGACCACCCAGATCACTACCAAATCCGGCTTCAGTCAATACGTAATCGCTTAGGTGTAAAGCTAAATTTGTTGCCATGACTGTGTTTGCGCCATGAGCAATATTGGCAAATGGGCCACCATGCACTAAAGCAGGAGTATGCTCAATAGTTTGTACAAGGTTGGGCTTCAAAGCATTGGAAAGAAGAGCGGCAATTGCACCTTCAAACCCAAGATCCTTAACGAAAACAGGTTGATCATCAATGGTATAACCAACGAGCATTAATCCAATTCTCTTTTTTAAATCATTGATGTCAGTCGACAAACACAGAATCGCCATTAATTCGTTGGCAACTGTGATTGCAAAACTGGATTTATGCTCAACACCATTAAACTTTGAACCCTGTCCGACAGTAATATTTCTTAAACTGCGATCATTCACATCAATTCCGCGCTTTAAAAGGATTCTCTCAGGATCTAGCTTAAGTTCATTTCCCTGATAGATATAATTGTCTACTAGTGCTGCCAAAGTATCAATAGCGGCGGTTAAAGCGTGCATATCTCCGGTAAAATGGAGATTAATATCTTCCATTGGAATTACTTGTGCCTGACCTCCTCCAGTTGCTCCGCCCTTTAAGCCAAAAACTGGCCCCATTGACGGTTCTCTTAAAGCAATCATGGTCTTTTGATGTAACTGATTGTTTATGGCATCTCCTAAGCCAATCGTCATAGTTGACTTGCCTTCCCCAGCAGGAGTAGGTGAAATAGAGGTAACCAAAATAAGTTTACCAAGGTGTTGGTTTGCCATGGTACGTTTTATTGCCTGCCAGTTAATTTTAGCCTTGTCGTTACCATAAGGTTCAATGTCAGTATCGCTTAAGCCAACTTTTGCGGCTATTTCATTAATAGGTAATGCGTGAGCTTCTTGTGCAATTTGAATATCTGATTTCATTGCGCATGCCTCTTTCTATAAATGTAAATTCATAAATCTAACTCTTCATTTTAAATAATATCCTTTTCATATTAGAATTTAGGTCCCACCTTTTGTTTAATCAATTGTCATTATAACAAACATTAAGCAATTTTTATGCATTGCCAGTCACAAATTAAGAATTACGCTAAATTTATTTTTTAACTGACATAAAAAACAGGCAGAGATGATGTGAACCCTAAAATAGGACAAATTTGGGTGTCACTTCAAGAACTACCTGCTTTTCTTTTCAAATCTTAATAAGTAATACTGACCAAATTCAGTAATTTTGATTTTATAAATTTTTAGCAGCTGCCAGTCCAAAATAATTGTTGGTTCAGATGTCAATTTTGCCTTGGCACGAAATGGCAACTTAAATATTTCGTTGGTCCAATATGAATTAAAGTAAGTATGAACTAATAATATCAAGAAAAGCAAGGCGCAAATTAAAGCCGGCCAGTTGAAAACTTTTGTACTTTCATATAAGAAAATAAGACATAAAAAAAGAACTATTAATACCCAGCTAAAATAAATTAATCCACTGCGACCTAAAATAATGAAATGTTTTTTTCTCATAAAGGCTCCTTTTCAATACCAAATTTCGGTTTCAAGATTGCTATGATCAGTCGTATCGAATAAAGTTTTCATGTAATTGCTAAAACGAGGTCTTTGATTAACTAAAATTTTAAATTCCGGAGAAGAATATAATTTTTTTAATTGCTTCTTTTCGATGTGATTGTGACCAGTGAAATACTGATAATTCATTTCTATGAACAAATGATTTACCTTTTGCAAAAGCTCAGATTGTTCATCATGAGAATTATCTTTCTTATTTGAATTTCCTTTTAAATTTTTTATTTGAATTTCCTTCAAATAATGGTGAAAATGGGCTAAATTCTGATCTTCCAGCTCTTTTTTATTCAAAAATGGTTTCATGTTAAATGTATGACGCTGATATTTAATATTATCTGGTCTTACCTTGATTACCCCATATCCCTGGTCATATGAACAAAAACTTGAGGTGACCACTTCTATCGTAGGTGTTCTTTCTAATGGTCCAACTATATTTTGAGCATGTATATGACCAGAAAAGGCAACTTTAATGTTGAAATCCTCACACAGGCGACGTAAAAGTTGAGCATTATTTAGGACAAAGCCACGATTTACTGCCGGATTATGAGCATATAGATTATGATGCATAAATAGAAGGGGTCTCAGATGATTTCTTTTAGCATTTTCCAACTGTTTTTCTAGCCAGATAATTTGTTCCTCATTTATTTGTCCTTCAGTAGCAGGGGCACCATTTGCCTCATGTTTACCATAAATATTGGAATCTAGTAGCAATAAAAGGTAACGCTGATTTAATTGAACACTGTATGCTAATGAATCAGGATCAATGCTCAGTGCGCAGTCATATGAGCTTTTAAATATTTCCTGCCAGTCCCTTGGGCTTATTTGGTGAGCATAAAGTTGATTTGGACCTTTAAAAGCACGCGCCCAACCATCATATATATCATGATTCCCAGGTAAAACCAATAGTTTTGTTGCTTTTAAACGACTAAATATTTCCGCAAATTTTTGTGCAGAAATAAGTTCTCCGTTAAAAGTTACGTCTCCAGTAACGATGATAGCGGCTGGCTTCTTTTGATTAGCAAAATCAGTAAAAGCTCGAAGAGCTATTTCTTGATAAGCCAGATCTTTACCTTGACTAGTATTTTGAATAAGTTGAAATGCATGGCCATTATCATGCAAGCTATCAGCAATTAGGTGAGTGTCTGTAATAACCCAAAACTCTGTATTTGATTTTTCAGTAATCATTTTTTTCTTGCCCAATATTGGTAAAAATCTACTCTTAAATTGCCATTAAATAGTTTTCGCTTTTTTGTAGCTTTTTTTCCAAAAAATTTTTCAAAAGCAGGATCTCCGACTAAATAATACTGACTGAAACTATCATATTTTAGAAGTGAGTCGCCCATCTGTTTATAAAGATTTTCGGCAGATTCTCGATCTTTCAGCCTTTTACCATATGGTGGATTTGCGATTATAACCCCATTTTGTAAATCCGTAGCAAAATCTTTTACCGCAACCTGTTTAAAATAAATATCTTGTAATACACCTGCGTTATTCGCATTTAATTTTGCAATTTCTAAAATAGACTGATCAATGTCACACGCCCAAATAGGTTGTTCAAGTGGTTTGATTTTATTCTTTGCTTCTGCTACCAGTTCATTATGAATAGTGCTGTCAAACCAATCAAAGCCATCAAAGGCGAATTGGCGCCAAATTCCTGGAGCAATATTTTTTCCTATTAAGGCTGCTTCAATAGCAAAAGTACCAGAACCAGTCATTGGATCTATTAAGGGATGACTGCCATCATATGGAGTTAGTTTTAATAATCCTGCCGCAAAGTTTTCTTTCAGAGGAGCTCCCCCATGTTCAATGCGGTAACCCCTTTTAAACAAACTGGCCCCAGTTGTATCTAACGAAAGCCTTGCAATATCTTTGTTTATATGAATGTCAAGAGGATATTCATTACCGTTTTCCGGCAAGAAGCCGCGACGATGATACTGATCGGACATTTTGTTAACAATCGCTTTTTTCACGATTGATTGAATGCCTGGCTCAGAATGTAATTTAGACCTGACTGATCTGCCTTTCACAGGAAATTTAGCGTCAACAGGTAGTAATTCTGCCCAATCAATTTCATATACTTGGTTAAAAAGAGTATCAAAATCCGTGGCTTTAAATTCCTTTAGTAAAATTTTAACGCGGTCTGCTGTTCTTAACCAGAGATTGGTTTTGACAATATCAGTTTCATTACCGGTAAAAAAGACTCTCCCGTTTTCAGTGTGCGTTTTATAGCCCACTGCCTGCAGTTCTTTGGCAACAACACTTTCAAACCCAACGCCCATAGTTGTATATAATTGATATTTTTCCATCTTTATTCTTTCTTTTCTTTAAAAAAAGCGTTGAGCCCTTTGAAAAGCTCAACGCTGCCAATGCAAATTTCTGTAAGCCACGTTCTGTTCAGGTATTTGTGGCATAAATACCTTCAGCAGCCATCTATCTTTGCTAAATATCAGCAATCCAATCTTTAGTTCATTTCCTTAGATTGAAACGCCCCCACCAAGTTTGGGTTGCACGCTCGCAGGGTTTACCTCGTTCCACCAGAAGCGTTTCCGCCTCTGCTTCGTCACTGTGGCACTTTTCAGAATATTCATGCATGTCATAATAGTGATTTAGCACTTTTTTCGCCGTAATTGTAAATTCTTTAGCTTATTGGGCTAAATACGAACACTACAAGCATCGCAGCTCGTGCGTGCGTGGACTTTCCTCAGCCTGACCTTTTCAAGATCAAACCGCGACTGCTCAAAATTTGCACCATTAAAAATTATATCAAAGCTTACTCTTTTTGTAACCCATAAACTCGCTGTTCCAAATTATATACCTTCCGTTCTAGAGTCGAAATGCGTTGAATGATAGCCATATTAGTAGAATTTTCTTTTTGCGAATCTGCCTCATTTGTTGGACTAAAACTTTGAGTAGAACGTTCTTGGGTCGGTGTATAAGTTCGCACTGATTCCTGAGTAGCAACTGGACTGACTCTTCGGGTCTTTTGTTCTTGAATAGAATCTTCTTTATGTCGATCGTCCATCAACTCTCCCTGCAACTTGCCAATCTGACCATAAAGATCTTCAATAATTTGTTCAAATGTATCGTAATCAGCAATTACTTTATCTAAAAAAGCATCGACCTCGTCTGGATCCAAACCTTTAACTTTTGTTCTAAATTGTTTTTTTAAAATATCCTTAGTGGATAGTTGAATATCATTTAAATCTGCCATGATAATATACAACTCCTTTTTATATCACTTTTATTCTAGCAAAAACTGGACTGGCTTAAAACTAAAATGTTAATTTTAAAACAAAGTTATCTTATTCGCGAAATTCGTCATCTTGATTTTCTTGTAATTCCTCTGCTTCATCCTGCAGATCGTAAAAATCAATTAATTCTAACGGATATTCTGTCGTTTCTTGGTATTTTTTGATTAAATTATAATCAAACTTGGGCTTTCCAGGGGTTTCTGGGTCGTAGATCATTAGGGCTCTATCGGTATGCATAAGCATGAAGTTTTGATAATTGCGCAGTTGAACAGGATTTTGGAAAGTTTCTCTTGAAGTGGAAGCAAAAAAATCAACTTTCTGTTTTAAAGTGAGATACTTTTCCTGATTATTTTCATTCCATCTGCTGGCAAATTCCTCATAAGGAACAATGATAGAAACCCTTAAAGAATATTTTTGTCGCAAGTCGATTGCGACCTCACTTGCCCACTGCTCTACACCCAAATTAGCTCCAGTTATTACCCAGTCAAGTTGGTTATTTTCTATAAGGCTGATCATATGTTTTTTTAGAACCAGTTTAATAATTTTTATCTTGGGGTCTTTGTCTCCAAATGTATTAAGCTCATAATTACGATATCCAGTTACCCACAATCTTTGCATAATGAAACAGATAGCTCCTTGTTCAAAAACTTTTTCTTTATTGCTATAATGCTAGCAGGAGTGATATTTATGGTCAAATATCCAACAGGCAGTTCTGCCGCTTTTCGCAAATCAAATTATACTTCTCAAGCCAAGCACCAAAAAAGAAGACACAAAAATATTAATTTTTCTGACCGAGGGATGAACCTTGAGCAGATGATTAATGAATCTAATAAATATTATCGTACAAAAGAAATCGCAGTGGTGCATAAAAAGCC
The DNA here is from genome assembly GCF_003693025.1 of Lactobacillus sp. ESL0261. Lineage (NCBI taxonomy): Bacteria > Bacillati > Bacillota > Bacilli > Lactobacillales > Lactobacillaceae > Lactobacillus > Lactobacillus sp. ESL0261. The sequence goes on from NZ_REHN01000006.1 coordinate 358,156, forward strand.
AACGCCAGTTCAAATCGTTAAGGTAGACTACCCTAAAAGGTCACGTGCAGTAATAAAGGAGGCCTATTTTCGCCAAGAATCTACTACGGATTATAATGGGGTTTATAAAGGTTATTACTTGGACTTTGAAGCAAAAGAGACCAAAAATAAAACTAATTTTCCTTTAAAAAATTTTCACGAGCATCAAATAATTCACTTGGCAGAATGCTTGAAGCAAAAAGGAATATGCTTTACAATAATAGGATTTACAAGCTTAAAGCGCTATTTTGTAACTCCGGCAAGCGCAATAATAAAAGCTTGGTGGACTAAAGATAAAAGTTCATTAACCTTAAAAGAAGTCGAGGATTGGTCAATAGAGATTAAGAGTGGCTTTCAACCTACTCTGCCATACCTGAAAGCTATAGATTCTTTTATCTCGGATAGGAAAATACACGATGACAAATAAAAATTCAAACTCAAATAATGGACGTGAATCACGTAAGAATTACCGGCAAAGTTTGCCTAAACCATTGTGGCGTCGAATACTTAAGTGGACATTTTTAGGTGTTTTTTTAATTTTGGTAGCTGGCGTAGGTTTGTTTGCCTATTATGCTAAAGATGCTCCAAACATTAGTCGAGCTGATCTTGAAAGTGGTGGTTCGTCAGGATTATACAATACAAATGGCAAATTTATCATGTCCCTTGGTACTGAAAAAAGATTATACGTCAAGGACAGCAAGGATTTGCAACTGCTAAAAGATGCTATTGTATCAGTTGAAGACAAGCGCTTCTACAGAGACAAGCTGGGAATTGATCCTATTCGAATTGCGGGTTCAATGTTAACTAATGCTAAAAGCAAAAGCATTTCTGCAGGTGGTTCTACAATAACCCAGCAATTAGTTAAACTGACAAAATTTTCAACTGCTGCTTCTCAAAGAACTTTACGCAGAAAGGCTCAGGAAGCATGGCTGGCTATGAGAGTCCAAAGAGAATACAGCCATGATGAAATTTTAGAATTTTATATCAATAAGGTATATATGAATTATGGTAATACCGGAATTGGCACCGCTGCTAACTATTACTATGGCAAAAAGATCGGAGATCTGGACTTAGCGCAAACAGCCATGCTTGCGGGAATGCCTAATAGACCAACAGTATATAATCCTTATACCTACCCAGAATATGCAAAATATAGGCGTAATATTGTTCTAAAAGCAATGTTAAACAATAAAAAAATATCTCAGGAGCAGTATGATGAAGCTAGGAAAGAAAGTATAAAAAAGGGTTTAAAACTTCATAATCAGCGTAAGCAATCTAACTTACGCAAAATTAATGATCCCTATGTAAAGGAAGCAATTGCCGAAGTCAGAGCTAAAGGCTTTGATCCTTTTCGGGACAATTTAAAGATTACCATTAATATGGATCAAAAAGCTCAAAAGAAACTTTATCAACTGGCTAATAATGGTCAGGTTCCTTTCACAAATGACAAGATGCAGATTGGGGCTTCCGTAGTCGATCCAAGTAACGGTCACGTAGTAGCTATACTTGGTGGCAGGCACCTGCCCTCTTCAGTTCAATTGGGTTTAGATCGTGCAGTACAAACCACTAGATCTACTGGTTCTTCAATAAAACCGGTCTTAGATTATGGTCCGGCAATTGAATATCTAAATTGGTCAACAGCAAAAATGCTAGATGACAGCAAGTATGTATATCCAGGAACGAATGTGCAACTCTATGACTGGGATAATAAATATGATGGCATGATGACAATGAGACATGCCTTGGAACAGTCACGTAATGTTCCTGCAGTCAAAACTTTGAGAGAAGTTGGTGTTAAACGAGCAGCAAAATTTGCTGGGAAAATGGATATCAATGTTCCTAAGGACTCAGGCTTGTCAGTGGCAATTGGTGCAAATGCGTCAAGCCTGCAGATGGCCGGTGCTTTTAGTGCATTTGCTACGATGGGAATCTATCATAAACCGCAATTTGTTTCTAAAATCGAAACTCCTGATGGACTTACCAGAAATTATGACTCTGAAGGCATTCGAGTGATGAGCAAGGCTACTGCCTATATGATTACAGACATGCTGAAGGGAGTAATTAAACACGGCTCTGGAACCAACGCACAGATTAGAGGTTTATATCATGCTGGGAAAACTGGTTCTGTTAAATATTCAGAACAGGATTTGGCACGATACCCAGCATACGCTGCAACACCTAAAGACTCCTGGTTTGTGGGTTACACCCCTAGCTATTCAATTGGTGTTTGGACGGGCTATGATAATCTGAAAGATGGTACTATTTCTGGTGTTGGTCAACAATCTGCACAGCTTTTTTATAAGAACATGATGACTTATTTAATGAGAAATAAAGAAAATGTTGATTGGCAAAAACCTGACTCTGTGATTCGGGCTAAAATCGCTAAAAACTCAAATCCACCAGAGGTATCATCTACAGGTGAATGGCAGTTGTTTGTTCGTGGCCATTCTCCTATTGGTATTGTTGATGACAGCAGCGATTATGATGAAGATGATGAAAAAACTAACACTAATGATTCATCTTCAACTAATACTCAGGGAAGATATTCTGTTCATCACAATCAAAATGGCTCAACTAGGCAACCTGATAAAAATCAAAGAAAAGCGAAAAATGCAAAAGACAAGAATAAAAACAATACTAGTGAAAATAATTCACAAAATTCAGGTCAAAATAATGAATCTGGCAATTCTGATTCAGGTAGCAGTTCTGATCAAGAACAAAGACCTAACAAACCTGGAGGAGAAAGCAACAATTCAACTAATAATGAAAATAATGAACATTAACTAATAAAAACGTCGAAAGATTTTTCGACGTTTTTATTTTTTATTGTTTTTCAGTATAAGGTAAAAAATGAATTCTATTAAAAAAATGACGGCAAAAAATATTGTTAAAACAGTTAAGGAAATCAATTTTACATACATAGTATTAGGAACGCCAGTTCCATCATATGGACGAAGCCATAAGAATAAAGCAAAACCCAAAAATAAAATTGCTAAAATAAAATTAGTCGTTTGCCAACCACTCATAGTATAGTCTCCTTTAATATTATTTTGATAAAGAAATTATACTAAACTTTTATTTTTTAAACACTATTTTTCTATTAAATAACTGTAGGGATCATTTTTATCACGCGCTGTCATGGAATAGCGACCAAATAAAATCATTGCGTGATGTGTATGAATCCATTCGTCTTTTGGTAAGATTTCTTCTAACCTTTTTTCTACTTCAAGAGGTTTGGCATTTTGAGGCACTATATGAAATCGTTTAGAAATTCGCGATACATGTGTGTCGACTGCTATCGCAGGAATTCCAAATCCCTCTGCTAAAACAACATTAGCAGTTTTTTCACCGACTCCCGGCAAAGAGATTAATTTATTTTTATCTTTTGGAATTTTACCATCATATTTTGAAACTAGAATTTCCGCTGTTTCTTTTAAGTGCTTAGCTTTTGAATGGTAAAGCCCAATTTGGGAAATATGATTTTCTATTTCTGGAATTGTTGCCACGGCCAAATTCTTAGGTTCAGGATAATCTTTCATAAATTTTGGCATTACTCGATTTACCATCTTGTCTGTTGTTTGAGCACTCATTAAGACAGCACATAACAAATGAAAGTTATTGTCCCAAACTAATTCACTTTTGGCATCAGGATACATTCGGTTGATACACTCTAACACTTTTCTGGCTTCATTTTTACTAAGTAATTTTTCTGCTTTCATTTAGCGGTTCCTCCTCAAAAACTTTTGAACATCACTACTTGTTTTTAAGTTATGTCTTTGCCAATTCAGCAAAATACGGTCAACGTATTTTAGGCTATATGCTTGAGATAAGACAGCTTCGCGCAAAGCCAACTTAATAATAGCTGGATCGTAGTGATCTACATTGAGCCAGGCAGAAATTTCTTCTCGTTCTATTGGACTTAAATAACGACCAAATTCAATTTCAAACTGCCTTACTAATTGATTTAACGGGGTGTTATCAACAGCAGTTTCTGCCTTTTTAGCAGGCATTTTTTTATTGGCAGAAGAAATTTTATTTTCCAACAGTTGGTCCAGTTTATCATATAACTCATTAAGATTATACTTGTTTCCAATCATGCCGCTCTTGTCAGTTATCTGGTCAATTACAATTAAATTTTTTTCAATTAATTTTTGAATTAAAGCAGTGATTTCTGTAACAGAAAAATTAGTATTAGCCGCAATCTGTTCATTGGTAGGAAAAAAATTGTTTTTTTGGGCAAACATTTCCAATTGGATAATGACCATCATTTCTGCATCGTCAATATTAAGTTGTGGATAATAAGCAAGTAACCCGTTTGATAAAGTAGTGAAACCCATGAAGCGGTAATCATTGTAGCGCATATTAATCTCTCCCTTTAAAAAAGTTGAACTAAATATTTTTTAGTTCAACTTTTAACTATACTATTAGCTTTAATTTAAGGTTCTAGACGATTAATCATTCTCGGGAATGGAATAGCTTCACGGACGTGATCTAATTTGCAGATCCAAGCAATAACACGTTCAAAGCCCATACCGAAGCCGGAATGAGGTACACTGCCGTATTTGCGCAAATCTAAATACCAGCTGTAATCATTCTCATTTAAACCAGCCTCATGGATTTGTTTGAGCAAAGTTTCATAATCACTTTCACGTTCAGAACCCCCCATGATTTCGCCATAACCTTCTGGTGCTAAAACATCTGCACATAGGTATTCCTTAGGATTATCAGGATTTTTCTTCATGTAAAATGGTTTAATTGTTGTCGGGTAATTAACAATGAAAAATGGACGATCAAATTTTTCAGAAATGAAAGCTTCGTCAGGAGCACCAAAATCATCACCCCATTTGAAGTCGCGTCCATCGTCTTGCAAAATCTTTACTGCATCGTCGTATGACAAGCGTGTATAGTTACCCTGTGCTGCAGGCTCTAATTTTTGGGGATCACGACCTAAAATTTCTAATTCATATTGACAATGCTTGAGAACTTGACCAGTCACATATGACAAAAAACGTTCTTGCAAATCAAGAGATTCATCCTGATGCATCCAAGCCATTTCTGGCTCCATCATCCAAAATTCAGTTAAATGACGGCGGGTTTTCGATTCTTCAGCTCTAAAAGTTGGACCGAAAGTAAAAATTTTACCGAATGCTTCTGCTCCAACTTCACCATAAAGTTGTCCGGATTGTGATAGATAAGCATCTCCACCAAAGTACTCCGTATGAAATAATTCGGTAGTTCCTTCAGGAGCAGAATGCATAAAGATAGGAGCATCAAATTTCACAAAGCCTTCATTTTCAAAAAAGTCAACCGTAGCTTTGAAAATGGTATTTCTAATACGCATAATTGCAAAAGGACGTTTGCTTCTAAGCCATAAGTGTCTGTGATCAAGCAAAAATTCAATCCCGTGTTCCTTGTTGCCGATCGGATAGCCTTCATTGTTTGTAATCAGCTTTAAATCGGAAATTTGAATTTCATAACCAAAATGAGAACGCTCGTCTTGGTGAACAGTTCCCTTAATATAAAAACTTGCTTCTTGATGCAGAGATTTTGCTATTTCAAACACTTCATCAGAAACCGCATTTTTACGAACTACACCTTGAAAAAAGGCTGTACCATCACGTAATTGTAAAAACACTATTTTGCCGCTTGAACGTTTGTCAGTCAACCAAACGTGCATCCGTACTTCCTGGTCAACATGCTTGCGACAATCTTCTATTGAAATTAATTCTGTCATAAACTTTTATTCCACTTTCCTTATCGTAATCAAATTAATGATACCAAAGTTTGATCAATTTAGCGACTTAACCTACTAATTTTCCATCTTTAAAATTATAGAGTTGATAATGATATTCACCGACTATATTTTTAGAGCTTACTTCCCACACGGGTTTATTTTTATACCAGCCCAGATTCACTTCCGTAATTTTTTCGTTAGGTTCTTTTGCACTATATTTATTTCGAATAAGCCCTTCATTTACGCCTTTGCTGGCTGAATAAAGATATGCTTTTTTAGAACCTGGTAAATAGATAAAATAGTAAGTCCTATGGTTCTTAGTTAAGCCTTTAAGTGCATAGCTATTAACACCACGATTTAAATGATAATTTTTTTCCGTATATTTGATAGGTGTTTTTTCGACAGCTATTCTATTAAGCTCACGGATTTCTGAACGTTCGGGATTACCTGCTTTATAAAAAATAACAATGAAGGCAAAGTATAAAAAGATCAGAATTATAAATACCCATGCTAAAAATTTAAATGTTTGCTTTGTATCATCTTGTATCATAGTTTGTTAACTTTTCCTGTATATTACTTAAAGATGTTTTTTTGACTTTAACTGGAACGGCAGCCAGAAAAACAGAACCGTAATCTTTTGACCAGATTCTTGAATCCAGTATTAGGAACTGCCCCCTGTCCTGTTCTCCACGAATTAGCCTGCCCATCCCCTGCTTAAAGCGAATAATTGCCCGCGGCATTGTATCAGCGTGGAAAACATCTATACCTCTGTCAACAAGTTGTCTTTGGCGCAACTTAACTTCCGGCAAATCCGGTGATTCGAAAGGCAATTTAGTTGCTATTACCAAATCAACGCCACATTCATGAAAATCAATCCCTTCCCAAAAACTATCTGCTCCTAAAATAAGTGCTTGTTTGGCAATTGCAAATCTTTTAATAATCCGGTTATTTGAACCAGAGACACCTTGTGCCAAAATTTCATAATCACGTAAACTGGGAGAATTTATAATAGCACTAAAAACATTTTTTATTTGTTCGAGATTTGTCATAAGAACTAAAACATGACTTTTATTTGTCAGATCTTTCTCCAAAATCTGGGTTAGACTTTTATCATATTTTGGATCACTGATGTCGGGAAAGTCAGTCACAGACAGAACTTCAAGATGCTTTGCCAGCTTGAATGTACTGGTTCCGATATACTTTTGCGGTGCTAAATCAGTTAGGCCAAGAAGTTTAATGATAAAATCAAACCCTTTTCCACTGGTTAAAGTAGCACTAACAAATGATATATGGTCAAAGCGATCATATATTTTATGAAGTTCAGGCGTTGCGTCAAGCATTAACCAACTTAAGTTGGCACTTAAAGGATCTTGCGGATTAGTCAAGGTAATGATAAACCCTTCCGCATCCACATAGGCTTTTTTATGAAGTAAATCCGATAATTGGTAGCTTTTGGTAATATAGTCATCAAGTTGATCGATTTGATCAGAAACTTCACTTAAAATAGCATCCCTATCAATATTCGAACTGTCAGTCTCATTGTACAGCTTAAATAAGATCTGATTTGTATTTTGCCTAATGCCTTCTAATTTTCGCTGTAATTCTGCTAGTTTAGTTAAAAATTGACTGTTCTTGGGAAATAGGTCTTTGCCCCTAAAACTGAGAAGCAAGTTGCCATTGGCTAAAGTATTTTGACTGACAGCTTTTTTCTTTTTTGAACAGAGCAAACGTTGCAAATGATTAATAACTTTGATCAAATCAAGTATTGCTGGATCTAATTTTTCTAGGAGAAAATTAAACTGGACGTCACTGCCATACTGGTTAAATATACTGTCATCAGCATAATAAAGCAAATTGCGCAGGTGATTAAGAAGTCCCCACAATGATTCAAATTGAAACGAGTCATTCCTTGAAGTAATCACATTGTCAACAAAACGATGAGCTTCATCAATAACGAGGTAAGGATTCTGACCCCAAATTGTATCATTATAGTGATTGGCTAAATAAGCATGATTTGTGACTAAAATGTCAGCCTGCTCTTGCCTTTGTCTGGCCAAATTCCAAAAATCAACTTCGGCAAAAATGCTACCAACACGAGCATCTCCAGGGTGAGCAATTTGGGCAAATAAGGGGGCACGATAATTGGTCAGCTGCAATTCATCCAGATCACCTGTCTGAGTTTCAGTTAACCAAACCAAAATGCGCATCTGCAACACCAAAGTCAGTTTATTTGGAGTTCCCTGATACAAACTTTGATAAAAACCATCTAAATCAAGATAATGGCTGCTGGCCTTTACTTCCTCAGCTTTCAAATCCAGCTTGGTAACATTCAGCAATTGCGGAATTTCCTGCTCTATTATTTGCCTTTGTAATACTTTGGTAGGAGTAGCAATTACCAGTTTTCTATTTGTGTATAATCGATATGAATATGAAAACAAGTAGGAAAAGGTTTTACCAGTGCCGTTAGGTGCTTCAATCAATAATGTTTTCTGTTTAGGGTTACTCAAAAACTGTTCAATTCGATTGATGAGGTCTACCTGAGGCTGGCGATAATTAATTTTATTTTTAAATAATTTCTTTTTGTCCGTGTCACTTTTTGGAAAAACATTTGACTGTTGATGTTCAACATTATTAAGTTTTTCCTGTTTTCGTAAAATTATTTGCCGTACTTGCTGATATTGTGAAGATAACGGCCTTTTTTCCTTGCGTGCGTTATCAGCAATGGTAGTGAAAATCCAGGAAGTGTCACGTATTAAACCGTGAGCCAAAGAGCTTAGCGTATTTAAAGTAGCTTGAGGAAGATTTTCAAGTCGTTCAATTATTTTTATTAATAAAACAGCAGTGCCATAAGCATCAGAATCTGCTTTATGAGGGTTTAAATGTCTTATTTGCAGGCGAGTTGTCAAATCGCTTAACTTGTATGACGGTTCAGTAGGAAATGCAATTTTTGCCAGCTCTACCGTATCTATTGCACGATTAGTTAGTGGTTCATAGCCGTGCTGCACTAATTCAAAATTTAAAAATGGCAAGTCAAAATTAACGTTATGAGCTACAAAGACAGTATCTTTCAAGATTTTGACAATCTTGGGTGCATAATAAGCAAAATCTTTTTCTTGAGCCACATCTTTGTTGTGTATATGGGTTAAATTTTGCACCGCTATCGGAATTTCGCGGTGAGGATTAATCATAAAAGAGTAAGTCTTGACAACTTTCATATTCTTAATAATAGCGCAGCCAAACTGAATGATATGATTATTTTCTTCCCGTTGTGTTCCCGTAGTTTCTAAATCCACTACAGCAAAAACGGTATGCTCGAATGATTTCATTTTGCAATTACCCTCCTTTCTGTTAATTTAATTCAACTATTTTGCATGCATCTAACAAAACCAAGTATTTAGCTTTAACTTTTTTGTCAGCAAAAGAATTAAGAGCTCTTTCATAAAGGCGCAGCTGACCTAAATATTTTTGCTTTATGTTTTTGATAGCTAATTCCAAATGAGTTTGATCAATATGATCAGTTTTATAATCAAATAATATTATGCCATCTTTTTCAGTAAAATAACCGTCTATTGTACCATGAATTAAAATTTTTGCGTCTGCATCACTGAAATTATCAAATAGACTATCGGCTGGCAACAGACTCGAAAATTCAATTTCACGGTGCAAGTTTTCTGGTTTTTGCCAAAATTTCTTTACAAAATCACTATGAACAAACCAATTTATTTTTTCTAAATCTAAACTGGAAACAATATTGTTATTAAGTTTATTTTGCTCAACTAGTTCCTGCACTTCTTCTTTAACCTGGTTGATAGCTCCCGATCCATGATAATCGTAGTATTGCAGGATCAGGTGCATTGCAGTACCAATCTCCGCTCCTGTAAACCGTGTTTTAAACAGAAAATCAGGTTTAGTATCTATAGGCCGCAAGTAACGATTAGTTGAAGAAATTAGGTGCGCATTTTCCAGTTCGGTATCAAGAGGATCGTTAAACGCTTTTTTAATTTCAGATACTGATTGATAAGCGGTTGTCTGACTGGCATCTTGAAAAGGATAACTAAAATTAAACAGTTTTTCTGTATATCCTTCTAGTGATGAAATGTCCTCAGTTTTGTTCTCCTCTGGACTAGTATATTCTTGAAGATGAACTTTTTCGCCTTGATATTGGATATAAAGCAATTCCTGACTTGTTTCCAACGCTGAATTTATATCATTAATTTTTTGGCTTAAAAGCTTGTCCCATTTGATTGATGGACCAATCAAACTCATCGGATTTGAAGCGTTAAGCTTGCTGTTTAGAGAAAGACGTCCATTTTGATCGGCCTCATTTTGCCAATTTTTAATTGTCTCAGGCAATTTCTTTAAATCAGCTACCAAAATTAACTTTTGCTTTGCTCGGGTCATCCCCACATATAAAATGCGCGCTTCTTCTTCTAAGAGTTGTCTCTTCTTGGATATATTTGCAATAGCCTTAACAAGTGTATCAGCACGATAATGTTTTAGTTTGATAGTTAAACCTACAGAACCAGAATTTATAATATAATTGCCGCTTAAATCCCGCTTTTGAAATTGGTGTTGCAAGCCTAAGTAAAAAACAACCGGAAATTCCAGGCCCTTGGAACTATGAACAGTCATTAAGCGTACGGAGTTACCGGCTTCTTTAGTTAAAAGTGGCTGTGCCAGGTCCTTTTGGCTACGTCTCATTCGCTCGATAAAATTAATAAATTGATACAGACCCTTAAAACCAGCGCTTTCATAGGAAGCAGCTCTTTCATATAAAGCCTCTAAGTTGACCCTTCGCTGCTTGCCATTAGGTAGTGAAGTCATAATTTCAAGCAGGCTGGTTTTTTCATAGATGCTCCATATCAATTCTGAAATTCTATGTGTTGCAGCAAATTTACGCAATTCTTCGAGTTGATTCAAAAAATCTTTTACTTTTTGACTAAGTTCGTCACCCACGGCAACATAAGAAGTTAAAGCGTTGTAAAAACTGGCATTCTGCGTATGAATTCTAATCGTACTGAGTTCAGGTTCTGTAAAATTAAAAAGTGGTGACCTTAATACAGCTACAAGAGGAATGTCCTGATCTGGATTGTCAATGATCCTCAAGTAGTTCATGATTATAGTTAATTCTAAAGTTTGAAAATAATTTTTCGCATCGGTAACCATTATCGGAATATGATTTTTGGCAAACTCTTGCATAATTTCAAGATTATTGCTGCGACTTCTGGTTAAAATAACAATATCACTGTACTTAAAAGGTCTCAAATGACTGCTATTTTGCGAATTTTTGTCATAAATTAACAAATTTTCCTCTGCGAATTTTTTAATACGGTTAATAACCATAGCAATTTCAGCTGAGTCAATATCGTCAGGATCATCTTCTTGACGGTTAGTTTGGTCACTATTTTTTTCATGAATTAGTATTTCAGTCGCATCAGGAAGGTTTGAAGGATAATATTTGGCACCATAAGTCAGCTGACTCTCATTGTTATAATTAATACCTCCAAAATCATCCGTCAAAATATTTTTAAACACTTGATTAACAATAGAAATAACTGGCTTAGAAGAACGGAAATTGTCCGACAATAAAATTCTTTCTTCTTTTGCTTGATTTTCTTTAAGGGTTGCTTCTTGATATTTGTGCAAAAATAAACTTGGTTCAGCTTGCCTAAAGCCATAAATTGATTGTTTAACGTCACCAACCATAAAAAGATTGTTTTGACCATCTTTTTTAATTAATTGCAAAATATTTTCTTGTAGCGGGTTGATGTCCTGATACTCGTCGACCAAAATCTCATTAAATTTGTTTTGATAAAAGGTTCGTGCCATTTGGGATGCAGAAGTGTCTTGACTGAGAATTTGGTATGCTAATTGCTCCATGTCACTAAAATCAAGCAGGTTTTCTGCTCTTTTTAACTGATTAAAACGGTCAATCAGTGCCAGTTCTGCTTTCACAATTGCAGCCATTATTTGCTGACCTTTTTGCATCATAGACAATTGCTCTTTTTCGTCAGTAGCATAAAAAGAAACAAAAGTAGTTAAAATCTGTTCCTTTGCTTCTTTTTTAAAATCACAGCACTCATCATAAAAAGCAACAATATCTTCGTCCCAATTTTTTGATCTGCGCATACCGCTTTTGAAAACACAGGCACGCAATTTTTCTCGTTGCTCATCATATGGGCTATCATTTTCCAGATCATGCAAATAGCTGCTAAGACACTTTTCAAACAGGTCAAAAGTTTCTTTTACTTTGTGCAGATCCTTAGTTTCCATTACCGCACTTTGACAAAAATGCTCTAACTTATCAGCAAGATTTTGGAAAAGATTGACTAAATAAGGTTTAATTTCTTTCTGCCACAAGGAAGATTTGATTACTTCTTCCATTTGATATTTTTGGGTTAGCCCTTGCAGCCATTCTCGATAATCAGGCTTAGCCATTGCGTAATTATATAAGTCTAACAATAAATTTTGCGGTGATGCAGCATCCCTGTCACCTGCAAAATTATCATAAAAAGCTATAAAGTCCCTGTCTTTTTTCTCTAAAAATCCTCCTTCAACTTCTTTTAATGCTCTTTCACGCATTAATTCCGCTTGAGAATCGTCAGTTAGTATACTGAAACTGGGATCAATGTCGATTACATAATAAAAACGATGGATTACATCCAAACAAAAGGCATCAATCGTAGAAATATTAGCAGAATCAATTAAATTTAACTGTTGTCTCAGATATGATTTTTTTGAAGACTTCTGCATTTCATTTGATAATACTTCTTTAATCCGTTTTTTCATTTCAGCTGCAGCTGCTTTTGTAAATGTAACTACTAACAGTTGATCAACACTGACACCAGAAAGAATTTCTTTCATTAAGCGCTGTACAAGAACGGTGGTTTTGCCACTACCTGCGGAAGCCGATACCAGTATGTCGCGGCCATGATCATTAATAGCTTTTTCTTGAACGGCTGTAAATGAGGTTTTTCCTTTTTCTTGAACCATTTTTAATTTCCTTCCTTTAGCCGTTTTTTAATCTTTTCCAGTAGTTCATCCCTTTTCAGGCTCCCTACTTGATGATACTTATTTTCTTTCAACATGGCGTCAAAAAAGAAAATATCACGAAAGTCTGAATAAGTTAAGGCATTTTTTCCATTCCCATATTTATAGGGATTCAGCTTTATTTTTCCTGCTAAAATTTGACTGGAGGCATCTTTAATAAGCTCTTCGTCATATTTCAGCAATAATTCAAGTTCATCACTATTGAAATAACTGCCACCAAACTTTAAAGTTCCATCTTTTGTAGAACTGACTCCGGCATAAATGGAAGAAGTACTGCGTGGTTTATTTAAGTCAGGCTCAGCCGCGAGCATTAATAGCTGGTCATCATTAATTAAACCAGTATATTTAAGTTTAATTTGACCGTCTAAGTTGGCATCTCTGATCTGCAAATTACTGTCATACAACTTATTGCTATTTAGCCTTTCAGTTTGTCTGGTAACCGTTTGGTAAAAAGCACCTAAAAGTGAGAGTGGGTCAGAACCAGCAAAGAATTTGTGGTTTTGCATCAACACATCTAGATATGAAACCATTTGTAAAGAAATACCCTGGTAAAATAACCCTAGATCAAATTTTTTAGCGGAGGACTTATAATCGATTACTTGAGCAATAAATCCGTTTTGATCAGGAACCTGAGCCAAATCAACCCGATCTATTTTTCCCCTTAAATTAACGTAATGATTACCTTCTATGCCTGGCACTTTAAAGTTAAGTCCTTGCACCTGTTCACCCTTTCCAAAACTTAACTCTGAATATTTAGCACGCAATGGAGTTTTTGCAACTGCATGGTGCCAGTTACTTGCTACTTTACTGGTAGTTTTATCAAGACACTTAAATAAAAACTCATTAAATGGGTCATTTAATAATTGCTGATATCTGCCCTCATTTTTCATTTTTGTACGTGCAATTGTAAGTAACTGATTAAGTGTTTCGTCATCAATTTCTTTTAAATCGAGTGAGCGGTCATTTAGCTCCTTAACTAAGCGATCAAAAGTTTCGTGGAAATAATTGCCAGCTTGTATAGCATCCAATTCATTTTCAAATCTTTTATGAAGGTGTAAACCATATGTCAAAAAATATTCGTATGAATTTTCATAAAAAGTTTCCAGCTGAGAAACAGAAGAATTGAGGTTTGAACCGTATAATTTTTGTGCCAGGTCAGGACCGATATTTTGTGGTTCGTTTATAAAATTGCTTCCTGCTATAACTTTAGCTGTTTTTTGCGGTAAAAGTTCAGCCGTTAGCTTTAACAATTCTTTAACATCAATATTATTTTCCGCCCGATTAAGATAGCTTAGATATCCTAAACTTGCCTGTGGATTGGTTATAAAAGATAATAACTGACTAAGTTCTTCAGGTAAATTGTGTTGCGAAAATTCTGGTGCACCCGCAGTTTTAAACCTTTCATAATAAATTGAAGGCTGTACTGTACTACCCTCATCAGTCGCTAAACAATACGACAAATAAACTTTGTCCTGTGCTAAAGCCAAACAATTACCAAATTGGTAGTTTTGATCCCAGTTACTTAGCTGCTGCCTATCTTCAATATAAGAGTCTTCGCCAAAATCTTTTTTTAATTCAGCAAGATTTTCTGTACTTAAAAAGCCGGGAGTATTCTGTATTTGTGGTAAGCCGTTAACCGTTGCCCCCATAATAAAAACCTGCTTGTAGCCACTGACTTGAACAATACCCATTTCGGATAAATTTACAGCATCCAAAGTGGCTGGGATCTGAGAAAAAGTAGCTTCCTTAAAACCGTTAATCAGTACTGCAAAAAAGCCTGCTGGATCAAAATTATCAGGGTTAATTAACAAATAATCATGTAGCAGATTAATTAAAAGATCCCAAACTTGTTCTGACTGCCGGGCTTCTTGTAAAGCACCATCTGCTTGGGCATCAGCACGCCATTTTTCTAATACTTCATTGACTCCATTGATAGTTAAAAAATTAAAAAATATTGTAATAGCTTTTTGGCTATCCTTTTCTTCTTTTAAACTGTTAAAAAGCTGCGTAATTTGTTTGATAAAATATTCTTTTAATTTTTCTATTTTATTTACTTCTTCGGGAATTTTGTCTAATCCTATGACTTCGGCTGCCATATAATCCGCAAAGTTTCTCTGCCATAAATTATGGTTTATGCCATGAGCGAGAACAAAATTTTCCAATTGGTCAACATCATATACATAAGCAGTTTCGTCTTGATACCAGTCGGGTATTATTAAACGGGTTTTCATTATGGCCAGGAAATTTTGGGTCTGAAAAGGCCTCGACAATAACTGAGCGATGTTTTCAATTAAGACCACTAAAGGATGGTACTTCATTTCTTGTTGTAAATCATTAAAGAAAGGAATTTGATTCTGTCTTAAAATTGGAGTTAAATATGTCTCGTATTCATGCAGATTCGGTGCCAGAACTAAGAAATCGCGGTAGCGGTAGTGTCTTAATGCAACCTGCTGGTAAATGGTGTGAGCTACGTAATATGCCTCTGCATATCTGTTATCTGCACGCACGAGTTGGACTTGATTAAGATCACCAATGTTGCTTACGTCTCCAGTCCAAAATTCATTGAGCAACTCTCTTTTAGTTGGTCTGGGATTAATGTTTGTAGTTAATATTTGATGTGGCAAATTATGAGATTTAATATATTGTAATAGTTTATTGATAGTAGTTTGAATGACATAATCGTAATCTCCTGGTTCAGCTTTTGGATTAATCTCACCCAGTTGCGTTTTAAAAGCCAATGTGACGCTATGGGCTTTGGTCATCAATAATTTGACGGTTAGACATTCCTGAAGAGAAAAATGAGAAAAATCGCTAAAGTAAAAGTCTGCTTGATCTAAATTTTTTTGTGTAGCTAAATATTCATTTAACTGCAGCTGTATCTCGTTTGAGGTAGAAAATTTACCTGTGATGGCTTTAATGAATGCTGAATAAATAATTTTAAGATCAGAGATCTTATTTTTGGTTTCAAGCTCAAGAGCATCTTGATCGATATCATCAAGATTCAAATTGCCTTCGCGGATTTGCAGAATTGTATCATATAATTGCTTTATTAAACCCGGATTCAAGTTAGTAGTCTGAAAAAGGTGCAGATGATCTTTCTTTTGATCAACAATTTTTGCAAGAAGCATTGCTGCAGCTGCATTATCAAGTTCAGTTGGCAAGCCCTTTTTTGCATCTTTTAAGAAAAACCAGGCCAAACGTGAAAATGATAAAACTTGCAGGTTTTTGACAGATTGCTCGATATGGTTTTGCCTGGTAGCCAAGCTATTTATTGCTCTGACTTCTGTGGTAAACTTAATGTGATTGGGAACAATGACAAAGGTTTTATGATCAGGAAAGTGCTGATAATTTTGTACTGCTTCCTGTAAAATTTTTTCCTGCATGGGATCGGTTTGCCGACCGACTAGAATTTTGATCATCTGTTCTCTTCTCCTTTGTCATTATTTTAGCATAGGAACCAAATTTTTTTACAAACAATAAGGATCTTAAATAAAATGAAATCAAGTTTTTTAGCACACGGAAAAGTTATTCTTATCGGTGAACATTCAGTAGTTTATGGCTATGATGCGTTAGCATTGCCAATCAAATCATTGCATATTAAAACGACTGTTGAACCGGCAGAACAAATGTGGATGGATACGGCTCATTATCAAGGGCCTTTTTTTATGTCTCCATCTGAATATGATGGACTAAAATATGTTGTTAAAACTATGCTGACAAAAGCTGCCAGTAATGAAACTCTGAAAATAACTTATACAGGAGAGATTCCAATAGAACGTGGTTTAGGTTCAAGCGCCACAGTTGCTCTTTCTACAACCAGAGCAATGAATGCTTACTTCAAACTTAAATTAACTGAAAAAGAAATAATGGAAATTACTAACCATGCTGAAATGATTAATCACGGTAAAGCATCAGGTCTTGATGCTGCAACTGTTAATTCAGATTATCTGGTTTTTTTTAATCAAAAAGATGGCCCGAAGTCGCTAAAAGTTAAACTAGACGCAACTTTGCTTATAATGGATACTGGTGAATTAGGAAGTACTAAAAAAGCAGTTAGTCAAGTTCAGGATTTGATAGTAAATGTTCCCGTTGTAAAAGAAAATATCAAGGAATTAGGCAAACTGGCTGATGAAACTAAATCAGCATGGTTAAAAAAAGACGCTGAAAAGGTAGGTTCATATTTTAATCGGGCACAAGAGATACTCCATTCATTTAGCCTTTCAACCGCAAAAATTGATCATTTGCAAAAAATTGCTCTTGCAAATGGTGCATTAGGTTTTAAATTATCTGGTAGCGGACTCGGTGGAATTGTAATTGCCTTGTGTCAAAATCATGAAGATGCTGTCAAAATAGCAGATAAATGTCAAAAAATAGCTACGAATAGTTGGATTGAGGAAATATAATTTTTATGGAAAAAACAGTTCGTGCCCATACAAATATTGCGTTGATCAAATATTGGGGCAAAGCAGATTCAGGTTTACGTTTACCTTTGATGTCTAGCTTGTCAATGACACTTGATAAATTTTATACTGACACCAAGATTTCAGATAGTTTAGAAAATCAATTTTGGTTAAATGGTGTCAAACAAAATGGACAAAGCAGCAGCCGTGTTTTTTCTTTTTTAAAATTACTGCAAAAAAAATTTGCTGTGACCGGCAAATTAAAAGTTGAATCATATAATCATGTTCCAACAGCTGCAGGATTAGCTTCTTCTAGTTCAGCATTTGCGGCTTTAGCAGGAGCTTTTTGCCTACATTATGGTTTTAATTTGTCCTCTGTTGAACTTTCCCGTTTGGCTCGTTTAGGTTCAGGATCAGCCAGCAGGTCAATTTACGGTGGTTTCGCCATTTGGCAAAAAGGAAACGATGATGAATCATCTTATGCCTATGCTTTAGATGAAAGGCCTGACATAGATTTGCGATTGCTTGTGGTTGAGCTGAATAACCAGCAAAAAGATTTGTCTTCCACTCAAGGGATGAAACAGGCCCAAACATCGCCCTTTTTTATGCCTTGGATTGCGCGTAACCAAATAGAATTGGAACAAATGACTGCAGCAATTAAAGCAAATGATTTTTCAACTATTGGCAGTTTGGCAGAATTGAATGCTTGTGAGATGCATGCAGTCAATTTAACTGCTCAACCTGGTTTCACATATTTTGAACCCGCAACTATTAAAGCAATCAAACTTATAGCTGATTTGCGTAGCCAGGGTATAGAATGTTACTTCACAATAGATGCCGGACCTAATATAAAAATCTTAAGTCAATTAAAAAATGTAAAAGATATTACTAATAGGTTTGTATCCGAATTTCATAATGTTAACATAATAAATGCAAGTTTTGGTCCAGGTATTTCATGTCTGAACTAATTAATATAAATTAATTGATTAGGAGATTTAATTCTTTTGATAACAGAACAAGCACCCGGAAAATTATACATTGCTGGTGAATACGCGGTACTGGAACAGGATTGTCCCGCTATCTTAGTCGCAGTTAACCAGTTTATCCGTGTTTCAATTATTAAGTCAAAATCAGGAACTGGATTAATCCATTCTAAACAATATTCTCAAAGTTCGATTCATTGGGTCAGACGGGGAGCCAAAATGGTAATCGACAACCGTGATAATCCTTTTGAATATATTTTGGCCGCCATTTCTTACACGGAACGTTTTTGTTTAGAGCAAAAAGTCAAGATGAAAGTATATGATTTATATGTTAATTCTGATCTAGATTCTTCTGATGGCAAAAAGTATGGTTTAGGTTCAAGTGCTGCTGTGACTGTAGCCACAGTTAAAGCAATACTGCGTTTTTATAATGTGCCTTTCAGTAACGAATTAGTTTATAAACTGTCAGCTATTTCGCATTATTCTGTGCAAGGTAATGGCTCAGCGGGTGATATTGCTGCCAGTGTTTATGGTGGCTGGATTGCTTTTCAAACTTTTGATAAGCAATGGCTTGCTGATGAATTAGCACACAAATCTTTATCTGAAGTACTGAATGAGGCTTGGCCTGGATTGAAAATTCAGCTTTTGACCCCTCCTGCTGGTCTTAAATTAATGATTGGTTGGAGTCAAAAACCTGCATCCACCTCAAGACTAGTTGATGAAACTAATGCCAATAAAGCCGCTTTAAATGGTCAATACCAGGAATTTATCAGGCTTTCGCGTAAATGTGTTCTCAAAATGATTGCCGGATTTGAGCATAATGATATTCAGTTAATCAAAAAACAAATTCGCGTTAACCGTAAGCTTCTGCAGCATTTTGCGCAAATAAATCAAATTGCTATTGAGATACCGCGTCTTTCTAAACTAATTAACATTGCAGAATCATTTGGTGGTGCAGCTAAAACTTCAGGTGCTGGCAACGGAGATTGTGGCATAGTAATTGCAGACAGGAATACAGATACTGCTTTTCTTGAAGATAAATGGCGGCAAAACGGTATAATGCCTTTGGACTTTCGTGTACACCAAATTCGGGTTGTTGATTAGGGGAAAATTATGTCAATTAGATCTAATCGTAAAGAAGAGCATTTGGATTTGGCACAAAAATTTTATCAAAATGAAAAACCAAATAGTTTTGATAAAATGCACTTAGTACGCCCTGCATTACCAGAAACTAAAGTTGATCTCCGAACCATACAAACTACAATATTTGGTAAAAAGATTGCGGCCCCTTTTTTCATTAATGCTATGACTGGTGGATCTCGCAGATCATATCTGATTAATAAAGAATTAGGTCGAATAGCCAAAAAAACAAATATTGCTTTAGCATTAGGTTCTGCCAGTATTTTAACTAAAGAACCTGATTTACTAGATAGCTTTTTGATTGCAAGGCAACAAGATCCTGATGGCGCCCTAATAGCAAATGTTAATGCAAAGACTTCAGCCGAACAAGCTGAAAAGATTGTGACAGAGTTAAAAGCTGATGCATTGCAAATACACCTAAATGTGGTACAGGAAATAGCTATGCCAGAGGGAGATCGAGATTTTTATTGGCTTGATAACTTAAAAGAGCTGCGTCAGAAAGTGACAGTTCCAATTATTATAAAAGAAGTCGGTTTTGGACTAGACAGAGACACAATTCGTTCATTAAAAAATAAAGGCTTTGGATTTTATGACGTCGCAGGAAGTGGCGGAACTAATTTTGCTCAGATAGAAAATGCACGTAATACTAATAATGTTTCTTATTTAAATAATATTGGCTTACCTACCGTTATTTCGAGTTTAATGGCAGCCAAAGAGCAAGTTGAATTTACTGTTTCCGGTGGTGTACGCAACCCGTTAGATGTTTTTAAGGGGCTTTGCTTAGGTGGAAAATTTGTCGGAATTTCTAATGTGTTTTTACAGGCATTAATTAAGCATGATGCAGATTACCTGCAAAACCTTATTGAAGAATGGCAATATGAACTTGCCTGTCTTCTTGCAATTTACGGTCAAAACGATCTCTCTGGTCTAACCAAGATTGATAAATATTATGACTTTTCACTAAAAACTATTATCGATCAGTTATTATAAATAAAAATGAGTACGGAAATTTTAAAAATCTTGGTACTCATTTTTATTTGACAATAATTTACTTTAATAAACGCCATATTTCCTTTTGAACAGCGCTATCATTACTTGATCCTATAATGTGGTTGGCAGCTTTTTTGGCACTCGGAAGGGCTGTTCCAGTAGCATAACTACTGCCTGCATATTTTAACATTCCCACATCGTTACCACTGTCGCCAAAAGAAACCATTTCCTTTGGACTAATCTTGTATTTGCTGCCCAAATATTGCAAACCTCGTGCTTTATTCATGCCTTTTGTCGACATATCTATTGATGTCGCTGAACCGGAAACAAAACCAATTTGCGGATATTTCCGCTTAAGTTCTTCTAAAAGTTTAACCATTCTATTTTCTGGAACGTCAAAAGTGACCTTAAAAATTTGATCATCCAGATGATTAAAATTCTCAACAACTGTCAGTTTTTCATAATATTTTTTCAAATCTTCTGCATATTCAGGACCATCACTTTTTAAAATATATGCACTTGCAAGACCAGAAACCGTTACTTTTTCATCATATTCTTGGATGATTTGTAAAATCGTGAGCCAGTCTTCTTCAGAAAGGCACTCAACATGAATTACTTGCCTGCCTTGAGCTACGAGTGCCCCATTATCAGCAATGTAATAAAGCTGATTAGCCACTTGGGGAAATCGGGAGTACAAATTTTCAAATTGGTTTCCACTTGCAACTACAAATTTTATTCCTCTTTTTTGCATTATTTGGAATTCTTGCAAAAATAACTCTCGATCATAAGTTTTTTGGTCAGTTAGCCAAGTTCCGTCCATATCAGTAGCGATTAATTTAATCATTCTTTTTTCTTTCTCTAAATTCGTAATCCTTTGGGATAATAGTTTTTAATAATATGATTGCTTACTTTGCCAAAGCCTAAAATAAAATGTTTAAAGCTGACAAGAATAAATCCAGTTTCATCTGAATCAGTTCTGATAGCTTCTCCATGCAAATATTTGAAATAATTACTGCTACCTAAGTCAATTACCCTATTTTGCTCTTGTGCTGCTAAGACCATAGCCAGTTGATGTCCAGGTTCAAAGCGTTTTTTCTTTAGAATACCCAACTCAATACCATTGGATAAAATTTTAAGATGGGAAGCAGAATTAGTGCTTAGTGCGGGAATAAAAACGTGATTATTATGAACTTGACATTTAAACTGCCAGTTTTCAATTGCAGATGGTAAATTAAATCTATCTAGCACGCTTGAAATCAAATGCATATCAGATTTGGTTAAAGCACTTTTAAGTTGCTTCTTATGATCTGACTTCTTACTTGTCGAACCAGAAGATTGGGCATTCTTTTTTCCTTCTAACCTTAACTTTGCTACATACTGTCCCTCTCCAATATTGGCAGTAGGCCAAAATCGTGCAGTTTTAGCCAACTCAATATTATTATCTGACCATTCTGGATGACCATGGTCAATATTTTGTTCATCTATTTTTAGTGGCAATATTGTAAAACCAAAAGTTTTAGTTAGCCAAGAAACTATTTGCTCATTTTCTTCTGGAGCAAAAGTACAAGTTGAATAAATTAGTTCTCCACCTGGCCTAAGCATTTGAACTGCAGCAGACAAGATCTCTTTTTGCCTTTGCTGACAAAAAAGCACGTAATCCTGTGACCAATATTCAATAGCTTTAGGGTCTTTGCGAAACATACCTTCACCACTGCATGGAGCATCAACCAATATTTTATCAAAATACTGTGAAAAATATTTTGTTAATTTTTCTGGTTTTTCACTTGTGACTAGTGCATTTGTTATTCCCCAACGTTCTAGATTTTCGCGTAGTATTTTTGCTCGACTAAGCGAAATTTCATTTGCCAGCAAGAACCCCTGGCCTTTTAGTTGTGCGCCAATTGCAGTACTTTTGCCACCGGGAGCTGCACATAAATCAAGAATTTTCTCTCCAGATTGAGCATCAAGAAAAAAAGCTGGAAACATTGCAGCAGGTTCTTGTGAATACACTATCCCACTCACCCATTCAGGATCTTTTCCACTTATTTTGCCATAATAGGCATTTGGTATTAGCGGAATTTTTTCATTATGATCATAAGAAAGGGTTTGATTTTTTTTTAATGAATTGATTCGATAAGCATTTTTAGAATTTTCATTTATTGCTTTAAAAAGATGGTCAGCTTTACTCTTACCTAATAGCTTTGTATATTTTTTGATGAAATCTTCAGGCAGTTTTGGCATTATTTTTTTCCTTTCGTAATAAGTGCAGAATGCTTAAGGCGTAAAAAATAGAAATTATTACCCAACTTGTCATTAAAAGCCAAATTAAGTGTTGTGGCTTGGAAACGAATTTTCGCGAGATCAAAAAGAAATATGCACCAAAACTAACTACAAGTTCTACAAGCAAAATTCTAATCCCATGATTGATTAACCAATTGTGTAGTAGACTGCCCTTCAAATTTGTCTGCTGAACTGTTTTCCAATCCATAAATGCCAAAATTATATTACTTGCTGAAGCAATTAACAAAAAAATTAAGATAAATAAAATTTCACGAATAATTGAAAACTGATGTATTTGATGATTTTTGACAAAAACTGGTGTTTTTGCTTTTACTCCATAATGCTTAGCGATTTGTTGAATTACTTTATTTGAACTGTCGATTATGATCTGATAATCACGCAGTTTAAATTTGCCAGTTGGTTGTTTCGGACTAGCAGTCAAATAATAGCCGTTTTGCTTCATTTGACGATAATGCTTTAAAGTTCCTATAACCGTATAATATTTTTTGTTTATGTAAACATACTCGTTTCCTTGCGCCTTTAAAGTCGGAACTTTTGCGTTTAAACCAAGTACAGCAAAAGAAACTTGACCTTTAAAGTCATCTTTTGTGAAGTACCTTCCTGATTCAGTCGGTAGTTTTAGCACATTATGATTTGACCATACGAGAGTTTGATTTTTCTTGGCTTTGGATGTCATATGAACTTGAATTTTATTATGAGGATATCTTTTTTTCAAATAGGTCAAGAAAGTTCTAACTTCTTGATTGTTTTTGACTTCAATATAGCGAGTATTGTTGCTTAAACCATATGCCTCAAGCAGTTGGTTCGCTTCACGAGACTGAACATTTGACAACATACTGCCTATACCTAAAAAAGATAAAAATATAATAATAATTAAAATGATTTTTTTAAATTTCATGTGTTATCTCAAAAATGTGTTCATTAATAAAATCAAAACTGTGAAAAGTTTGATTAATCTGTTTTAATTCTGGGGAATGATGTATTAATCCTTTTTGCCAAAAAGCTGCTGAATTGGTCGCTCCGCCTTTTTCTCCTATGAAGAGCAGACGGCTTGTTGTATTCATTTTTTGCCATGTTGAAACAACATTTGTGTCGCTATTGCCAAAATTGGGAGCCCAGGAGCATATTATTAGATCAACATTGTCAAATATCTTAACGGCCTTAGCAGCTTCAAAATTTCTGACTGTCATAAATTGCCTTGAGCCAGTGCTTGAAGTTTTTGACCAATCTAAGTTATCTGTGACTGTCATTTCAACGCCTACATCAGAGAGAGCTTTGCTCCAATATGCATTGCCTGCCATAATTTCCAAACCGGTTTTAATATTTAAACTTTCTTTAATTGCATTAGCTGTCTGCAAATTAGGAAGTGACCAAACACCAAAATTAATTGCCAAAAATTGTCTTAAATTGTTGATTAACTGATTAGCAGACTTAAATTTCTTAATATCAGTTTGCGAAAGACCAGCACATATTTCTTCAGATTTATCTGGCAAAAAGCCCAGTTTCTCTGGAGTTTTCCTTAAAACTTGCTTTTGGCTCACAACAGAAACAATATCGCTAATTTCCTTTACTTGATGATGTATGGGGTCAATATTAAGCTCTTGATCTAACTGGTTAATTTTACTTAAAAAATTTGTCATTATCAAATACCTATAATGATTTTAACATTCAAACTGAAGGATTTCAGTTATAATAAAAGGTAACATAATAAAGGAGAAAAATTTTATGGCGAAAAAAGTAACAAAAAAGCAAGACGAAGAGGAAGAAAGCTTAGGTAAATTTATTCTTGATGTTGTCATAATGATGGCAGTTATTTTAGGTGTGTTCTATGTTTTATTCCATTTTGTACTTTCTAATGATAGAGTTTCTGGACCGTCTATGCAACCGACTTTTGAAGATAATGATCGTTTGATTGCTGTGCGTAATTTTACTCCTAAGCGTAATGATGTTGTTGTTTTGCTCGCACCCAAGGCAGCAAATGATGTCCCAGGAGCATACTACATCAAGCGAATAATTGGTCTTCCTGGTGATAAGCTTGTTTCAAAAAATGATAAAATGTATGTTAACGGAAAGCTTTTACCTGAGCCATATCTTGAAAATCATTTCAAAAAGGATAATAATGCTCAAGGGCAGACGTATACAACAAATTTCACATATAAGGTTCCAAAAGGCTATTATTGGGTAATGGGCGATCACCGTGATATTTCTAAGGATTCACATATTTTTGGTCCTGTAAAACGACAAAATTTAATTGGTAAAGTCAAATTCAGATACTGGCCATTTAATAAAATTCAGGGTTTTTAATTTCCTTTGAATTTTAATATTTTTCCGCTAAAATAAATTGTAAAGGAGAATTTATTATGAATCAGCAGTTAGAAGAATTATCCGATGCAATTATCGATTTTCAAGTAAAACATCATGTTACTGATACGGATTTGGCTTTCGCAAGTCACTTATCAGTTGAAAAAATTCACTCAATGAAAACTGGCGATGGCGAATTCACTCCTGAAGAAATTAATCAGTTGTACGATTACCTTGCTGCAAATCATTAAAAAGTTATTTATAAGTTTAGCCTGCAATGCATCTTATTTCATTGCGGGCTTTTATTTTTGTTGATTTTAGAAAATGTTAGTCATAGAAATTATCTTGCTTTTGATCAGTTTAATAGCTCTTATCATCTCAAGAAAAAGCAAAAATCTTAAAGCTTAGAAAATTTCTGCTTTGACTTTCATTGCCTTTTGTCTTTTATTTGCGTTGGCATTTTTGCTGTTTGTATCATGAGTCTTTTTTGACTGTTAAAAAGACGCTAAAAATTACTTTTTGGCGTCTTTTAATATGTATATTTTAATTTATTTTCCTTCTCTTGCTTCAAAAAATTTATTGAAAAGGATTGTATCCAAAAACCAAAAAAGTAAATTGATTACAAGCATTAAAATTAGAGCTAAAGCCAAATCATCATTTGTTCCTGTGGTTTCTCCCACCATAAATCTAAATGGAAATGAAATTATTTGTAGGCCAATGTTACTGGCTTTGATTGCAAGCCAGGCAACTAAAATAATCACAAACACTGCAATTACCCGAAAATAAGCTTTGCTGAGAGCTTGAGGAAGGAAATCCAAAAGGGCGCGACTGGAGTAATTTAAAAAACTGATAATGAAGTAACCAAAAAATGCGCAAAGAATAGCCATCATGATCGCACCAAAGAAGTTAAACATAATTTCCAGGTCAACTTGTTGCAAATGCCGTCCAATATCAGCAAACATTTCGATTGTGACAGTATGAAACTGACTATCAAAAGTAAAAGTAACAACGCCTAAAATTAATGTGCAAATTATTTCGAGTATCACAAAGAAAAGCATTGCACCAAACGAACTTAAAACATTATCGAAATACAGTTTTTTATCATCAATTGGTACTAAACGCCAAGTTTGATTGCCACTGACACGTTCGTTTTGTAAACAGGTGGTTAAATAAAATATTCCGGTAAAAAGCCACGCTGATAACACAAAAATGGTCAGCCATAAGGTGAAGAAATTAGAAAAAATAGTTCTATTAATGTATACATGGCCGTTATTAAAATTGAAAAACGACATCGCAAATGAAGCTACGGTCTGGATAATTAACAGAAGAGAAATCCATTTGGTTTTTAATCTGAAAAGCACCGTAAAATAGCGATTAAAAATAGCCATTATTCATCCTCTTCTCTTTGATAAAAACTCTCATAAAATTCCTCTACACTTTGATTATCAGCCCTAATTGCTTCAGTCGACTTTTGCATACAAACAGTTTTATTTTTAATAATAACAACTTCATCCAAAACCGCAGCTATTTCATTGACGAAATGATCTGAAACTAAAATAGTGGATTTTTCTTGCTTCCATAAAATTATCGATTTAATAATTTTTTTGCGAGCCATAGCTTCAATGCCGGAAAAGGGTTCATCCAAAAGATATAAATCTGTTTTTCTGGAAAAAGTTAGAGCAATTACCAGCTTTTCTTTCATTCCTTTAGACATTTCAGATAAGCGCATGTCAGAATCTAAATTCATGAATTTTCTTAACTGCTCAAATTGCTTTAGACTAAAATCATGGTATAAAATTTGGTAAAACTTGACGATATCATTGATTTTAGTTGAATTAGCAAATCCTGTCAGGCCATCAGTAAAAGAAAGATGTGCCTTTCTGTCAGCTTCTTTGGCAAAACCTGCAACTTTAACAGTGCCTCGATAGTTTTTAGCTACGCCACTAATTATTCGCATTAAAGTAGTTTTGCCCGCTCCGTTTTCACCTAAAAGAGCAACAATTATTCCTGGTTTAAGGGTTAAATTTAAATCAGAAATAATTTTTTTCTGGTTCTTTTTGTAAACTAAGTCTGTGATTTCTAAGGGATTGCCCATTATTTATGCTCCTCTTTAAGATATTCAGTTAAAGATTTGAGAATTTGTTCATCAGAAACCCCTAAAGAGTTCATACTCTGAACAAATTTGTCTAGTTCAGCGTTAATTAATTCCCTTTTCGTTTTTTCAAGTAAAGTAGTATCTTCAGTGACAAAATTACCTTCTCCCCTCTTGGTATACAAAATGCCTTCAAAGTTCATTTGTTGTAAAGCACGTTGTACCGTATTGACGTTTACAGTGAGTTGCACTGCCAGTTCACGCACGGAAGGAATTTTTTTACCGGGCTTCAATTTGCCGGTAATTATTTGTCGATATAGGTATTGCTTAATTTGTAAGTAAATGGGAATGTTATCTTTAAATTCCACAAGTCCACCATCCTTTGGCCGTATTACACCTATAATACACTATCATAAACCAGATTTATTTTTTCCGCAAACCTTTTAATTGTTGTAATAACTTGCTTTTTTGTGAGAAATTACAAAATTGTAAAAGTAATTTTTTCTTAATTGCCTACCTACTTACGTTCACTGGCTTCATAAAAATGATTAAATAAGAAAACGTTGCTGCCCAACAAAATAAGATTGCAAATTGTGGTTGACAAAATTGCAAAAGGTAAATCACTAGAATAAGCAAGTCCGTAATTAGCTGGATTAAATACTGACAAAAGAATTTTGTAGACAAATATATGTTGAATTTTAAAAAAGAACCAGATCAGTACAAAAATTATGAATAAATGGAGTATCTTTACAAGTGCTCCATTAACGTTGGCGGGTACAAAATCTATTATGGACTGGCTAGCAAAGTTAAAGAAACTGATAACAAAATATAAAAAGAAACAACTTAAAATGGCTAAGACAATCGTACCAATTACAGTCCAGAAAACATTGTAATCAAAATTAGGATGCAGATCCATTAGGAAATCATGAAGTCCTCGTTGAAAATCTTTATCAACCAAAAAAGATAAGAACCCTAGCATAACTGTAGCAACTACTTCAAGCGCAAGCATGTAAATAAAAGATACAAATGTACTTAAAACATTATCAAGATAAAACTGGCTGTCACTTATTCCAGCTAACCGCCAGGTTTGACTTCGATTAAATTTTTCACTTTGCAAAGGGGTTAAAATGAATACAAATAATATGACAAGAAAGGCTAAGATGACAAAATATAATGTCCATTCTGGTATCAGACCGACATTATTTTTTAGATTTTTTTGAATATGCCAATTTGTAACTTCATAATAAGTAAAAAAGGCACATGCTAATGCTGCGATTAATTGAAAAAAAAGTATAATGTGTAATTTTCTTGTTTTAATTTTAAAAAATCTGTTAAATAACCTGCTAAATTCCGCCATTTTGGACTCCTTATTTTCATTTCTAACTGGTGACAAATATTGTTTTACTAGCTACTTTTTTTCTTCTGCTTCAAAGAAATACTTAAATAAAAAGATATTAATAACGTACATTATTAAATTAACAACTACAACAATTACATTAACATAGGGTAAAGCGTTGTTATAAGCCGGATTGAAGTTTAAAAAATTCAAAAGGCTGCCTAAAACTTGATCGACAAAAAATTTTTCTGCTTTGGTAAAAAGTAGGGCTATTACGATAACAATAAAAATATGTAATAGTTTGACAATTAACCCACTTGAAGCTACAGGAAGATAATCCATGATGGCTTTACTTGAAAAATTTAAGAAGCTGATCAATAACGAAATAAAAAAGCAACATAAAAGTAAGAGTAGCATGATATCAAAAATAAAACGAATTGTATTCGGTTCAAAATTTGGTCTAAATTGTTTAAACATTCTTTCGCATGAATTACGAAAAGCCTTGTCTGTAAAAAATGAAGCAGTTAGCAAGATACCAGCAACAATAATGTTAAGAATAATGAAATAAACAAATGTTGCAAATGTGCTTAAGCTGTTAGCGATGTAAAATTTTTCGTCACTGATTGCAGTTAAACGCCATGTTTGGTTATGGTTAATCTTTTCATTTTTAACAATAATATAAATGAAAAAGAAAATGACAAAAAAGACACCTAATAGACAAAAGCCCATTAACCAGTCAGGTAAAAGCTCAGTATAAGAATTTAAAAATTCACTTATCTTACCTGTCCCAATTAGCAGACCAAAAACAGAAAATGCAAGAGCACCAACTGTTTGAATTATTAAAAATGAATAAACATTTTTTGCTTTTTCTACAAAGAATCTGCCAAACAAACTTTTAAATGAGGTCATACTCTTTCCTCCCTACTACGAAAATATTGTAAAAAATATTAGGATTTACTTCTCTTCTGCTTCAAAGAAATGATTGATTAAAAAGACGTTGATGCCAAGCATTATTAAATTAGCAACAAACATCATACCTACAACATATTCTAATCCCGCAAGATCAGTAGCTTTTAGTAAAAAAAGATTTACAAAAGAGTTTATCAATACTCTATATAGCTTAACAATCAGTCCCATTAATATGATAATGATGAATATACGAATAAAAGAAATTAAAATATGACTTGACGCTTGTGGTAAAAAACTTAAAATTGCCTGACTGGAAAAGTTAAGGAAACTAACCAAAAAATAAATAAAAAGAGCAGTTAGAATTACCAACAGTATAATACAAATAAAAGTAAGAAATGTGTCAGTATCTAAATTGAGTTCAAACCGCAAATTTTTGCCAAATTTGGGATAGGTAAAAATAGATACAAAGAATAATCCAAGCGCAATGATAAAATCTAAAAAGACAAAATAGATTAGAGAAACAAATGAACTTAAGATATTATCAATATAAAACGTGCCATCGCTGATTGGTGCTAGGCGCCATGTCTTACTTCTATTTAAGCGTTCATTCTGAACGACAGTTAAAATATATAAAATAGGTCCAAACAAGAAAGTAAAAGAAGCAAATAGAGCCATCCATCCTGGAAAAAATTCAAGGTTATTGTTCAAATTTAAGTGAAACCTGCCAGAATAAAAACTAAAATAAGTAAAAAAAGCTGATGCCAGAGAACTAATAAATTGCAGGACAACTAGAAGATGAACATATTTGGCTTTTTTTTCAAGAAGTTTGCCAAATAAATGGTTAAACATGACCATTATTCATCCTCCGCATTGTATAAGCCTTCATAGTAGTCTTCAACACTCTTATGATGTTCTCGTATCTCTTCAGTTGATTTATGAGCATAAATGGTTTTGTCCTTGATAATGACTATTTCGTCCAGCATACTAGCGATCTCATTCACAAAGTGATCTGAAACGAGAATTGTTGATTTTTCTGGTTTCCATAAAATGATTGAGTTAATAATTTTTTTACGAGCCATAGCATCAATACCAGAAAAGGGTTCATCCAATAGGTAAAGGTCAACTTTGCGCGAAAATGCAAGTGCAATAATTAATTTTTCTCGCATTCCTTTTGACATCTCAGATAATCGCATTTCAGAATCTAATTTCATAAACTGACGAAGTTGCTCAAATTGTTTGCCATCAAAATCTTGATAAATGATTTCATAAAATTTAACAATATCTTTGATTTTTGTTGAGTTGTTAAAGCCCGTCAGACTATCAGTGAATGATAGTCGGGCTTTTCGTTGAGCCTCTTTACTTTCACCAGAAAGTTTAACGGTTCCACGATAGTTTTTAGCCATCCCACTAATTACCCTCATTAAGGTCGTTTTACCAGCACCGTTTTCGCCTAAAAGTGCTACTATTTTCCCCGGTTGTAAATTTAAGTTGATATTATTTAAAATTGTCTTCAGATTTTTCTTGTAAGTTAAATCTCTAATTTCTAAAAGATTATCCATTTTTTTACTCCCTACTTTAAATGATTAGCCAAAATAAGATGAGTTTGTTTTGGCGTGATTCCTATGCTTTTCATGTTCTGAACAAACTTACGTTGTTCAGCAACGATCATGTCTCTTTTGATTTTTTCCAATAATTTTTTATCGCTAGTAACATAATTACCCTCTCCCCTTTTAGTAACCAGAAGACCGGAATTAATCATTTGTCTAAGCGCTTTTTGAATAGTATTAACATTCACTGTTAACTGCGTTGCTAAATTACGTACAGAAGGTATCATCTGATTTGGCTCAAGCTTGCCGGTGATTATTTGGCGACATAGATATTCTTTTATTTGTATATATATAGGCAAACTGTCTTTAAAATTCATAATTCTCTTCTAACTGTATTACATTTATAATACACTATAATATTACAATAAACTTAAAAGTTATGCAATTACTTACTTAAAATCTTTTTCTGCGAAAGATTAAATAGCCGGTAATCACAAAAATAAGAATATAGACTAGACTACCCATTAAAAGCTCTTGGTTATTCAGGTGGGTAGTTAAAACATACATGCCATAATTACCATATTGCCGGGTTAAGTCCACCATATTAAAAGGGTTCCATTTCATAATGCTTATAAACTTGCCCCCGTTCATTAAGTCGGAAGAAATGTTTTGACCTATGAATGTCACTAACAGGCTTGCTGTAATTACAATTGCACTACTATTAATTAGGCACGAGAGTAAAAAAACAATAGCAATAATTAACATTGTAGTTACTAAATCTATTAGAGAAGCAGTTACCATGTTTAGCCATACCGGCTGATGGTATAGATAAAGTTCTGACCAATTAACTCGATAATTAAAAATGGTATAACGCAGACAAATGGTATAAAAAAGAGCTAGCAAATGCAGAAAAACATCGTACAAGAACAAAACAATATACTTCGATAAGTAGACATATATTTTATTCGAAGCCTTATATAAGAGTGTTAAAATCGTATTGTTTTGAAATTCCATTGAAAAACAGGTGGCACCTACTATCACTAGGATAAACATGATAAAATCAGAAGAATCAAAAGTTAATGTTAAAATTAGCTTTTTACTTTCATCTGCTAAAGCGAAACCGGCAATAAGCATTAGAAAAAATAATATGATAGATGCAATCCAAGTAATTTTGCGGTGCACTAATTTATATAATTCCTGCTTAATACTAAAAATCATTTTAGTAATCTCCTCTCTTTATACTCGTCGATGTTTGAATAGATAATACCCTAGAACCATAAAAACTATGCCGTAAACGATATTGGCTATAATTAGTTCAACACTTGATAAGTTCGATTTTAAGCTAAGGTTTGGATTTGATAATTGCTGGGAAATAAAAATCATATTTAAAAAATTCCATTTAATAGTACTTATAAAATAGGGAAAGGTTTGCATTAATCCTTTGGAAAAGCTGGCACCAAAAAATGCTAGTACAATTCCAAAACAAACTACTACAGCGTTATTTTTAACCAGCATAATGAGCATAAAAGATAAGCCAATGCTAAAAAAGGAATAAATCAATGCTCCTGCCAGGTTAGTTACCAGATCATTTAAAAGATTATTACCATTTTTGTTAACTAACCAATCATATCTGACATTATTAAAGAACATGCTTAAAATCAAGGTAAGTAAAAATGCAATCACTGTTAGGAGAAAACTATAGACTAAGACAACCAAAAACTTAGAAAAGTAAATTTGAAACTTGCTTGAAGTCTTATACTCCAGCATGATAATCGTGTTATTCTTGTATTCCATTGAAAAAATTGCAGATGCTACGGTAATAACTATTAAAGGAATCCACTCATTTGCACCAAATCCGTAGCCAAGGGATTGGCGCGTAATAGGATTAGTAAAAAAGTTGTAAATCATTGTTACAATGAGAATAATCAGACCATACAGAGCAATGTTTTCATGCCTGAATTTATAGATTTCCTGTTTAAAGCTTATAAGCATTTTGTCTAGCCTCTTTTCTTTTCCAAGACATCAACTACAATTCGTTCTAGGTTGGCTTCAAGCGGCAAAATTTCTTTTAAGTGAACACCTTCGTTAAATAGCAGATCTTCTATTTTGTATATGTCGTTTTGACTTACTATCAAATAATTTTCATTTTCTGTAAATGTGATCTGGTAAGCAGCAAAAATCTTTTTTGCAAGTTTATTATTTTCAGTAGTCAAATGGTATTTTTGGTGACTAATTTTTTCAAATTCTTTGACCTCTTTATTCAATATAATTTGTCCTCCGGAGATTAAGACAACTCTCGTCATTACTTTTTGTAATTCACTTAAAATATGACTTGAAATTAAAAAAGCTGTTCCTTGATCAGAATATCTTTTGATTAATTTTCTTACTCGAATCGTTGATTCAATGTCAAGTCCGTTCATTGGTTCATCAAGAATTACAATTTGGGGCTGATTTAATAAGGCGATTGCTATGCCTAATTTTTGCTTCATCCCCAGTGAATATCCTTTAGCCTTATTATTAATATATGAATCCATTTGTAATTCGGAAATTAGGTTTGCCATATCTTTTTGATCATGAGCATAAAGGGTCAAATTCTGCATTCCAGTAAGAAATGGGTAAATTGCCGGATGTTCAATTAATGCTCCAACCATTGTTAAAGCATGATGGTCATTTTCAGACACATTTTTGCCATTGACCTCTATTTTTCCTTTAAATTTCATTAAGCCTAAAATGGTTTTCATAATAGTTGTTTTCCCAGCACCATTAGGGCCTATCAAACCGATTATTTCACCAGCTTTAACATCAAAAGTAGCATTATTAACTAGCACTGTCTTGCCCACATAAGTACTAACATTATCAACTCGTAGTGCAATCGCACTTTGCATAGTCGCTCATCCTTTCTCTTTTATAATAATAGTGAACTAGATAAGTAATACACTAGCATGATAAAATAAATAATTAACTTTTGCAAGTTGTCTTTTACCTTTTGTCTTAGAAAAATTTAAGTGTTCCACAAGTTGTCAATATAAAACTTTAAAAATAAAAAAGGCACATAAAACCATTTTTGATAATAATCCTATGTACCTAGATTTAAATTTCTATTAATTGTGCATAATTTTACTAACTTTTTAGAAGTTAAATTATGTCCATCAGAATAAGATTTAAGCTTTTAATTATTTTAATAAGATGTATTAAAAACAGTCGTTTTTGTTTCACTATTTGTTGCTATTTGCATTCAACTCTATCATTTTAATCATTACATTTACTGCTTTTGCCATAGATTCAAGCACGGTATATTCAAAGCGTCCGTGCATATTTTCTTGCCCGGAAAAAAGATCTGGACAAGGCAACCCTCTGTAAGTTAAAAGTGAACCATCAGTGCCACCCCTGACCGGGTCCTCATTGATCGTGAGTCCTTCAGCCTTATATGCTTTTCTAGCTAAGTTAACAATTTCCATATGGTCTTTAAGAATATCGGCCATATTGTAATATTGATCTCTCATGTTAAGCTTAATTCTCTCAGTCCCGAATTCTTTGTTCATTTGATTAACAATAGCCTTGACTTTATTTTTACGATCTTCCAGACCATCTCTTTCAAAATCGCGAACGATGTATTCCATTTGAGCATTATCAACCGTACCAGTAAAATTGGTTAGATGATAAAATCCTTCCCGGCCCTCAGTCTTTTCAGGGACTTCGTTTTGCGGAAGCTGATTTTGAAAGTTAATACCAATCTGAATTGCATTAATCATTTGATCTTTAGCTACAGAAGGGTGCACATTTACCCCTTGAATATCAAGGGTAAAGGTTGCAGCAGAAAAGGTACCCCAATCTAACTTACCCGGAGCACCACCATCAACGGTAAAAGCGAAATCCGCTCCAAATTCATCAATATCAAAATGCTGTGCGCCCATTCCAATCTCTTCATCAGGAGTAAAGCCAAAGCGAATTTTACCGTGTTTTATTTCTGGATGTTCTAATAAGTATTCTGCTACAGTAACAAGCTCTGCTACTCCACATTTATCATCTCCGCCAAGAAGTGTGTCTCCTGAAGCTGTAATAATAGTTTGTCCTGTGTATTTTTTCAAATTAGGAAATTCGGAAGGATCTAAATAAAACTGTGAATCACCCAACTGAATTTTAGATTTCCCATCATAATTCTCGTGAACCTGTGGTCTGATATTTTCAGCATTAAAATCAGCAGTATCACAATGAGCTAAAAGTCCCATTACTGGAACATCATAATCAACATTTGCCGGTATTTCAGCAATGACGCAGCCCGATTTTTGATTATAATGCACATCAGATAAACCCAATTTTTCCAGGTCAGGCAGAATATATTCTTTTTGAAAAATTTCTTGTCGCTTTGTCGAAGGAAAACGATCAGAGTGCTCATCAGAGCGTGAATTAACTTTGACATATTTTAAAAATCTAGGTAATAAATTTGGATATTTCATTGTCTCTCCTTAATTAAAATAATTCTTGAAATGGGTTTGTAGAAACTTGTGATTCTGTGACATCAACATCCCATGAATTTTCTTTGTTCCATTTAAGCAACTTTTGAAAAATTTTTTGTTTAAATATTTTTTCAGTATAATGCCCTGGATCAACTACTGTCAAACCTGCTGAAATCATATCATGTCCCGTATGGTAGTATACATCGCCTGTGATAAAGGCATCTATTTTTTCTTCTACTGCTTGATGCCAATATTTTCCGCCGTCACCACAAATAAAGCAGACAGAAGAAATCCTTTGCTCATTATCAGCAGTAATTAATCTTACCATTTTTACGTGCATTTTGTCTTTGACATAATAAGCAAATTCTCTAGCAGAAAGAGGCTGGGCTAGTCTACCCTTACGCCCTATAGCTATGCCATCTTCATCAGGACAAAATGGTTCAACATCTTTTAATCCCAGTTCTTCAGCTTGCCAGTCGCTTGACCCATCTTCTGCTTTATCAGAATTAGTATGAATAGAATAGACGGTAATTCCATGAGCAATAATTTTGCCATACATCGCATATTGGGGATTAGCAAAATCAAGATTTTGAGCTGGACGAAACATTAACGGATGATGACTAATGATTAAATTTGCCCCTTTTTGTATTGCTTCGTCAACTACCTGAGGTCTGACATCTAAGGTAATTAAAACCTTGGTCACTTTTTGCTTCATCGAGCCGATTTGAAGACCAACTGGATCACCTTTACTAGCTATTTCTTCTGGAAAATGTTGCTGTAAAACAGCTATTATATCTTCTACTTTAGTCATTTATTTCTTCCTCGATCATTTTTATTTCTGACTCAATTTTGTGCATATAGACCAAATCTTTTTCTTTAGCCTTATTTAAATTAAGCAGTAATTTCTTGTGATATGCAAGTTGACCTCGCCATTTTTGATAAAAAACTTCATTTTTTTCTGTTAAGATTTCTGGACCAAAAAATAATTCTTTTTCTGTCAATTTGACAATTTTATTAGTTTTTTCTGCCTTAATTAGTTCGTATGTGTGTCCTGCTTCAGCAATAATTTTTTCTCTTTTTATTTGATAATTATGATTCATTAACCAGTTTCGGACACCGGGCTCACCTATATTTGGCTCAAGGATTAAAGTTTCGAAAATAGAATCTTTTAGCCAAGCATCATTTAAAATCTGCGTTATTAACTTGCCGCCCATTCCGGCAATAATTACTGTATCAATTTGATCAGCAGAATTAATAGTATCAAGTCCTGCCCCAAGCCTAGTTTCAATATTCCCATCTAAACCAGCAGCTGCTATGTCTTTTTTCGCATTCTCTAGTGGTCCAGCTGCAACATCACTAGCAACAGCAAACTGAATTTTGTTTTCTTTCACCAGTTGAATTGGTAAATAGGCATGATCAGTACCAATATCTGCAATGCGTGCACCCTGGTCAACCATTTGTGCTAAGGAATTCAATCTTAAGTTCATTTATATCCTACTTTCTTCATAATAAAATTTTAGCATAATGAATTTTTATTAGATAAAGATAAAATAACGATTTTAAATACTTTTTTTATTAGCTTCTAAATCGATCTTACGATCAAACATGCTTGCTTCATCTGTAGATATGTGATGAGCAACTTCGATCACTGTTCCGGAAAATTCTTTTAAAAAAGTAGCGTGAATTTTTCGAGATAATTTTGTGTCCAATGAGGAAGTAGCTTCGTCTGCTAACAAAATTTGTCTTTTCTTGAGCAGTGCGCGGGCAATTTCTAAGCGCTGATTTTGTCCTCCTGACAAATTTTTACCTCCAAGGCCAACTTGATAATGATATCCCTTTTTTCTTACCAGTTCTTCTAGGCCAGCTTTAGCAACGACCTTATT
Organism: Lactobacillus sp. ESL0261; assembly: GCF_003693025.1. Taxonomy (NCBI): domain Bacteria; kingdom Bacillati; phylum Bacillota; class Bacilli; order Lactobacillales; family Lactobacillaceae; genus Lactobacillus; species Lactobacillus sp. ESL0261. Next base: position 395,297 of record NZ_REHN01000006.1, read on the forward strand.
CAGTTCTTGTTTGGTAACCTTTTGTCCTAAAGTAATATTGTATTCAATCGTGTCGTTTAAAATAAACGGTTGTTGATTGATCAAAGCAAAGAGTTCATGATCTTTATTCCAATTGCCACTAGCTTTTTCTCCATTTATCAGGTAAGAGCCTAAATCCAGCTTATATTTTCCTATCAAGACTTTGAGCAAAGTTGATTTTCCCCAACCTGAAGGAGCCTGTAATAATATTTTTTCACCCTTTTTGATTACTAAATTTACTTTTTGAAAAATAGTTTGTTTATCAAAATAGATTGTGGCATTGCTTAAACTCAAATTATTGAAAACAGGGATTGAACTATTATCGCTTGCTTGTCTTTTATACTTTTGTATTTTTATAAATTTAGTCCAAATGGGAGTGGTCATTTTAATATCATTAACGCACATAAAAATATTAACTATCGGATTCACGAAATTATTCGATAGCTGCACAATCATCATAAAAGTACTCAAAGTAATATTTCCTATAGTTATCAAATAAACTCCAACACTAAATGGAATAATCATGCCAAAACAATATGCGGCAAAAGAGGTTAATTCGTTTGCAATGCCCTTGGATAAATTCGTTGATTGTAAGGCGTCCTCCATTTTGCGAGCGCTTTTTATTAAGCGCTTAGCAATAGAATTTTCTGAATTATATAAAGAAAAAATGGTTGTGCCGTTAATCGTTTCCGTAACGGTAGCGGTATAATTACTATTTGCCCTTTCCCATTTTTTAGAATTAGCAGAAATTTTTTTACCGGCAAAATTTTGAACTAAGGCTGGAATTATTGCTGCAATAAAAAAGACCAAAGAAATAAACCAAGATGTAATCACTGCAGTGATAATAGCAGTCAAAAATTTTAAGATGTAATTAAAAATTTTTAATTCGGCAACAACTTTACTAGTCTCAATTTGTTTAAGGTCGTTTGTCATAAATGAAGTATCAAGTTTAGCTTGATCATTAATATTAACGATATGATCAGTTGCTATCTCCTTGATTTTGATATTAATATCATGGATCAAATTTAAAAAGGAATACTGAAAAAGTATTCCAATTATACTGAAAATAATTAATCCGCTAATGGCGAATAAAGTTAATCCGAGCAAATTTCCCGTAGGCTTTTGAGCAAAGGAAATGAATACTTTTAATAGATAAGCTAAAAATACTGACTGAAATGAATCAAGAATTGAAATAATTAGAAAAAGAAAAAGTTTCCATTTCTTTGCATATTTGATAGCCATGTTATCCTCCTAAAACTTAAAACAGTATTACAAGTATAATGGAACAAATTAATAAAAGCCACAAAATCTCTGGTCTAATTTTAATTTGCCGGCAAAAAAGTGAGAAAAATTTCCTTTTTCTTTCTAAATTGCTATTTTATAATTGATAATAAGATTTAAAAGAAAGAGATTTTTGACTTAATGGATAGAACTGAACCTGTTACTTTGACAAATATGTGCATGATTAAAAAAAACGATAATATCTTAGTTTTGGATCGTAATGACCCTTATTGGCCAGGATTGACTTTTCCGGGTGGTCATGTGGAAAATCACGAATCTTTTTATGACTCAGTAGTGCGCGAGGTTAAGGAGGAAACGAATTTAGATATTAAAAATCCTCGTCTTTGTGGAATTAAACAATTTTATGATGAAAACGACCACCGCTATCTAGTTCTTTTTTATATAGCGACTGAATTCACTGGCACAGTCAAAGCCTCAAGAGAAGGCAAATTGACGTGGATGACTAAAGAAGAACTTTTCCAACATAAATTAGCATATAATTTTGACCGCGACTTGCTGGTATACTTTAACGAAGATATTGATGAGCATATCTTGGACGGTAAACGGGATGAATTATTTTAAGGAGTATCGAAATGCTTTCTGAACAAGCAATTAAGCGTTGGCATTTAGGACAAATAATAGTCCAAGAAATTCTGATCATTGTGGCATTTGTGCTATTTTTTAAAATCAAACCCCTGACCAAGAGTAGACTAGGAGCAGTAGTAATTCTGCCGGTTTTATTCATACTGGTTCTATTGCAACTAACCCTTTTATGCGAAAAACATCCTGAAAGAAAGTTAGTTCAATTTAATCATTATTTTCAGTCCGTCAATATATTATTGTGCTTTTTTGCACTACTCAGTTTGGGAGCAGCATTTATCAAAGTTTTGAATAATAAGAATGTGATCTTTTTATTAATTCTCTTTACGTTGTATGAACTCATTATGCTAGTTCCGATGGGAGAACTGGCATGGGGCAAAATAAAGAATCCGATTGGCCAGATCATAACTTTATTGTTGTTTGCAAGTTTGATTGTTTCGCTGCCTGAAATTTTAACTATGGATAGCCATTCTTGGCTTCAAGTTCTCAACACCACAGGAATCACAGGTAGCATTTGTTTTGTGATTTCATCAATTGTTGTAATGAAAAGCTGGCACTATCAAAATCCGAGTTTGAGAATAAGCTCAAGGGCAAATTATTCAGTTCTTGCGTTTATATTTATTTTTATTGTTGCTGACTGTTTAATTAATGCTTTTAATGATGCAAATAATTTAGGACAATTGCTAACACGCTGGGATTTTCATATAACAACAAAACACGTAACTCAGTATATTTGTCAGGGCATAGAAGCTGGTGTAGCTGAAGAATGGTTAATGCGTTTTTGTGTTTTAAGTATATTACTCAAAATATTTAAAAATTCTAAAAATCAAGTTTTATTGGCAGTATTACTGGATGGTTTGCTTTTCGGTTCAATTCATCTTACTAACGCACTGATGCAACCACTCTCTGCCACAATTTTACAAATGATTAATGCGTTTGCCGCAGGTATTGTTTTTGCTGCAGTTTATTTATATACAGGTTCTTTTTTGGTTAATTTGGGCTATCATGCAGTTTATGACATACTAGCCTTCCTAGCTACTGGCTCAACAGTTATGACAGTACCCCATATCTTTGACTGGGAATATCTCTTTATTACCACTTTGATCTATTTGGCTTTTGCTTTCTTCTTATTATCAGGTAAGCGAAAAAGTGTTATCGAATATAATTTGCAGCAACGGGGACTAGAAAATAATCATGGTGCCAGCGAATTAACTTTTAGATAATAAAAAGACAAGATTTTTTGGAATCTTGTCTTTTTGTTTAGCTATTTAATCTAGAAAATCACGTAATTGATTTGATCTACTTGGATGCCGTAATTTACGTAAAGCTTTAGCTTCAATTTGGCGAATACGTTCTCGGGTAACTCCAAACACTTTGCCAACTTCCTCAAGTGTTCTAGTTCGACCATCATCAAGTCCAAAACGTAAGCGAAGAACATTTTCTTCACGGTCTGTTAAGGTGTCAAGCACTTCTTCTAATTGCTCTTTGAGCATTTCATAAGAAGCATGTTGTTCTGGACTAGTTGCATCCTTATCCTTAATAAAATCTCCTAAATGTGAATCATCTTCTTCACCAATTGGAGTTTCCAAGGATACCGGCTCTTGAGCTATCTTTAAGATATCACGAACTTTAGACGTAGGCATGTCCATTTCTGCTCCTATTTCTTCTGGAGTTGGTTCACGTCCTAAGTCTTGCAGTAATTGTCTTTGGATCCTGATTAACTTATTAATAGTTTCTACCATGTGAACTGGAATTCTAATGGTTCTTGCCTGGTCGGCAATCGCACGAGTTATTGCCTGCCTGATCCACCAAGTTGCATAGGTTGAAAACTTGAAACCTAAGCTGTAATCAAATTTATCAACGGCTTTCATCAGCCCCATATTTCCTTCTTGAATGAGATCAAGAAAAGACATCCCACGGCCTACATAACGTTTGGCAATAGAAACAACTAAACGCAAGTTGGCTTCTGCCAGCTCCTGCTTAGCTTCTTCATCACCTTTTTCAATCCTTTTTGCTAAAGAAATTTCCTGATCTGCATTCAGTAGGGGTACCCGACCGATTTCTTTCAGATACATTCTAACAGGATCGTTCATTCTAACGCTTGAAGGTGCTGACATATCTTTTAATTCAGCTTTTTCAACATCTTTTTGCTTTTTCAAGGCTAATCTCGAGGGATTCCCTTTTTCATCAACAATACTGATGCCGTTATCCTCAAATTCTTGAACTAATTGGTCAACTGCTTTTCCCTGTAGTTTATAGGGCTTAATCAATTGAGCAACAAATTCTTTTTCCGTAATAGATTTATCTTTTTTAACATCTTTAACAACCTTTTTTACCATCTTGTCTAAAGATAATTTTTCGTTGCTAGCTGCTTTTTCCTTATCTGCCACAATAAGCCCCCCTTTAACCCTGAATTCTTTTTAACTGTAAAATTTTACGAGTAATATCTAATATTTCCTCTGTGTCAGTTTTTCGTTTTGCATCTTGTAAATCATTCATTAAATGTTGCAGTTCAATATTAATTTTGCGCATATTTAATGCGTTTATTTGCTCATCAATTTCGCGGTCTGAAAAATCCTGGGGCATGTTTGTCATTTCAGCATTAACTATTATACCTTGAAGTTCCCTCGGAATAAAATCTAAGAAACTATTAACTGTTGGATTTTCTTCATTTTCACTAAAATTTAACCATAATTCCGCTAATTTTTGAAATTCTGAGTCTGGGAACAGGAATTGATGGGATAATAGATATTCACGAGCATGTTTTGAATGAATAAATAAATATAATAAGCGAGTTTGAATAGGATCGCTAGCTTCCTGCTTTTGAACTTTATCAACTAGTGGATTTGAATAATTATAGGATTCACTTTGTTCTGGAGCAGGATAACCTTGATGCCTTTTTGCTTTATTTTGTTGCCTGCGGTATTTTGTCAAATTCACTTTAAGTGAATCTTGTTCCACTCCTTGTTCCTTGGCAATTTTGTTTAAATATAAATCTTGTTCAACTGGATTAGACAACTGAGCTATTTCTTTCATGGCATCATCTAAGTACGCTAATTTTTCCCTGTCATTTGCGAGATTATATTTCTGTTTTAACCTTTTCAAGAAAAAATCTGTTGGCGTCAAAGCACCTTTTACTTCGTCCTTGTATTTTTCAATACCATATTTTTTTACAAATTCATCAGGGTCAAGTTTTTCAGGCAAAACAACAATTCCTAAGTTAAAGCCTCCAATTTGGTTGAACATTCTTGTTGCCCGTTCTTCGGCATGTACTCCCGGATCATCGCCGTCATAATTGATAATGATATTTTTAGTAATCCTGCGTAACATATATACTTGTTGATCTGTCAAACTGGTTCCCATTGAAGCAATGCCAGACTTTATTCCGGCTTTATATGCTGCAATTACATCCATGTATCCTTCATACAAAATCAAATGATTTTCACCTCGGACTGCCTTTTTTGCTTCAGCAAAATGGAACAGAGTCTTTGATTTAGTAAATACTTCAGTCTCAGGACTATTAATATATTTGGCTTCAGTTTTATCATTAGAAAGTCTTCTTCCAGAAAACCCGACCACATAGTCCCCTTCATTACTAAGCGGAAACATTAGTCGTTCCCTAAAGCGATCAAATAATTCTCCATTTTGAGATTGAACAAACAAACCACTTTTTACCAGGTCCCCATCTTTAAAATCTTTTTCTTTCAGATAAGTCAAGAGTAAATTGTTTTGTTTGGGAGCATAACCAATTCGAAAGTGACTGATAATGTCATGGTCAAGACCACGCTTTTTTGCATAGTTATACCCGGGCTTTCCCGCATTAGTAGAAACTAATACTCGATGATAAAAGTCAGCTGCTTCTTCATTTATCTTGATGAGAACATTCGAAAATTTAGGCTTTTGACTGGAATATTCTCCAATGTCAATATGAGCAAAATCTGCTACTTTTTGAACACTTTCCGGAAAGGTTAAATTTTCCTTATACATGAGGAACGAAAAAACATTGCCACCTTTTCCGCAACCAAAGCACTTGAAAAACTGTTTTCCTTCGCTAACAGTAAATGAAGGAGTTTTTTCTTCATGAAAAGGACAGAGACCGACATAGTCTTTGCCTTTCTTTTCAAGTGAAACGTACTGACTTATGACATTGACAATATTCACATTATTACGAACTTTAGCAATTGTTTCTTCAGGTATAAGACCAGCCATCTTTCCACCTACTCTTATTTAATAACTAATTTGCTTAGATCGCCAAGTCGTTTTGCAAGTTGAGCTACTTCGTTAAGCTGCGCCAAGCGGTTATTTTTAATAGCCTCATTCTTATCCATTATCATATTTGTGTCAAAGTAAACGTCAATGACAGGTTGTAGCTTCACAAAACTATCATATAGTTCTGCGAGATTATCAACTTTACTTAATTTCTTTACACCATCAGCAAGTTCAGTTTCAGTATTATTTTCAAACATTTCTCGTTTTACAACATTCTGCCCCTTGTACTTAGCTTTTTGCAAAATATTGTTTATTCTGATTAAGCTTTCAACAACTGGCTTGAATTTATCATCATCATGATGTAATTGCAAAACTTTTGCTGCAGCCAAAATTTGGATGGGATCTTGTTGACTTGAAGCTAGAACTGCATCAATGATGTCATATTTATAGTTATTTTTCTGTAAATACTGTTTAATACGATCCCGAATAAAGGATGAAATTTCCTCTTCCTGTTCAGCTTTTTTAGGCAGTTTAGCTGGTGTCTTATTTTCAAGAGCTGAAACAATTTCCGGTAGCATTTCGTTAAATGGTAATGACCATTTTTGGTTTAACAATATTCGTACAATGCCGTAAGCATAACGACGTAGAGCATATGGATCATTTGATGAACTAGGAATCATGCCAACCGCAAAGAAAGTAATAATTGTATCTAATTTATCAGCAACAGATAATAATGAACCCACTGTTGTTTTAGGCAATTCACCTTCAGAAGTGGTCGGCATATAATGCTCTTCAATAGCATCAGCAACATCATCCTTTTCACCTGCTAATTTGGCGTAGTGTCTGCCCATTACTCCTTGAAGTTCAGCAAATTCTCCCACCATTTGAGTAACTAAATCAAACTTGTACAATTCGCTGGCACGGTCAAAGTCTTTAACAACCTGTTCATCAAGTTGCCATTTGTTAGCTAAAAAATCACCTATAATGCGGACGCGCTTCATTTTTTCAGACATTGATCCAATTTTATCGTGAAACGAAACGTTATCAAGTTTTTGAACAAAATGGCTCAGAGGATATTTACGATCCTCATCGTAAAAGAATTGTGCATCATCCAGACGTGCTACTAGAACTTTTTCATTTCCTGAAACAACATTTTCCAGGTAATCTTTATTACCATTACGTACAGCTACAAAATGATTAATCAATTTGCCATTTTGATCATAAACTTCAAAATAACGTTGATTATCCTTCATGGAAGTTATTAATACTTCTTTAGGCATTTCCAAATACTTTTTGTCAAAAGAACCAGTGAAAACTGTAGGATATTCAACCAGATTTGTTACTTCTTCAAGTAAACTTTTATCTGGCTTAATTTGCCAATTATTCTTTTTTACTAACTTATTCATTTGGTCAACTATCATTTTGCGACGTTTTGTTGCATCAACAATTACAAATTGATCTTTTAAAGCGTCTTCATAGTCGCTGCTATTAGCCAAAACCACACTATCGCCCAGGAAACGATGACCTTCTGTCTTTCTTCCCGCCGTAATATCGAGGATTTTGACAGGTACTACTTCGTTACCATAAAGTGATACCAGCCAATGAATAGGACGAACAAATTCAAAATCATTAGAGTCCCACCGCATCTTGGTTGGAAAAGTCATAGCTTTAACTATGTCACTCATTCCTAAAAGGATATCAGTAGTTTTTTTACCTTCTTTTTGGACATGCACATAAGCATATTCGGTGCCTTTTAATTCTTCAAAGTAAATATCATCAGTAGTCATTCCCTGACCACGGGCGAATCCTTGAGCAGCTTTAGTCCAATTTTTATCCTGATCCAAAGCAATTTTTTTGGCAGGTCCTTTTTTAATTTCATCAATATCAGTTTGCTTTTCAGAAAGCTCTTCTACTAGAACTGTTAATCTCCGAGGCGTAGAGAAGGTTTTAATACACTTAAATTTAAGTTTATTTTCTTTCAGAAATTTTTCGGTTCTTTCAGCTAATTGCTTAACGCTCTTCCCAACGACATGGGCTGGCATCTCTTCAGTGCCAATTTCAAATAAATAATCTTTAGCCATTTTCAAGTCCCGCCTTCTTATCTTCTGCACTTTTCAATAAAGGAAAGCCTCTTTTTTCACGCTCTTCTACAAAGCATACTGCTACTTCATGAGCCAATTTCCTAATTCTAGCTAAATATCCTGCTCGTTCAGTAACCGACACAGCTCCTCGAGCATCAAGCAAATTAAATGTATGGGAACATTTCAAAATATAGTCATAAGCCGGTTGTACTAAATTCAACCCAATTAATTCTTGAGCTGTTCTTTCGTATACATCAAAAAATTTTAATAGATCTTCTTGATTAGATTCATCAAAAGCATATTTAGAGTTTTCATATTCAGCTTCTTTAAAAATGTCACTGTATAAAACGCCATCACCCCATTCAAGATCGAAAACAGAATTAACATCTTGAATATAGGAAGCCAGTCGTTCAACACCATAGGTAATTTCACTCATTGTTGGCTTAACATCAAGTTCACCAACAGTTTGAAAGTAAGTAAACTGACTTACTTCCATACCGTCAAGCCATACTTCCCAGCCAACTCCAGCGCAGCCCATTGAAGGATTTTCCCAGTTGTCTTCAACAAAGCGAATATCATGTTCCAATGGATTTATTCCTAATTCTTTCAAACTATCCAGATAATATTGCTGGATCTTTTCTGGAGCCGGCTTAATTACTACTTGAAATTGATGATGCTGAAACAAGCGATTAGGGTTATCTCCATACCTGCCATCAGCCGGACGCCTTGAGGGTTCTACATAGCAAGCCGCCCATGGTTCTGGACCAACAGCCCGTAAAAAGGTATAAGGACTCATAGTTCCTGCTCCCTTTTCAACATCATAAGAAGGCATTACCATGCATCCTTTCGAAGACCAAAACTTCTCTAGTTTAAAAATCATATCTTGAATATTTAATTTTTTCTGTGCCATTTTTATTTCCTTTCTGCATAAGACCATAAAAAAAGCCTATGCAAAACATGCATAGGGACGAGATTTAGTCGCGGTTCCACCCTAATTCAGGAAATAAATTCCTGCTCTTAATTAACTTAGCTAGAGGTGCCTTTTCCCAGATGCTCTCACACTCCCAGCACTCGCTTAACTGGTACTTTTTTTATCCTCATTATAGCCAAAACATATTATTATTTTATCATAAAAAGCATATAATCTGAAGGGCTAGTCAGTTAATTTTAATTCGTCCAAAAACTTTTTAGTTTTGAGGTTGAGATCAATTGTTTCCTGATAAATACGGTCAATTGCTCTGCGTGTAGCTTTTTTAGTAGGAGATTTAATTTTAATATCACCTAACTTGTTAAATGGAAGTAAAAAGATAGTTCTTAAAACAGCTGTTTCTCTCGGTTTTAAATGTAGACGACCTGGATCAGCATAAAAATGCTTACTGCACAAGATGCCGCCATTTTTGATTGAGTAGTCAAACTCTCCCTGCTTTTCACCACAGATCACACAGCTTCTCAGCTCTGGTTCAACCCCATAAGCCGCTAGTAATTGCATTTGTACTATTTGAGTTATCATTTCGGGATCGGTTCCAAAATTAATTTTTTGCAAAGCAAATTTTGCAAGATCGTAATACCTGCCTAGATCCTGATATTCAATAAATGCGTGATCGATTAAGTCAATAATAAAAGAAGCATACGCATTTTTTATTAAATCATCATATAATCCATCAAATTGTTTTACATTCTTGTAAGTCCTTAACGTACTCAAACCGTGTCCAGAAGAATAAATGACGTAAGTTCCATACGAGAAATTCAGTAATGAAGCACCTAATTTAGATTTTGATTTTAGAGCACCGCGGGCAAGAAGTGTAATTATGCCATTTTTTTCGGTCATTATTTTAGCCAATAAATCTGCTTCATGATACTTTTGTCTTTTAAAAATTATCCCGTGTACTTCTTTCAATTGACGAGCCATTTCAGGCAAGATCCTTTAGGTTATAACCAATTTGTCTTAAAAACTGAGGATCAGAACGCCAATTGTGCTGCACTTTTACCCAAAGATGCAAATTAACTTTTTCACCTAATAAATCTTCAATTTGTCGTCTGGAATTGATACCAATTTGCTTGAGCATCTTGCCGCCCTTACCAATGATGATTCCTTTTTGACCACTTTTTTCTACATAAATAGTGGCCTCTATTTGTAGCTTATTGTTCTCATGCTTGTTCATTTGTTCTACCCAAACTGCAGCAGCATGAGGAACTTCTTCAGCTGTAAACTTTAAAATTTGTTCACGAATCAGTTCTGCAACCATAAAATATTCAGGACGATCTGTTATTTGATCTGTGCCATAATACTTAGGTCCTTCAGGTAAATATTGATATAAAACTTGAATTAGATCACTAATTCCAACTCCCTGAGTTGCAGATACCGGCAAAAACTCTTTAAAAATATTTAGCTTACGATATTGATCAATTATTGGTAAAAGCTCATTTGGATTAACTTGATCTACTTTATTAATAAGGACCACAATGGGAACAGTCGCTTTTTGCAATAACTCTGCTATATAAGCATCACCCTTGCCCATTTTTTCTGGTTCAACCATAAACAAAATAAGATCAACATCGTTCAAGCTAGACAAGCTGGCTTTATCCATGTAATCATCTAAATCTAGGTGCGGCTTAAATATACCGGGAGTATCAATAAAAATCGCCTGCATATCATCAGTTGTTAAAATCCCAGAGATTTTATTACGGGTAGTTTGCGGTTTACTGGAAGTAATTGCTACTTTTTGCCCTACTAGATAATTCATTAAAGTAGATTTACCAACGTTAGGTCTTCCTAGCAAAGCGACAAATCCAGATTTTATTTTCTTGTTTTCAACCATTATTTACCTCTGCCTTCATCTAACTGATCGGGATACAATGGCAAGCCATATTCTTCTAATACCTTTCCTTGTATTTTAAACATGGTTTTTGCTTCGCCTGGTTCAATATGATCATATCCGCTGAGATGCAAAAAGCCATGGACTAGAGTATAACCAAATTCGCGGTCCCAACCGGTACCGTATTCCTTACTGTGTCGCATAATAACGCTGGGACACATAAATAAGTCACCAATATCTTCAATGAAATCAGGATCATCAAATGTGCTAAAATCAATTTGATCTTCTCCATCTTCAATAGCAAAAGAGATCACATCAGTTGGTCTGTCTTTACCACGATATTTTTTATTAATTTCGTTACTGCGTTTTTCATCAATGAAATTAATACTCATTTCCAAGATGTTGGTTCTATTTATCTCATTTTTAGCAAGTAAGAGAAGTTGCAGAATCCATTTTTGCCAATCACGTTTTTCATTGTCAAGAAAACCAATTTCATCATTAAAAGTAATATCTATTGAATCCATTAAAACTTTTTTTCTTCCTTTTCATAGGCGTTAATAATTTTAGCAACTACCGGATGACGGACAACATCATTAGCAGAAAACCAAATAAATTTAATCTGTTCAATTTTCTTCAAAATACGTTCAGCATCTATCAGTCCACTCCGTTGCTTACCGGGAAGATCGACTTGTGTCATGTCACCATTGACGATCATTTTTGAATTAAAGCCAAGCCTGGTTAAAAACATTTTCATTTGCGCGTCAGTAGTATTTTGTGCTTCATCAAGAATAACAAACGCATCATCCAATGTACGACCACGCATGTACGCTAATGGAGCAACTTCAATTACACCACGTTCCATTAAATGATCGGTGGTATTGGTGCCTAAAATTGCATATAGAGAATCATAAATGGGCCTTAAGTAAGGATCAACTTTTTCTTTGAGATCACCAGGTAAAAATCCCAGCGACTCCCCCGCTTCAACTGCAGGTCTAGTCAAAATAATCCTGGAAACTTCGCCCTTTTTAAAAGCAGCAACAGCACAAACAACTGCAATAAATGTCTTACCGGTACCAGCAGGACCGATCCCAAATACAACATCATTTTTTTCAATAGCTTCGACATATTTTTTCTGTCCCATGTTTTTGACTCTAATCGGCTTGCCTTTAGCATCCCGAATTAAAATCTTTTTATATAGATCAGGAAAATATTCTGTTGTTCCTTTATCTGCCATTTTCATTGCACTTACAACATCGGCAGGACCGATATTAATATTTGCATTAACGACATTATCAAGAGCTTTTAAAACAGCTGAAATTTTTTTGATGTCGCTGTCATCACCTTGAATAGCTATACTATTGCCAGTATCAACTACACTAGCATTATACCCTGTAGACAAAAGGCTTAAATTGTTATCATTAATACCAACTAATTTCTGGATATTTTCAGGATTTTTAGGAATAAAATTGGTTTGGGCCAAATAACTCTGCTCCTTTTCTTATGCCTAATTCAGCTGTTTACGAACGACTGCAGAAGCTTCTTTGCCATCAGCTTTACCTTTGATTTTAGGCATTAATACTTTCATTACTTTTCCAAAATCTGACTTGCCTTGAGCATTCACTTCTGCAATTGCTGAAGAAACAGCTTGATCGAGCTCTTCAGGGGTCATTTGCTTAGGCAGATAGCTTTCAACAATTGCTAATTCCTGTTTAGTTTCGTCTGCCAGATCTTTACGATCAGCTTTAGTAAATTCTGCAATTGATTCTTCACGCTGCTTTTTTTCTCGGCTAAGAACCGTCAGTTCTTCTTCAGCGGTTAAATCGTGACCAGCTTTAATTTTTTCATTCATTAAAGCAGACTTGATCATACGAACAGTGTTCAGTCTAACTTTGTCACGAGCTTTCATCGCTTCTTTCATATCTGACATTATTTGCTCAGATAAACTCAAATGAATTCCCTCTTTCTTCATAAAATCTAGCTAAATTATAACAAATTTACAACCTAGTTTAAATTAAATAAAACATTAAACTTTAATTGTGGTTAATAAAAAACGACTTTTATCTGCTTGATAAAAGTCGTTTTTAGATTAATAATGTCTGCGTTTCCGAGCAGCTTCGGATTTCAGTTTCCTACGAACACTAGGTTTTTCATAAAACTCGCGTTTGCGGTATTCCTGTAAAGTACCACTTCTAGAAACGGAACGTTTAAAACGACGAAGAGCATCATCAATAGACTCGTTTTCGTGAACGACTGTCTTGGCCATATGTGATCCCTCCTTCCATTTCTTGACGTTACCGTCATACATTTAACTAAATTATATCAAACATCACCAGTGGGTCAATACAAACGAACAATATTTTTCAAATTTTTCACAGGAAAAACTTAATCTGTTAATGATTTTGGTTAAATTGTATAATTAAAGAAAAAAAGGAGTAAATAATGGCTGAAGAAACACCCAAAAAAGAAGTTAACATAATAATAATTTCAGATTCTGCTGGTGATACTGCTTTTAACAATGCTGTTGCCGCAGCCGCCCAGTTTCCTGATGCACAGATTAATTACAGGAGGTATCCATTCATAATTAATAAGGAGAAATTGGAAGATACTTTTGCAGAAATAGTTCAATATCCAAATTTATTGCTTATTTACAGTCTGGTAAAAGATGAAATGCAAATACCAGTTATTCGGTTTGTTAGAGAACACCATATTCAAAGTGTTGATATTTTATCTCCTGCTATCGAATCGATTCAAAAATTAACTGGTTTGAAACCGCAACAAAAAATAGGTGCACAGCATAAAATGAATCAAAAATACTTTGATCGCATTTCAGCTATGGAGTTTGCGGTTATGTATGATGATGGCAAAGACCCTAAGGGTTTTTTAGAAGCTGATGTCGTACTTTTGGGAGTATCGCGTACGTCGAAAACTCCCTTATCTTTGTTTTTAGCTAATAAAAATCTCAAAGTCGCAAATCTGCCATTAGTTCCAGATACCCATATCCCGAAAGAAATATATCAAATTGATCCTAAAAAAATTATTGGTTTGACAAATGACCTTTCTGTGTTAAATGAAATCAGACGTGAAAGAATGATTTCCTATGGTTTAAATCCCGATACCTCCTATTCTAATATCGATGCCATAAAAAAAGAATTGGATTCAGCACAAAAGCTTTATGATCAGCTTGGTTGCTTTGTAATAAATGTTGCTCACCGTTCGATCGAAGAGACTGCAGCAATTATCATGAACCACTTAGGAGTTCAAAACTAATTTTTTCTTTGTTTGCCTTGTTTTCATTATTTAACTTCCATATAATTAATTTAATATTAAAAAATTAAACTATTGAAGCCAATTGAGGCAAAATAATGAAAAACAAACAAGCTAATAAATCAATCAGAAAAGTGGTTGTTCTAAGACTGATCTTAATCGCTATTTTTGGCGGGATCACTGCCTTAGATGGCATTATTAGTCCAATTTTAATTGGTAAATTAATGGACAACATCAGTAAAAAAGAATTTTCCACTTCTTTTATCTTATTAGTGGTGTTTTTACTGTGCTTTGTTTTAGTTAACGCTTCCTTTTGGATTTGGCGCTTATTGAGCCTGAATATCAGGAAAATTATTAACAAATGGTTGCGCAGTCAGGCAGTAGCCAGCTACAATAACCATCCGCAACTACAGTCAAGTAAAATTTTAAATTTTATCAATGTCACGATCAAACAATTTGAGAACCAGATCATTGATTCGGTAATAATGTTGATCTACTGCATCGAGCAAGCAGTAATCACTTTATTCTTTGTAATTAAGATTAATCCTATATTAGGTCTGACCTATTTAATATTAGGATTTATACCAGCAGTAGTTCCCTTTGTTTTTAAAAAATGGCTGAGCAAATCAACTGATCGGTGGAACAAGTCATACCAGCGTTATTCACTGCACACCACTGAATATTTTAACGGCTTTTATACAATCAAAAGATTTGAAAGCTTGTTAATCTTTAAGGATAAGCTGAACAATCTCTTAAATGACTCGGAAAATAAATATTATCAAATGGATGCGGACAAGGAACATTCACGTTTTGTTTCTAACTTGCTCTATTCATTATCTACCATTCTTTCTTTGGGTTTGGGCGTTTACTTTGTCAGCATTGGTCAATTGACCGCTGGTGCGTTAATGTCCTTATATTTAGCAGCAGACAGGGTTACAAGTCCCATAATTAGTTCTATTCAATTCACTAATCAGTTACTTTCAAGTCGCCCATTAATTGCTTCATGCAAAAATATTATTTCTAACAAAGAAAAACCAATTAACAATATCGTGTCTCAAAAATTTACAGATGATACTGTGCTAGAAATTGATGATGGTTCATTTGGTTATGATAAAGCCATTATCACTAATCTTTCTTTTAGTGCAAGCAATAGTGAAAAAATTTTAATTTCTGGCAGATCCGGCATCGGTAAAACAACGATAGTAAAAACAATGTTGAACGAGCTCAAATTGTTGGGTGGAACAATTAAATACAGCAAGGAGTTATATGCTAAACCAATTTATGACAATATCGGTGTCTTAGCCCAAGAAACTACCATTTTTACCGGTACCCTGCTTTTTAACTTGTGTCTTGGTCAAAATTATCCGACTGCTACAATTTTACAAGTTTTACATGAAGTTGGATTAACCAAATTTGCTAATGAGAATGCACTGAATTTGAGGCTGGGTGAAGGTGCCAATGCCTTATCTGGAGGAGAAAAAAGAAAGTTAGAATTGGCCAGATTGCTACTGCGCAATAAAAAGTTATTACTGGTTGATGAAGCATTATCAGGTTTAGATAAAGAAAGCTACAGCCAAGTTTTTGACTTGATTCTCAATTTTCCTGGCACAGTGATTGATATTGAACACAATGTTCAGCCTGCATTTGCTAAAAAATATGGTAAAGTAATAGAACTTGATCAGTATGCTTTATGATACAGAAACAGATTTAAGTTAATTATTTACTAAGTTTAATAATTTTAAGCTCATCAATTGCAGTAAACTACCGGGCAAAATAAAATGGAGTAGAACAGTAATCTGATCTAGCAATAGAAAGCGTGTAGAGTTTATGTATGAAAATAAAGAAAAATTAGATACAGCTATTTTCGCCGGTGGTTGCTTTTGGTGCATGGTTAAACCGTTTGACTCTTTACCGGGAATTAAAAAAGTAATTTCGGGTTATACTGGTGGACATGTGCCAAACCCAACCTATGAACAAGTATGTACAAGTGAAACGGGACACACTGAAGCTGTTGAAATCACTTATGATCCTGAGGTTATGCCTTATGAAAAGTTGCTTGACTATTATTGGCAAGTAACTGATCCAACAGACGCATCCGGACAATTTCAGGATCGCGGTGATAACTATCGTCCAGTTATCTTTTATAATTCTTCTGCTCAAAAAGAAGCTGCGGAGATGTCAAAAAGAGCTCTCCAAAATAGTGGCAGGTTTGATGCGCCAATAGTTACAAAAATTGAACCAGCCAAGCCATTTTATCCTGCTGAAGATTATCATCAGGATTTTTACAAAAAAAATCCACTGCGTTATAGTCTTGAAGAATCTGGTGGCAGAGAAGAATTCATCAAAAAACATTGGCAAAACTAATCAAAAATAGATTAAAAACACTTTAAATTTCACGAAAATGTGTTAGTATACTTAAGAAAAATACTAGTTTTTATTTTTATATAGAAACTAGTATTTATTATTTTTATTTAGCATTTTTTCAAAAAGGGATAATTGAATAATGGACCAGCTTGACGCATTCAATCGGCGGTATAATCTACTCTCTAAAATTTCTGCCTCATTTTTCTATTCGCTAGCCGTGGCTGTGGCTCTAAATTTCTTTTGGACACCAGGACACATGTATTCCTCAGGAATAACTGGTTTTGCCCAATTAATTAATACCATGAGCGAACGGTATTTACCCGTTACTCTATCAACTTCTGTTTTGTATTTTGTATTGAACTTGCCTCTGCTTTTGCTTGCCTGGATAAAGATTGGACATAAATTTACGTTTTTTACAATCATTACAGTCATCCTTGGATCAATTATGATGCGAGTAATACAACCGATTAACATGCACATTGATCCACTTGTCTGTGCGATTTTTGGTGGTATGATCAATGGCCTGGGTACAGGTTTTGCGCTTAAGAACGGTATATCAACAGGTGGACTTGATATCATAGGTATAGTCATTCAGCGAAAAACAGGAACCAGTTACGGTAAAATCAGTATCTTAATTAATTTAATAATTATAGCTGCTGCTGGATTTGCTTTTGGTTGGACGCGTGCATTATATTCAGCTTTAACTATTTTTATTAACGGACGCGTAATCGATGCCGTCTATACGCAGCACCAGAAGCTACAGGTTACCATCGTTACAGAACAGCCTCATGCTATTATTGATGGCATTCAGGAAAAAATGCATCGTGGCATTACGATTTTCCATGATGTAGAAGGAGCGTACAGCCATAACGAGAAGAAAGTATTGATCACTGTGATTGACCGCTATGATATGTATGACATATTACATATTGTCAAAAAAAGCGACCCCTACGCTTTTATGAGTGTAACAGAAGTAGAACGGGTTTACGGCAGTTTTAAGGAACAAGAAATAGTTTAATAGTACTCAAAAAGAACATGACTAATAATAGTCATGTTCTTTTTTACATAATTTAGATTATTTAAAGAGCTTTTTATATTCTCCGTAACCTTTTTGTTCTAATTGCTCATAAGGGATGAAAGCTAAAGCTGAAGAATTGATACAATATCTCAAGCCACCTTTATCAGACGGCCCATCGTCAAATACATGTCCTAAATGCGAATCTGCGTCTGGACTCTTAACTTCTGTTCTTTCCATATTATGAGACTGATCACGGTGGTAGACTAATTTTTTAATTGGTCGGGTAAAACTAGGCCAGCCACAACCCGCATCATATTTGTCTTCACTCGAAAATAGTGGTTCACCCGATACAATATCAACATAAATTCCTTTTTGATAAAAATCATCGTATTTGCCTTTGAATGGGTAATCAGTTGCAGCTTGCTGAGTCACTTGGTACTGATCGGGAGTTAACTGCTTCAATCTCTTATTTTTCTCATTTTGATCCATAAATCACACACTCCTTACGTGTATATACCCAATATAACAAAAATAAATAGCATACACTAACTATAAACTCACTAAAATAATACTTTTTCTTAATTTTATTTAAGTTCATGCTGGGTTATAATATGGTTTCAAGAAAAATAGGAAGGATCTTATTGTGTTATGCCACATTTAGCAAAAAACTTATCTGCAAAAATAAATTCTAGAATTAGAAACTTGCCTAATTCTGAAATCAGATCTTTTAGTCAAAAAATTTCTCAAATTCCTGGGATAATAAAATTAACTATTGGTGAACCTGATTTAAATACTCCTGAACATATAAAACGAGCGGCAATTAAAGATATTAATAGTGATGACTCCCATTATGCTCCAGAAGCTGGAAAGGAAAAATACTTAAGTTCCGTCAGCAAGTATTTAAAAAAGAGTTTGGGTGTAAGCTATGATCCTAAAAGTGAAATTTGTGCTATTGTAGGTGTTTCAGAGGGACTGAATATTGCCGCCATGGCTTTGTTAAATCCGGGAGAAAAAATCATTGTCCCTACCCCAGTTTGGGAAGTTTATTTTGGTATTATAAAAATGGCCGGTGGTATACCTGTACAAGTTGATACTTCTGCTGATAATTTCCTTTTAACAGCCAAAAAGCTGACTGAGACGCTTGAAAATGAAGGCAAAGGAGCAAAAGCTGTTATCATTACTGACCCCTCTAACCCAACAGGTCGAGTATACTCAAAGCAAAACTTACAAGAGTTAGCAGACGTTATCACTAAATATGATATATTTGCAGTAAGTGATGAAATTTATGCGGAATTAATTTACGGTGAAAAAAAGCATTATTCTCTGACACAGATTATTCCGGAAAGAACTGTTTTGTTATCGGGGCTGTCAAAAAGCGTTGCAATGACTGGTTGGAGAATCGGTTATATCGCGGGGCCTGCTGAGTTAATGAAGTCAATGATCAAAATACATTCATTCATGATTTCTTCTGTAACTGATAATGTTCAAATTGCAGCTTCAGAGGCATTAGAACATGGCGATCAGGACTATATTGAAGCCAGGGAAAAATACCAAAAGCGTTTGTATCTTCTTCAGGATGGTCTAAAGAAGAACGGTTATATCATGGCTACACCAGAAGGAGCTTTTTATATTTTCGCTAAAATACCAAGTAAATTCGGCTGTGACGATGTCGCCTTTGCTAAAGATTTGGCTGAAAAAGCAAAAGTTGGGGTAACACCTGGAAGTTATTTTGGTGCTGGAGGTCATGGATACGTTCGCTTTTCATATGCATCTTCTGAAGAGAAGCTCAAAGAGGCTATTAAGCGCATAACTGATTACACTAATAATAACTAAAAAGCTAATTTCTTGGGGTTTTCAACTTTAGTAGTTTAAAATTTAAAGGGTAGTCGTTTATATTTATAACAAGAGAAAGGGTTAAGATTATGCAAGTAACAATGAAGAATGAACCTCTGTCAACCAATGGTGAACCACCAAAGGTGGGCGAACAATTACCAGACTTTAAAGTAAAACAGGCAGACGGTTCTGTTGTTTCAGTAACAGAATTAGTTGACAAGCCAACTTTAATCAGTGTTGTACCTAATATTAATACCAGCGTCTGCAGTATTTCTACTAAAAAGTTTAACGGTGAAGTTGATAAGTTTGACGGTATCAATTTCTATACTATTTCTACCAATACTCCAGAAGAACAAAAAAACTGGTGTGCAGCTGAAGGCGTTTCTAAAATGAAGCTTTTGTCAGATGATTCTTTTGATTTTGGTAAAAGTATGGGTCTATTTATTGAAGCTAATAACTTAGATTCCAGAAGCGTTTGGATCGTTGATGCAGATAAAAAAGTTTTGTACAAAGAACTCATTCAGGAATTAACTAACGAGCCTAATTACGATAAGGCTTTAGATTTTTTACAAAGTTTAAAATAATCTAGTTAAAAGCGGTTAAGGAAATAATTTCCTTAACCGCTTTTTTACTTTAAAAAACAGGTTTATCAAGTACAAACCACTTATCAAAAGTTTGATCTGCTAAATCAAAATTGTCTGGGTTTAATAAAAATTGCTTAGCTTTAACTACTAAAGGCGAAGAATTTGCAATACTTATCTTTGCTAATGGTATCCTGATTGCTCCTAATGAGTCTTGACCGGCAAATTGTTTAACTTCTCTTTGAACTTTACCAATAGTTTTCTTTATTTCATAAAAAACACAAATATGTTGATTAAAATGCCACTGTTCAAAATTCCAAGGGTATTTAAACGAAGTAACACCAATTTGCTGGTAATCTTGAACTATTAAGCCTGTTTCTTCATTTACTTCACGCTTAACTGCATGCCTTAATGATTCCCCGTCTTCTAAACTACCTCCTGGTAAGTCATAGCGATTTATATAAGGTCTACCCTCTTTTTTGATTACAACTAGATTTTGCTGATCACCAATAATGTCATAGCAACCAAAAGCCCGATGAAACTTATCAGTCATATGATTTCCTCCTAATTCAAGTTGATTTTTAACAATAAGAGAACAAAATAGCATGAAGAGCATAATTCTTCATGCTATTTTGATATTTGTTTTATCTTTAATCCCAACTGGTATTTTGTGCAGCATCTTTTTCGGCTTGTACTTTCAAGTTTGCTTCAATTTTGGCTACATCGTCTTGATACTTATCTTCGACCTCAATACCCAAATCAGTTAATTGTTGTTCAGATACAGGAGCAGGTGCATGCATCATTGGTTCTGAAGCATTGGCATTTTTCGGGAATGCCAATACATCACGGATATTATCTTTTTCAGCAAGCAGCATTGCAAAACGGTCAAGCCCGATGGCAAGTCCAGCATGTGGTGGAAAGCCCATATCCAAAGCTTCAAGAAGGTAGCCAAATTGTTCATAGGCACGTTTTTTGGTAAAACCGAGTGCCTTAAACATTTTTTCCTGAATTGAACGCTTGTGAATACGTATTGAACCTCCACCCAATTCATCACCGTTCATAACAATATCATAGCTGCGAGCGTGAGCCTTGTGCGGTTCAGTATCCAATAATTTAATACCTTCATCATCGGGCATAGTGAATGGATGGTGCGCTGCAATCCATCTACCGAATCCTTCATCATATTCAAATAATGGCCAATCAACCACCCAGACAAAGTTAAATACATGTTTTGGAATAATATTTGTTTCTTTAGCGAATTCACGACGCAAATGGTCAAGCGAGTCGCAGCAAACTTTCCATTTGTCAGCAATAAATACGACTAATTCGCCGCCTTGCAAGTTAAATTCATTGATTAAAGAAGCTTTATTTTCATCAGTTAAGAATCGAGAAATTGGACCAGAGAACTCACCATCTTCAAATTTGACCCAAGCCAAACCTTTTGCATGGTAGCGCTTAATATAGTCCTGCTTTTTCTCAATTTGTTTGCGAGAGTATTTTTGAGCACCATCTTTAACTGCAATCCCTTTAACAAAGCCACCATCGGCAATAGCACCAGAGAAGACTTTAAAAGCACTATCCTTAAAGATTGGACTTAAGTCGTGAATCAACATGCCAAAACGAGTGTCTGGTTTATCTGTTCCGTAATTATTCATTGAATCTGTCCAGGAAATGCGGTCAATTGGAGTTTTCAGATCAATTCCCATTACGTCTTTCATGATTTTCTTGAGCAAGCCTTCAGTGTAGTCTTGTACCTGCTGCTCATCGGTAAAAGAAGTTTCCATATCAATCTGAGTGAATTCAGGTTGCCTGTCACCCCGCAAATCTTCGTCTCTAAAGCATCTAGCTAACTGATAATATTTATCAAAGCCTGCTCCCATCAATAGCTGCTTGAAAAGCTGGGGAGATTGTGGCAGAGCGTAAAAACTGCCAGGATAAATTCTAGACGGTACCAAATAATCACGAGCACCTTCAGGTGAAGATTTTCCTAAAATTGGTGTTTCAATATCAATGAAACCATTTTGATCAAAAAATTCATGTGTTGCTCGTAAAATTTTTGACCGTAAAATGATAGCATTTTGCAAGTTGGGTCTACGCAAATCCAAATAGCGATACTTTAGCCGAGTCTGTTCGGCAACTTCAACATTATCTTTAACTTCAAACGGCGGATTCTTGGCTTTGTTCAACACATTGATTTCTTTAGCCTCGACTTCGACTTCTCCTGTTTTCATGTCAGGATTAATACTTGAACGTTTAACTACTTTACCTTTGACCTGTATTACGTATTCATTTCCTAGTGAATCTGCAATAGCCATTAACTCTTGGCCTGAATCATGATTAACTACAACTTGGACAAGACCTTCTCGATCGCGTAAATCAATAAACACCAGATTACCTAGATTTCGCACACGTTGTACCCAGCCGTACAAATTTACACTCTGATTAATAAATTTTGATGTGATATTACCACAATAGTCAGTTCTTTTTTCCATTTTTTATTCCTTTAATTGTTTCATTACCGCATTCATATCTTCAAGATCGTTGAAATTAAACTTAAATGTTTTAGCATCAGCAAGTCTTTTAACATTTAAAACTTCGGCAGCTAACTCTTTGTCGCCAAGTGTAATGACGTATTTAGCTTTAGCTCTATCAGCTTTTTTAAATTGGGCTTTTAACTTCTTTTGATCAACATCATATTGAACTTTTAAACCTTGCTTACGCAACAAACGAGCAATTTCGACAGTTTTTACTTCGGTTCCTTGACCAATATTGGCAATAAAGAAATCAATACCCTGATCTTTAAAAAGTTCGGGATTTTGTTTTTGTAAAACCAGCATCAAGCGTTCTTCGCCTATACCAAAACCGACTGCAGGTGTTCTTGGTCCGTCAAATTCCTCTACTAAATTATCATAGCGACCACCACCTACAATTGTAGATGCAGATTCCCAAATACTTTTATCTTCTACCATAAATTCAAAGATTACACCAGTATAATAATCAAGTCCGCGAACCAAATCATTATCAATCACATAATTAATTTTTAATTGGTCCAGTATCTTTAGAATTTGGTCAAAATTTTCTTTTGATTTTTGATCCAAATAATCAACTATTTTAGGTGCTTTAGGCAAAAATTGCTTATCCTGTTCATCTTTGGAATCTAAAATACGCAAAGGGTTCTTTTCTAACCTTCTCTTTGAGTCTTCTGAAAGCTTTTCTCTGACAGGCTTAAAATAATTGACCAGCGCATCATGATAATCTTGACGAACTTGTGCATTACCCAGCGTATTAATATGTAACTCATAATTTTTTACACCGAGTTTGGCTAATAAATCATGAGCCAGGACGATTGTTTCTACGTCAGCTAATGGATTAGAAGAACCAAAACTTTCGATGCCAATTTGGTGAAATTCACGTTGACGACCTGCTTGAGGTCTTTCATAACGAAAAGTTGATTCAATATAATAAACATTTAAAGGCTTCGCTACTTCTGGTGCATAAAGCTTATTTTCAACGTAAGCACGCACAACTCCAGCTGTCCCTTCAGGTCTTAAGGCAATGTGTCTGCCACCTTTATCATTAAAATCATACATTTCTTTTTCAACAACATCAGAAGTTTCACCACTCGAGCGCGAAAAAACATTATAGTTTTCAAAACTGGGTGTGCGAATTTCGCGATAATTTGCTCGTTTAAAAAAATCACGTAAAATTTGTTCTACCTTTTCCCATGATCCAGATTCATCTGGCAAAATGTCAACTGTTCCTTTAGGTCTTTGAACTCTCATTTAATCATCCTTTTAATAAAAAAACGTCCTTGAATAAATCAAGGGCGCTCTGATTTAGCACGGTACCACCTTTTACCTGCTGCGAATAACGCTCGCGAGGCGATCATTATCTGGTAAAGGGGTCACAGTTAGTTTTTTCCCAACCTTTTCACCAAAAACAGGCGGTCTCTGAATAAAAATACTAAACTTCAGTCTTTGT
This sequence comes from Lactobacillus sp. ESL0261, assembly GCF_003693025.1. NCBI lineage: Bacteria > Bacillati > Bacillota > Bacilli > Lactobacillales > Lactobacillaceae > Lactobacillus > Lactobacillus sp. ESL0261. Next base: position 419,343 of record NZ_REHN01000006.1, read on the forward strand.
CATTGATAATTCTTTTTTAGAATATAGTTTTCACAGTTAAAAGTCAACCTGTAGTACTACTATGCATGATATTTACAGATCCAACACGATTGTGAAAGGTCCATCATTTTCTAAATCAACCTGCATGTCGGCACCAAATTCACCTGTTTCTACAGTTAAACCCAGTTTCTCCAATTCTTTATTGAACTGTTCCCATAACTTTTTTGATTTTGGTGGTCTCATAGCTTTAATAAAACTTGGTCGATTACCCTTTTTGGTATCCGCTAGTAAAGTAAACTGACTAACACTTAATATTTGTCCGCCAACATCTTTAATTGCTAAATTAGTTTTACCATTTTCATCTTCAAAGATACGCATTTTGGCAATTTTAGCAGCGGCTTTTTTAACGACTTCAGCTCCATCGCCTTCTTTTAAACCAACTAGCAGTAATAAACCCTTGGAAATTTGTCCTACTGTATTTTCAGCTATTTTTACACTAGCCCTGTTAACTCTTTGAATCACAATCCGCATTAATTATCAGCCCTCCTCGTCTGGTATACATCTGGTATATCTCTTAATTTGGTCAAAATGCCATCTAATTGAGCTGAATTTTTGACTGCCACTGTAGCATATATATGAGCAATATTATCTTCATTAACTTTGCCTGAGATATTATTAATATTTGGGGTTAGTGTGTTCAATTTTGTAATGACATCTGTAAGTAATTTACCACGATTGTAGCCGAAGACTTCAATATTGGCATTAAATGCTTGAGCACTGTTTTCTTCAACATTTTCCCACTGAACTTCGATCAGTCTGCCCTTGCTTTCGTCATTATTTACAATGTTGCGACAATCTGTTCGATGAATTGTCACACCGCGACCTTTGGTAACATAGCCGACAATGTCGTCTCCTGGAACTGGGTTGCAGCACTTGGCTAAATGAAGCATCAGGTCACTTATGCCTTGTATCATAACACCATTTTTGTGCTTGATCTTCATTGCCTTAGAATCTTTTTTACTTGGTGGAGTTTCCGAAACTGATTTTTGCCCTGAATTCAGAATTTCTTCTTCAAGCTGCTGTTGCTTTTTCTTTTCATTTTCGTGCCGGATATCAGCAGTTAGCCTGTTGACCACACCAATTGCCGAGAGATCACCAAAACCGATTGAAGCATACATTTCATCAGCAGTGTGGTAATTTATTTGCTCTAAAAGAGGCTCGATATGTTCTTTAGACATAAATACTTTGGGTGAAAGTCCTTGCTCACGCAATTTGTCCGCAACCATTTGCTCGCCCTGTTCAATACTGTGGTCACGATCAAGATTTCTAAAGTACCGGCGAATTTTATTGCGTGCACGTGAGGTCTTAACCAGATCTACCCAGTCTCGTGATGGGGTGGCATTAGATTGAGTCATGATTTCAATGACATCACCATTTTTTAACTTATAATCTAATGGTACTAATTTGCCATTGACTTTAGCTCCAACTGCATGGCTACCCACTTGAGTATGGATTTCATAAGCAAAATCTAATGTAACTGAACCTTTTGGCAGTTCATAAACCTCACCTTTAGGAGTAAAAACATAAACGCGATCAGAGAAGATCTCGCTTTTAACGCTTTTCATGAATTCATCAGCGTCTGAAGTTTCATCTTTTAATTCTAAAATTTCACGGACCATGTCCAATTTTTCATTTGAACTGGTTTGTTCTACGCCTTTAAAATTTCCCCTCTTATACGCCCAGTGAGCAGCCACACCGTATTCAGCAATTTCATGCATTTGTTCGGTTCTGATTTGTATTTCAAGAGGTCTGCCACCAGGTCCAATAATAGTGGTATGAAGCGACTGGTAGCCATTGACCTTGGGAACAGCAATATAGTCCTTGAACCGGCCCGGCATCGGTTTCCATTTAGTATGAACTGCTCCCAAAACTGCATAACAGTCTTTAACCGTTTTAACAATCACGCGTACTGCCAACAAGTCATAAATTTCATTAAAATCTTTATGCTTGTTGACCATTTTTTTATAAATAGAATAAATATGCTTTGGCCGACCATATATTTCGTACTTAATGCCCAGGCTATCCAAACTTTCCTTAAGTGTCTTGATAGCATCTTGGATATATTTTTCCCTTTGGCTGCGTTTAAGACTCATTAAATTAACAATGCGATAATATGCCTTGGGGTTCAAATAATGAAAACTCATATCTTCAAGTTCCCATTTAATTGTTCCGATACCCAAACGATCAGCTAAGGGAGCATAAATATCCATAGTCTCAGATGCAATTCTGCGTTGCTTATCAGGGCGCAAATGCTCTAATGTATGCATATTATGCAGTCTGTCTGCCAGCTTGACCATAATCACACGAATATCTTTTGCCATTGCAATCAACATTTTTCTGTGATTTTCAGCTAAAAATTCTTGGTGTGATTTATACTGGTATTTATTTAACTTAGTGACGCCATCTACTATAAAAGCAACATCTTTACCAAATTTTTCCTTAATATCATCATTAGTGACTGGCGTATCTTCTACTGTATCATGTAGGAATCCTGCTGCAATTGTATCCGGATCAAGACTCAGTTTTGCAAGAGTACCGGCAACTTGGGTAGGATGAACGATATATGGCTGACCGGAGGCTCTTTTTTGATCTTTATGGGCATTTGCAGCAAATTTATATGCTTTTTCAACAAATGCAATTTGATCATCATTCATATATTTTTTACAGGTATCTATCACCTGTTCATGTGTCATTTCGATGTACTTTGACATAGAATATCGCCCCTTCTAGCACTATCCGTAAATTTGATTATCCATTAGACCAAATATTTCCAAAATCAGGTAAATTAACGCAAACAAAAAGTTATAATTAGCATATTTCAATAAAACAATTAAGCAAAAACAGCCCGGCATAAACAATAGCCAATAGTGCCTTAAATTAAGTGCTTTAATCAATTTGCCAATGTGATAGCTGATTATGCTGTTGAGTACTATAAATAAGAGACCCACACGATAAATAGTCCCTATTGAAAACAGGCTAAATAAGAGTGGCAAAATCATGACTAATATACTCCAGCAAATTACTGGTGTTATCTTATAGCTATTTAACTTTTTAAAAAAAGGAATATTTTTTAGTTTATCAATCAACTTGTCAGTTCCTTACTAATTTAATTATCTATTATAACTCTTTTTAGTTATCTTTTCTTTCAATAATCAGTCCAATCCAACGTCCCTGCTGCATTGATAATATAATTTGGAATCCATTGGTAGTTAAAGCTGTCCTGATTTTTTCTATCTGGTCACAATCTATCCCAGAAAAAATCACTTTTCCATTAGAGTTTAAATGCTCATTCAATTCTGGAATCAAATCAAGTAAAATTTCAGCTAAAATATTTGCTACAATAATATCATATTTACTTTTGACTTGATTTAATAAGTTCGTCTTCTGCACTTTTATATTAGTTAAATTATTTAAAGATATATTTTCATTAGCAGCAGTTATTGCCTCATCAGATATATCTGTCGCTAAAACTGAACTTGCTCCTAAGACAGATGAAGCAATAGCTAAAATTCCAGAGCCAGTGCCAACGTCACAAACAGTCTCTGGTTTGACTAAAATCTGTTCCAGTCCTAACAGTGCTAATTGAGTAGTCTTATGTGAACCAGTTCCAAATGCCAAACCTGGGTCAAGTTTGATTATGTTTTGGTCTTTAAAAGCTGGCTGATATTCTTCCCATTCAGGTACTATTGCCAAGTGCCTGGAAAAATCAATTGGATGATAAAATTTTTGCCACACTGTATTCCAGTCTTCATCTTTGATATAAGAAGCAGTCACTTTAGCCTGACCTATTTTCAAACCGTAATCCTCTAATTCAGACAGTTTTTTTTGGTACTTTTTAACTAATTCTGCCTGATCTTGTTCCATATCAAAATATGCTAAAAATTCCAAATCTTCAGGTAAGTCTTTTATTTCGTCAAGTTTAACAATTGTTGAATCAGATTCCCAACCAGCTTGTTCAAAATCTGAACGTTTCCGTGTTTCAGTGCCCAAACACTTTAGTACATCATGACTATATATATTTAATGCATCTTCAACTTCATGACTAGTTTCTATTTTAATAATTAACAATTTCATTATTTTTTTAACTCCCTTTTATTTTCCCTTTTATCAATGCTATCATTAAAAAGGTGATCATTATGTCAAAAAAGAAAAATAAGATTGAAAAGACGCTCGTCGAAAAAATATTAGATAGGAATAAAATACTATATCGACAAGCAGAGTTTGCTACACGTGAAGACTCAGGTGGTGTGGCAAAAATGGATACGTCCATTTTAAACGAGAATGAACATTTGGTCTATAAAACTTTGGTGTGCTGTGGAAATAAGACGTCGACTTTAGTAGCGGTAATACCAGTAACCGAGCATTTGAGCATGAAAAAACTTGCCAAAAACTCCGGTAATAAAAAATGTGAAATGTTGCCTCTGAAAGATTTAGAAAATACTACCGGTTATGTACATGGGGCTAATACTCCCATTGGCATCTATTTTAAACATCATTTTCCTATTTTTCTTGATAATAGCATGATTAAAGAAAATGAAATTGCTGTTTCCAGTGGCAAAATTGGCCGGAGCGTGTTTTTAAATCCTCAAGATTTGCAAAAAATCACACATGCAAAATTTTGTGATTTACTGGAATAAAAGCAGAATTTAAATTTCGCATCCCGAAAATTTTTCTTCTAAAGAGTTGCTTAAGTTATAGTATTAAACCGTTCTTTCTAATATAATTAAAACAAATAAAAAGTATAAAGAATAGGAAAAAAACAAATGACATTGTTAACAGATGAACAACTTGCGAACATCGCACACGACTATTTTTTGAGCAAGCTAAACATTGCAGAAATCTCGAAAAAGTATAATCTCTCCCGCTATCTTATAGCTAAAGCAATAGAAGAAGCCGAAGATAAGGGAATTGTGAAAATTAGTATTTATCAAAGTCCTAAACGGGCACAAAAACTTGAGCGTGAATTCCAAAGACTCTTTGATTTAAAAGAAGTTTATATCTTAGAAGATAAAGAAACCAAAAATCAAGATAATGAAATGATTGTTAACTTTGCAGCTAAACAAATACAGAATTATATTAATTCCGCTCATGTCATAGGTTTAACTTGGGGAACTCTCTTAAGAGACATCATTGATGATTTTTCAGTAGAAACGCGTGATGATTTGACTTTTGTACAGTTGTTAGGTCAAGTGGTTAATGCAAGCAAGCGTAAACTGCCATTGATTCAACATGCTGCAGATAAGTTCAGCGCAAAATGTCTAACTTTTCCTGCTCCCCTTTATGCGATTGATCCCACTTTAATAAAAAAGGTTCATAAAGAACCGTATTATGAATATATAGAAAAATACTTCTCACAGCTCGACCTAGTATTTGCAAGTATCGGAACATTCCAGTCGTTAGAATCAGGCCAATTCTTTATGGATTATTATGCAGATAAACTATTTGCAGGTTTGGAGAAAAATCAATTAGCGGGAATTATTTTTGGCAGGCCTTATGATATTAAGGGACGTTTTTATAGTCCTATTGAGCCACATATATCTGGCATCAGCCTTTCTAATATTTTTGCAATTCCGGATCGCTTTGTAATTGTTAGAAATCGTTTTAAAGAAGATGCTCTTTTGGGAGCGTTAAGGACAGGCGTAATTACTCACTTGATTACTACTAGTGGAATAGCCGAAAGAGTTTTACATAAGAATGACACTCTTTAGTTTTAATCAGAGGATATCTCCTGCTTATACAAATTAGTGATAAAATTTTGTAAATCTGTGACCGAATGTCTTCTTGAACGAGCACATTCTTTAGCAGGTCTTGAACATAAAAAACATCTGCGAACAGGCATACCCAATTCTTTGCGGGATATGGCCTGTTTTTGCTTATTAATCAACACATCAGCATCAAAAAGTCGATTTAGTTTTTGATGATCTTCAAATTCAACTGCTTTTTCTTTTACAACTCTGTAGTTACTATTGACAAGGTAAAAATTTTCTGGACCTGTTACTTTTTCCCAATGTTCATAAAGAATAAAAGGCAAATTACTGCTTTGAAAAATTTTTTCTAAATCAAAAATACCTTCGGCAAATATTTTTTCTAAATAACAATTGTTTTTAATAGGTCCAGGAATATTCAATTTAACATCCAATAATGTAATCTTTGGAAACTTTTGTAAAATTTCTTGTTGAAGCTTGACTCGTTCATCTTTATTTTCCAGTACTTCAGCTATACTCTGAGGCTGACCCTTGTCAAAAATTGATTTTATCATTCTGGTATTCATTTCTTTTTATATTATAACTAAAAAATGTGAGAACAAGTTCCAGCTCATTCTCACACTTTTTTAAAAATAAATAATTAGTCTTTTACCTGCTTAATAGTATCAATAATTGTGCCGTCTCGATACTGAATTAAAGCAACAGTGCGATCAGTATATGCCAGTGGTTTTGGTACCCCAACCTGCTCTTGAGCCATTTTTTGAAGTTCCTTAATATCAACCACATTGAGTTCTGGAACCTTGGCAAAAGCATCTATGAGATCTTTACGGCGTGGATTAATTGCAATTCCTCTTTCAGTTACCAAAACATCAATTGAATCACCAGGAGTTACAACTGTTTCGACTGCTGGAACAACAGTCGCATTTCGTCCACGTACTAATGGAGCAGTAATAATAGTCATTTTAGCTGCAGCCGCATCTTGATGACCACCAATAGCGCCGCGGATAACACCATCAGAACCGGTCATTACATTAACGTTAAAATCTGTATCAATCTGTAAAGCCGAAAGAATAGCAACATCTAAATTATTAACTACTGCCCCTTTATTGTGAGGATCGGCATACCAAGAAGCATCAATTTCTTGTTGATTTTTATTCTTAGCCATTGATGCCGCAGCACCTTTATCAAAATCCTGCACATCCATAATTTTTTTGACTAGGCCTTCCTCAAGTAAGTCGGTTGTAGGCTTGGTAATGCCACCTAGAGCAAACGATGCTGTGATACCATCTTTTAACATGGATTCTCTTAAATACCTGGTCACAGCAAGAGCAGCTCCACCAGATCCTGTCTGAAAAGAAAATCCTTGTTTATAATAAGGTGAATTGGTAATTACCTGATTAACGGTTTGAGCTATCTTTAACTCTTTCGGATCTTTAGTAAAGCGAGTAGCTCCTGAACCTATTTTATCTGCATCACCGATTTGATCAACCTTAACAACGTAATCGACCTGGGTTTGTTTAATAGAAGCAGGAGTATTTGGATAATCAACAATGTTGTCTGTCAATAAAACTACTTTATTCGCATATTGAGAGTCAATCAATGCGTATCCTAAAGAACCGAATACGGCATCTCCTTCTTGACCATTAGCGTTTCCTGCAGGATCAGAATTAGGGACACCTAAAAAGGCAACATCAATTTTGATTTCTCCTTCTTCAATTGAACGAGCCCGATTGCCGTGAGAACGGAAAATCACTGGATTCTCCAGCCCACCGTGGGAAACAAAATCCCCTAAGCTGCCTCTCATTCCAGAAGAAGTAATATTGGTAATGACACCCTTTTTAATTGCTTCAATTACTTTGTCATTCATAACACCAGTCAAAGAAGAAGGAGCTAAAGTCAAATCTTGATAACCCATTTTAATAATTAAATCCATTACTTTGTTAAAAGCAAAATCGCCATTTCTAAAGTGATGGTGAAACGAAATGGTCATACCGTCTTTTAGTGTCTTTTTGATAACTTCCTCTAAAGAGTCGACCACTTTTGATTCACCAGTAGTAACTTGCACTTTGGGTGCAACTCTCTTTACTTCAGGATTCCCAACTACAACAGACTCAAATGGTTTAAGATTCATATCAGTCATCAAATCATCCGGCAAATTGCGCTTTACTTTATTCTCCAATGTAATTACCCTCCTCATCAATTAAATTCGAAGCTTTTGCTGTTTCAATAACGCGATCAGCTTTTTCAACTACAGGTTTGTCAACCATCTTACCGTTCATCGAAATTACTCCAGAACCTTTTGCTTTTGCTTCCTGAATTGCATTTTGCACAGCAAGTGCATTTTCAATTTCTTCTTTAGTAGGATTGAATACTTTATTAACCATTGGAATTTGCCGTGGATTGACCAAAGACTTACCATCATACCCAAGTTCATAAATATATTTTGTCTCGCGGTAAAATCCCTCGGTGTCGTTCATATTTGAAAAAACTGTATCGAAGGCATAAACATCTGCAGCTCTAGCAGCTTGTAAAACCATATTACGAGCAAATTCAAGTTCACGTCCGTCAGGATACCGGTGAGTGTGCATATCAGCAGTATAATCTTCGCCAGAAACTGCCAAACCCATCATTAATGGTGTGGCCGTTGCAATTTCAGGTGCATTAAGAACACCTTTAGCACTTTCAATCGCAGCCATTACGCCAATAGAACCTTTTTCAACGCCATATTCTTCTTCTGCCTTTTCCATATCAGCTACTAATTTTTTAATCATTGCAGCTGATTCTGTTTTTGGCAGACGAATAACATCAACTCCTGCTCGAACCATTGCCTTTACATCTTCGTCATAAAAAGGCGTATCTTGACCATTAATTCTGACAACTACTTCTGCACCACCAAAGTCAACAGTTTTTATAGCATTAAATACTAACATTCTTGCTGCATCTTTTTCAGTTAGAGATACTGCATCTTCCAAATCCAACATAATAGAGTCGGCACCATAGATACCGGCATCCTTAACCATAGCTGGATTATTTCCCGGTACAAACATCATAGTTCGACGCAAACGATTTTTTACGTAAGTCATTTATTGTAGTACCTCCAATCTTGGTTTATCTGTGGTTTCGGTTGCTCTTTGAGCTGCAGCCAATGTACGTGCTGCAATTACGCAGTCAAGTGCACCTTTATCAGTAGCCTTGACTTTTGCATTATCAAGTCCGAATTTATTAAGAGTATCTGTTATTACTTTTTTAATCTGATCTCCGTATGATTTGGCTACTTCGGATTCCAAATCTATTTCAATACCATTTTGACTAGCGGATACCATTATTTGAATATCTGAAGATTCTAAAGTTCCTGCCACTCCAACAGTCTTAATTTCCATTGATGTTCATTCCTTTCTTTATTCTTTCTTGTAAAATTTGATAGTTTTTATTAATAAAATCAAACGTAGTTGGCGGGACTAAATTTGAAATGTCTTTTAAATTATCACTTTTGATCAATTGACGAACACGAGTAGCTGTAATTATTTGATCGCTATTGCAAAAGCGCTTAACAATTGCAACGTAAATTTTGGGACCAAGTGTGTTTTTTAAGCTTTGATTATAGAAATTAGTTGTTCTTGAAAATGGTTCAGTACCCAAATAACGCTTTTTTATTGCCAATTTCGGTGCAATAGTATTTTTAAAAATTAATGCATCAATTTCTGTTTGCGTAGCGATCAGTTCATCAGGTGATTTTAAAAAGTATGCTGGAAAAGTTGATTGAGAAACTAAATAGTCTCCACCACTAACTACTAATACATTTTTGTACTCAGATGTGCCTTGTTTTACCAGTTCCATTCTTTCGCTCGTCTTAAATAATGAAGCATCTGTAGCAACAACAAACACATATACCAGATCATTTTCGCTACTAGCAAGTTTTACCAGCCCTTGATGACCTAAAGTAAATGGATTAGCGTTCATGACAATTGCCGCAACTTTTTTATGATTTTGGTCTTTTATTCTGGGAATTTTTGCCAAAAAATCCTGAATATTAGGCGTGCCACTCTCTAAAAAAGCTGCTTCATTAGTATGAGCTAGTTCCTTAAATCCTAAGTGAGAAAAACTGGCAGAATATTTTGCCTTAGTAAAAACAAACGAATGATAAATATTTTGGCTAAAAAGGTATTCTTGTAAAGCTGAAACTATTTGATTAAATCTTGTTCCTTGAACAGATTCATCATTTGAAACTGCTATATATTTGAGAACATTTCCAGCAATGCTACCCGTTCCTACTAATTGACCATTTTCATCAATTAGGCCAACTGTATGATCAATCACAGCAACTTCACTAGAACTAAAATTATTAATTCCTTGACTAACCAGGAAATTTTGCCACCTTTTTTTGGTTTCCGGCAAGGTTAAAAAAAGTTCTACGGTTTTATCCATTTGTTTCATTCTCACTTTGAGTTAAATCTTTTTTAAGAAATTCGTAACTTCTTTATACATGCTAGAAGGCTGTTCAGCCTGAATTAAGTGTCCACAATCTTTAATAACTTTTGCGCTAATTATTACATTTAACCTTTCCATAGCAAAGGCGAAGTGATAATCAAAAAAGGGGGATTTCTGCCCTGCTAAAACGAGCATTGGGATTTTTAAATCAATTAAAACATCTCGCCAATCCTGCTCAGCATGATCTATACGACAAAGATAATTTTCTTCAGCATTATATGGATGTTTTTGGGCTTCTATTTTGGCCTTTTTAAACATCTCATCATTGATATGAGCATAAATGCCATTGCCAAGATCTGCCTTTAGATAATCCGGATAATTCTGCCAAGTTAATTCTTTAAAACCATACTCCCAAGAGCTATCTCGAATCATCTTGGGAGGTTGATCCAAATCAATAATTGCATGTAGCCTGTCATAGCCAAATAATGAAACATAAGCCCAAATATTTGCTGCACCCATTGAATTTCCAATAGCAATAATATTTTTCAAGTTTAACTTGGTAATCAGTTCCGCTAAATCAGCCGCATGACGACTGATACGCTGTCCCTTAAATGTTCTTTGTGACCGTCCCTGATTACGCGGATCTATTACAATAAAACGATAGTCAGTTGCAAAAAGTTTAGCAACTCCTTCCCATAATATTGCGGTGCTTCCTATACCGGAAATTGCCAATACAGGTTGTTTGCCTTTTTCAGTATCATAATATGCTATCCGTATACCATCATTAGTGATAAAACTCTTCTCATTAAGCATTTACCAGATTCCGATAACTTTCATCCATAAAGTTCCAATTACTCCAAAAATCAGCAAATAGATAATTCCCAAAATAAAGTTGTATTTCCACCATTCACCTTGTTTAATGTAACCTGTAGTAGCTAAAATTGAAGCTGGGCCGTTGGCATAGTGAGTAGTTGAAGCGTTGAAAGCTCCTGTAAATGCAAGCAGCATTGCAGAAAGTCCTAAAGGAGCACCAGTAGCTACTGCCACTGACAAGAATGGTAAATATAAGGCAGTCATATGAGCGGTTCCACTAGCAAAGAAGTAGTGGGTATAAAACATTAATATTACCAAAACCACTAATACTATTTGCCAGCTGATGCCGTGAAGACTTGTTTGAATAGTCTTTGAGAACCAGTCAATAAAGCCAAATGAAATAAGTTTACTTGCCATAAAAATTAAAATTGACAGCCAAATCAAAATATTCCAGGCACCAGTTTGGTTTAAGGCATCTTTCATGGTTAAAACACCAGTTAACAGCAACAAACCAACCGCTAGAAAAGCAACGAAAGTTGAATCTAATTGAGGAATATCAAAAACGCCAGATAAAACCCATAAAATTATGGCCAGTAAAAACACCATTGACATAATTTTTTCTGGTTTTGTAACTGGCCCCATGTCCTTTAAATGATCAGTAGCCCATTTTTCAGCATTAGGAGTTTCTTTTATCTCAGGTGGGAAAATTTTATAAATCACAAGTGGAATGACAATAGTTGCAACAAGTACAGGAACTACAGCTGCTGAAAACCAGCTAATCCAGGTCATGTTATAATTTTTCTGCGCTGCCATTTGTGAAGCAACCATATTCGGTGCCGCGCCGGTAATAAAGAGGGCAGTTGAAAGAATATTGGCATGAAAAGCCATAAAACTGAGATAGGCACCAATTTTCTTTCTGGAAGGGTCATTAGGGTAAGAATCATAATCTTTAGATATTGATTCGGTCACGGGCCAAACGACTCCTCCAGTTCTGGCACTGTTTGATGGAATCAAAGCTCCTAAAATTAATTCCAATCCAGTAATGGCATAGCCGATGCCAATGGATTTCTTGCCGAAACGTTTAATCATCCAATAAGCTATACGGTTGCCCAGTCCAGTTTTACTAATACCATATGCCATGATGAAAGCCATAGCAATTAGCCAAGAAGCTGAATTGCTAAAGGCACTGAGGATTCCAGTTGTTACTTTGCCTGTTTTAGGATCTGCAATGTCCTTGATTGGGGCTAAACCAACTAAAACCGTTACTATAAGTCCGATTAAAGTGGTGCCGCCTATTGGCAAAGGTTTAGTGATACACCCAACAATAGTTGCTACGAAAATAGCAAACATTTCCCAAGCTGGAGCGGATAAACCTGCAGGACGCAAAGGCGTGATGCACCAAAGTATAACACCAACAGCTAGGGGTAAGATAAATCCCTTGTAATTAACTTTTTCAAGTGTTTTCATTTTAATTACCTGTAATTTTCCGGGCGATAAAAATCGTCAATAATTTCATAATTTTTATTCTTCAGTTCTTCATCAAGCCAATTTATATTTCCTGTGCCATCATGAAAACTTGCCGCTTTGGCATCATCTTTTTTGTGAAAATCCTGGACGGCTGGAAGCAATTCACTTGCTTCTTCTAAAGCAATTTTTATAACACCATCGGCATCACCTAAAATTACGTCACCAGGATTAACACTCACGTTCCCACAAGAAATTGGAACGTTTATTTCTCCTGGGCCCTCTTTATATGGTCCATCTGGTGTTGTGCTAACCGCATAAATGGGCAAGTCCCAATCACGCAAACTATCTATGTCACGTATTGGCCCATCAACTACGACTCCAGCAACATGTCTTTGGTCGCGAAGCCAGGTCATCATCACTTCGCCAATAACGGCCCTGGTATTGTCATTCTCATTGTCAATGACAACGATATCGCCTTCATGACAATATTTTAAAGCTGCATAAATGGTCAGATTATCACCTGGACGATTATGCACTGTAAAAGCTGGCCCACACATTTCCTCATGAGGATTGGACATAAGCTTAATTCTCGGTGCCATTGCACCTGTTCTATTCATACAATCAGCCACATTTGACGATGGCAATTTTTTGTATGCATCTATTACCTCTTTCTGTGGAAGGTTTCTTTTTAAAAAAATTCTTTTTCCAACCTGCATTCGTCATGCCTTCTTTTGGTTAATCTAAAGTAATATTATCTAGTACTTCCTGCATTTTTGAAGCTGAGTTCAGCATCTTAGCTTTTTCAGTTTCAGAAAGCTTAGTCTCAAGCACCTGACTAATTCCGGCACCATTTATTACAGTAGGAGTTCCTAAATAAAGCTCACTTTTAATTCCATATTCACCATTAATTGGTGCTGATAAAGGCAAAGCGATTGACCGATTATTTAATATAGCGGTAACAATTTGAGTTAACATCATCGCAATGCCATAAAAAGTAGCACCTTTATTTTCAATTATTTTTCCTCCCTTTTTACGAATACCTGATTCTACTTGATCCAGCACAGAGTTGTCAATACCGTCAAAATCTTTAAGTGGCTTGCCACTAACTGTTGACTCATCAAAGTTTTCGAAAGAAGTATCACCATGCTCACCTAAGACCATAGAATTAACTTCAGCAACAGGAACATGTAATCTTCGTGCTAAATCTACCTTTAAACGTGCTGAATCAAGGGAAGTACCTGTTCCAATAACCTTATTTTTAGGGAAGCCGGATAATTTCTGGGTCAGCGTTGTTAAAATATCAACTGGATTAGCAGAAACAAGGAAAATTCCATTAAAGCCTGATTCAACTACAGGTTGAATTATGCTTTTTAAGATATTAACGTTTTTATTAACTAGATCCAAACGACTTTCTCCCGGCTTGCGCGGAACACCAGCGGTGATCACAACAACATCAGCGTCTTTTGCATCAGAGTATTCTCCCGAATGAATATTACATTCTCCTGTAAAAGGCAATATATCTTCTAAATCCATTGAATCACCCAGTGGACGTTTTTTTACCACATCGCAAATAACCAGCTCGTCAACTCTAGTATGTTGCAATAAATCGTTGGCAAAAGTTGAGCCTACTGCTCCATCACCAACTAATAAAACCTTTTTATTCATAACGTCATTTCCTTTCAATTTTTAAAAATGTAATCCTTTACATTTATAATTATAAAATTACTTTTTAATTTTTTCAATATTTAAAATAAATAATTCAAATTTCAATTTTTTAAAAATATAAAATGATTTCCATCTTTTAAATAATATAAAAAATGCTTAGAATTTCTAAGCATTTTAAATATTTATTTATATTGTCTAGTAAACTCTGACATTTGTATCCCGGCCTGTCTGCCAAATATTACAGTTTCAGCGATTGAGTTTCCTCCAATTCTATTATTGCCATGCAAACCTCCTGAAACTTCACCTGCGGCATAGAGTCCTGAAATAATATTTCCGTCTGAATCCAAAACTTCAGTTTTTGGAGTTATATGAATTCCACCCATAGTGTAATGAATAGCCGGATTAATATGAATAGCAAAGAAAGGACCTTGCTCAATAGTGTGATCCATTCCAGTAGTTCGCTGATATTCACTATCATTTTTGTTTTTCACAGCTTCATTCCATTTTGAAATTGTTTTCTTTAGATTATTACTGTTAACACCAATGTTTTCTGCTAATTCCTCAATGGAAGATCCTTGATTGACTAATCCTACATGATCATAAAATTCAACAGCGGTGAAATTATTACGGATCGTTTGATCAAACAGAAGATACGCTCCATCCTCATTTAACTTAGTAATTGCATCAGAAACTATTTTCCGTGTGTTGAGTTCATTAACAAATCTTTGACCAGATTTGTTAACTAAAATTGCTCCTTCGCCTCGTAAACCTTCACCTATTAAATAAACGTGATCAGTGTCTGTCTGTGCTGTGGGGTGAACCTGAATAAATTCCATTTGCTCTAATTGAGCATCTATTTCAGCAGCTAACATTAAACCATCACCTGTAGCTCCGGGTTGATTAGTTGTTTTGTAATTCGCTAGGTCTGGACGGTATTTTTGTATTAAATCTTTTGAAGAACCAAAGCCACCTGAGGCTAGTAAAGTAGTCGTCGCTTGAACCTTTTTAGTTCCTGAATCAGTTTCAACTTCAATTCCTACAACTTTTTTCTGCTCATTTTGTAATAAACTAATTACCCGTGAATTATTAAAAACAGGAATACTTTTTTCTTTAATTTGTTTCAAAGCTCCTGTTACTAAATAACTGCCAACAGGTGCCATTGAGGCAGGCCGGTGAGCCCTCTTTTTACTCATACCACCCGTTATCGTCAAATTTGTTAACTCAATGCCATGATTCATTAACCAGTCAATTGCTACTGCTGAATGGTCAACGAAATACCTTAAAAGATCGCGATCATTTAGTCTGCCTCCACCTTTTAAAGTCTCCTGATAAAAATCTTCCTTATTATCTATAATTCCTTCATTAAGTTGAACCAGGCTCTCAGAAGCATTCATTCCTGACGATGCTCTATTGGTATTTCCACCAAGGTCGGCATTTTTTTCAAAAACAGCAACATTGAGTCCGAGTTCTTTTGCCTGAATTGCTGCTGTTAAACCAGCTCCGCCGGCTCCAACGATCACAGCATCATAGCGGTCTTTAATTTCTGCACTGCCGTTAGGCGTAAAAACAAATTTACCCATTTATTTTTCTCCTCTAAAAACATTAAAATAGTTATTTCTCAGGATTAGTTTGAGATACATTGGTCATCTCCATGTAATCCATCCACTTATCATATTCTTCCTCTGTTAATTTGCCACTATCTAAAGCTGCTTTCTTTAGTGTTGTACCTTCCTTATCTGCAGTTTGGGCAATTTTCGCAGCTGCATGATAACCAATGTGTGGTGACAGAGCTGTAACAGTCATCAAAGAACTTTCAAGCAAGTCATCCATCTTTTCTGCATTAACTGTTAAGCCTGCTATCATTTTATCAGCAAACCCTGTAATAGTACCAGTTAAAATGTCACAAGAATCAAGAAAAGCTGTAATCATTACTGTTTTATAGACGTTCATTTCAAAATTTCCTTGTGAACAGGCAAAAGTAATTGTGGTATCGTTGCCAAAAACTTTTGCAGCTGCCATGGTCACGGCTTCAGCTTGCGTGGGATTAACTTTACCTGGCATAATTGATGATCCAGGTTCATTGGCTGGAATGTTGAGCTCGTGATAGCCGGCTCTTGGGCCAGAAGCTAAGAATCTAATATCCTGTGCTATCTTAAACATATCAGCAGCTAAAGTTTTCAATGCACCATGAACAACATCAATTCCAGAATGATGAGCTAAGCCCCAAAACTTATTGGTATTAACTTTAAATTCATGCCCGTAAACTTGGGACAATTTACCGGCAATTTTTTCAGTCATTCCAGGCGCGGCGTTAAGTCCAGTGCCAACAGCGGTCCCTCCTATTGCTAATTCAAACAATGTTGGTTTAAGTTCTTGAATATAATTCAAATCATGCTTTAAGGCAGAAATATAGCCTGAAACTTCTTGACCAAAAGTAATTGGTGTAGCATCTTGCAGGTGAGTACGACCCACTTTAACGGTTTTCCAATACTTATTCTGTTTTACTATCAGTTCATCAATTAAATGCTGCACAGCCGGCTCGAGTTTATCCAGGGCTTCAACGGCCACAATATTCATTGCTGTAGGGTAAGTATCATTAGACGATTGTCCTCTATTAACATCATCATTAGGTAAAATATGCAAATGTGGATGCAACTTGTTGGCTAGATTTGCGACAACTTCATTGACATTCATATTGCTTTGAGTTCCAGACCCTGTTTGCAATACATGTAATGGAAAGTCCTTGCGTAGTTCATGGTCATCTAATTTAAGTAAGTAATCAACTGCGTCCTCAATTGCTTGCCCTTTATCCTCAGGCTCATCTCCAACTTCTACATTTGATTCAGCAGCAGCTTTTTTTAAATGCAAAAATGCCCGAATAATTGCAAGAGGCATTAATTCACCACTGGGGAAGTTATTGCGACTGCGTTCAGTTTGTGGTCCCCACAAAGCTTCTTTCGGTATTTTGACAGGACCAATAGTATCACTCTCAACACGATATTCATTTTCGCTCATGTTCAGTCTCCTTATTTAATGCTGACATTCTTCTGATAATAAATTTTATATTACTCTTTCACTCATGATACAGGTTTTTTGAGCTTTTTTCAATATTTATAAATAAAAGGGCTATCATTTTAAAAATTAAAAATTTATTTAAAAATACAAAAAGCACTCCTGACGAGTGCTTAATGCTAAGTGTCATATTTTCAATGTTTCTGCGTTGATAGCTACTATTACTGTTGATAAGGACATCAAAACTGCTCCAACGGCCGGAGATAATAAAATTCCCCAAGGAGCTAATACTCCAGATGCTAAGGGCAATGCCACAATGTTATAGCCGGCTCCCCACCATAAATTTTGGACAGTTTTTCTTTGAGTATGCTGGGCAAGATTTAAAAAGCTAATAATGTCAAGTGGGTCACTATTTACCAAAATGACATCGGCTGAATCCACAGCAACATCTGTTCCCGCTCCGATAGCAACACCGATATCAGCTTTTGCTAAACTTGGAGCATCGTTTATGCCATCCCCGACCATCATTACCTTATTGCCTTTTTCTTGAAGTTCTGCAACAATTTTTTGTTTGTCAGCAGGCATCAAACCCGAATGAACTTCAGAAATGTTAAGTTTATGAGCAATATTTTGTGCAACTTTTTCATTGTCTCCTGTTAGCATTACTGGTGTGATATTAAGATCTTTAATTTGCTTAATTAAAGAAGCAGCATTCTTCTTAATTTCGTCTCCAACAGCAACATATCCTAAAAGATCATTCCCCTCTACTAAATAGCTTGAAGTGTAGTTTAAAGCATCCATTTGGGGAAAATTGTTCACTAACTTTCTAGCAGATGTTTCGTTTACAAGTTGAAATTCCTTTCCATTTAGAGTACCAGAGACCCCTTTACCATCTAAAGTTTTACTATTTGTTAATGAATATAGATTAATATTCTTTTCTTTAGCAAACTGTAAAATGCTTTGAGCAATCGGGTGATTTGAATCCTGCTCAAGTGAGGCAATAAGCTTAATTACTTCATCAGCACTGTAATTTTTATCCAAACTATCAAATTTTCGAACTTGAAATTTTCCTTCAGTTAAAGTTCCAGTTTTATCTAAAAGCAAATAATTGATTTTTGAACTGATGCTGATGACATTGCGATTTCTAATTAACAAGCCATTTTTGGCGCCAATTGAAGTACTTCTCGCATTAACTAAGGGAATGGCCAACCCCAAAGCGTGAGGACAGGCAATAACTAAGACGGTGACCATTCGTTCTAGACCACCAGATATACCACGCAGACTAGTCCAAACGATTAATGCTATAATCCCAAAAACAAGTGCCGCATAAAATAACCAACTGGAAACTTTATCGGCCAGATTTTGCAATTTTGATTTATTCATTTGTGAAGACTGAACCAGCTTATTCACATTAGCTAAAAAGCCGGAATTAGCAGAACTAGTTACTTTAACCGTTAATGTACCAGAACCATTAATTGAACCACCGATCACCTTATCGTTTTCTTTGCGGGTAATTTCTCGCGATTCACCGGTAACTAGCGATTCATTTACCTGACTTGAACCACTTAGAATGACCCCATCTAAAGGTATGCTCTCTCCTGCTTTTACTAAAATAACAGCATTCTTTTGCACATCATTAATAGCCATATCTTTAAATTGACCGTTATTTTGGACATGCACTTTATCAGGCAAAAGCTTAGCTAAATCATGCACAGAACTATTTGCGTTCATCACTGAATTCATCTCAATCCAGTGACCTAAAAGCATAATCAAAATTAAAGTAGCCAATTCCCAGAAAAAATCCATTACTTGAGCTTTACTGTTTAATAAATTATTTTTCACAAAAGCATAAATACTATAAATATATGCAGTAGTTATTCCCAGAGAAATAAGAGTCATCATTTCAGGTTTCTTGTCTTTTATCTCGTAAAAAGCACCTGATAAGAATGGTTCCCCACCGTAAAAGTAAAGTATAGTCGCAAAAATAACCACTACCCAGTCAGACCCAGTGAAAGAAAACTGGAATGGCAAATGAACACCCATTGCAGGTGATAAAAAAATAATTGGCAACGATAATAAAACGGAAACCCAAAACTTTTTCTTTAAGTTTCCCATGTGCATCATGTGACCACCATGCATCATCATATCATGATTACCCATTTTCATTGATGAATTATTATTCATCGAATGATTCATATTTTCATTATGGTTCATATTCATATTATTCAAAATATTCAGCCCCATTCTATACAATCACCAAAATTGCTCTTTTCTTTAATCTACTTTTATAAACAGGTGATGTCAAAATATCAGCTTAATTATTTGAATTATATTTGCACAACTAAATAGTTTTTGCTTTTTTATAAAAATGAATAATAAACCCAACAGCTAATCCAATAACAGCCGGAATTACCCAGTCCATACCAATATCTGCGAATGGCAAGAAGCGTAATTGCAATGACCTTAATTGTAATGCCCATGACTGTTGACTAATTACGGCAGGAAAAGAAGCAATCATGTCTAATATTGCAGGAATGAATGTAAAAACTATTCCCCAAAAATAAACAATTGGATCACGATCAAACAGTGAACTAGAAATTGACAGAATAATTAGTACCATTGCAATAGGATATAAAAACATTAGCATTGGAGTTGACCAGGCAATAATTGTATCCAAACCAAAATTAGCCGTGATGAAAGAAACAAGAGTCATAATTGTCAACCAACCATGATAGCTGATTTTATTGAAGCTACGGTGAAAGTCTTGTGCAAAAGCGGCTATTAAACCTACAGCGGTTGTTAAACAAGTTAGTGTAACCAGTGTAGCAAGTAAAGCATGACCAAAATTGCCCAAATAATAAGTAACTATTTGATTGAAAACAGTGCCGCCTTCAGCAGAAATTTTAAAATGGTTTAAAGTTGTCGCACCTACCCAAATTAACCCAATATAAATAATACCAATTGCACTTGTGGCGATCACACCTGCTCTAGCTGTAACTTTGGCATTGCTTTTAGCAGAAGTTTTTCCCAGCTGTCTTACCGCCGAAACAATTGTATAACCAAAAGCTAATCCGGCCAGAGCATCCATTGTGTTATAGCCTTCTAAAAAACCATTGAAGAAAGGAGCACTTTGATACGCTGCTGTGACATTTTGACTTTTTGCAGCACCCATTGGTGAAATGGCGGCCAACAAAAAAATCGAAAATAGCAACAGCAAAAATAATGGATTTAGGATTTTTCCTATACTAGTCAATATCGTAGACTGTTTATAAGAAATAATAAAAGCCAAAATGAAAAATATTGCAGAGAATATCAGGAGTGCTGGCTTTGCGGCAGATTTCGGCAAAACTGGTTGCAAACCCACTGAAAATGAAATGCTTGCCGTACGCGGGGTGGCAAATAATGGCCCCAGAGTCAAATGGATTAAAACCATAAATACTAGAGCAAAAATGTTACCCAGTGGCCTGCCAATATCATAAACTCCTTTGGCATGACTTGCGCTAATAGCTAAAACGGCTAGTAAAGGTAAAAGCACTGCCGTTACCAAAAAGCCAAAAGTAGCTATTCCCCAATTTGCTCCTGAAAGCTGACCTAAATGAATCGGAAAAATCAAGTTGCCTGCACCAAAAAACAGTCCAAACAACAATGACGCTACTACCAAATATTGCTTCCATGTTAAAGGTTTTGTATTAACATCTTGCTCAATTTCTTCCATTACAATTCCTCCTAAACAGAATTACAGATAAATTTAATAATGATAAAGGGTTGGCTAGATTATTTTGGGTAATAAAAAAGCACCCTTGATTTTAAATCAAGGGTGCTTTAGCACGGTACCACCTATATTACTGCACTATAAATCAAAAAATGACAAATAGCATAGTCACTTCACGTACGGCAAAAATGCGATACGCTAACACGTTAATGGGTGTACCCAATAATAGCTACTAAAATTCACCATATAGCTCAAAGTTACTTTCAGCTTGCCGTCACGGTCCGTTCTCAGCAACAGGACTCTCTTAAACGCTACTTGTAAGCTTACTTATCTTTTCTTCGCTTTATCAATATTAATGATATTCTAATCAATGTCTTATTTTCTGTCAACTAAAATTTTGAAAAATTAGTGAAATTGGCAAAAAATTGATTATTTTTGGACTTATACCCTTTTAAGTATGTTTTCTTTTAAAAAAGGGTCAACTAGCACAATTACAAGCCTAAATATTTCTTGAATAATAAAGCTTAAAGTAATATCAAAATATAAGAGAAACTTTAGCCCTACATTTTCAAATGAAACTACTGAAAAATTTCCAGTGACAGAAACGCTACATACAAATTTATATTTGCTAGCATTTGCGTAAAAAATCAAAAAGTTTTTATTAAAAATAATAAGATTTTAAATAGGATTAGTACTTCTGTGTTCGATATAGGAACATTGACGTTAGGGTTAACCATGCAATAATAGAATTTAGTGATGAAGAAATTTTATTATATTTTTAGCCAGCAAGATTCTACTTTTGCTTAACATGTTTAACCCTCAGAGCAACGAAACCATGTTCGCGGACTAGCTCCACCCAGCTCCTGATAGCCGTGTAATCAATGCCATATTCTTTGCCTAAGCCAGCCATTTGGCGTGCTAGATACTTACTAACAACTTCAATTTTCAAAGCAGTCGAATATTTAGTCATAAAAAAGGTGCTCCTAATAGTCAGATTATTGTCTAACTATTATGGAGCACTTCATCATTATTTGAATTTCAAATAATTTTTGCTTAACCAGTTTGCAAAACGTTTGGTACTTGTTGTTACACCATAGTCTAACATTGCAATCCCATATTTAGGTCTAATAGAATAATTTAAAGGTACACTCGTAATTGTTTTATCCTGGTATGCATTAACAAAGTCCGCCCAAATTCCTACTCCAAGCCCAGCTTTTACCATTAAACTAGAACTTAATATGTTGTTGGCATAAGCCACATTAACATCCTTATTCACGGACACGATATATTTTTGCAAAATATTTTGTGATGGTGGACACCATTCACTATCAGAGAAAACCAACCTAAATTTATTCAGCTCAGAAATTTTAAAAATATTATGTTTAATCCCTGAGGAATTATAGAAATTTACACAATAATGACCTTCCACTAAATTAATATATTTTACGTTTTCCATTTTTGATATGATATCTGGCATCGTAAAAATAATATCACAGTCCCCGTTAATCAATCTATCTTTTAATTCATTATGCGCAAAATTTTCTAAAAAAATATAAAGTGAATCATTACCTATGTTTCTGTTGTATTCCTCAATTAATTTCGGTAATATAGAAATTTCATAAGGCGTTCCACTATAACCTATTGTTAGATTATTCCTTTTTCTAATAGCAGCCGATTTTGCTTTTTGAACCGACTTATCATAAACATTTAATAATGGCTTGATAGAATGATAAAATTCCCTTCCACTTTCAGTCAGATGCACTTCTTTTCTAGTCCTTTTAAATAAGAAAAAATTAAGCTCATTTTCCATTGAAGAAATAATTTGCGAAACAGCTGATTGTGATAAATTCATTTCTATAGCCGTCCTGGAAAAATTTAAAGTTTCTGCCAAATTTACAAATACTTTTAAATGTTCAAAGTTCATTTCTATTCCTTTCTTAATAAGTAAATCTTATTAATAATCATATTCTAGATTATTTGTAAACAATTGAACAATGTTATATTTATTTTTGTAAGCATTGGCGTAATCACTGAAATGAAAGGGGAAATTTAAAGTGAAAAAACTTACATCTGGAAATTATGACATTATAGCTCATGAATACGAAAATGAAGAAATGCCATTAGAGGTCGAAATTAAAAATGACAAAATTTGTAAAATTAAAACAAAGAAGAAAATGATTCCTGGAAGTTTAGAAGAGACAGTATTTACTAAAGTTCCAAATGAAATTATTAAGAATCAAAGTTTATCCGTAGATGCAATTTCTGGAGCAACACATTCTGTTGATGGTCTGTTAAATGCAGTAGAAAAAGTCATTGAGCAAGCAGGAGGCAACGCTCAAGAATACAAGAAAGAGCAAAAAGAAATTAATCTGAATAAAAGACATGTTTCAGCGCATTTTTCTAACGACTTTTCTTCCTGGCGTACGAAACCAGAACAAATTGTTAAGGAATATAATACCGACTTTTTAATTGTAGGTGCCGGGATATCAGGACTGGCTGCAGCGGTTCAAGCTCGTCAACTTGATTTAAGTACAATCGTAATTGACAAGAACGGTTTCGTGGCCGGAAATGGTGGCGGTGTTGAAGGTATTTTTGGAATTAACACTAAAATGCAAAAAGCTGCCGGTATACATGCAGAAAAGGAAGATATAATTTCAAAGGAAGCTGAGTTAGGACAATATAGGGCTGACGGATCTTTTTGGGTTGATTTAATTAATAATTCTGCAGATAACATTGACTGGTTGGTAAACCTTGGTGTTCAGTTGACTAAAGTCGACGACTATCATGGTACTTGTATGTTTCCGACTTTTCACTGGTTTAAAGGGGGTTTTGCCTCTGTCGGATATGTACCTTATATGAAAAAGAAGGCTGATGAGCTTAAAGTAAAATTCCTGCTGGAAACTTCAGCTACAAGCATTATTGAAGAAAACGGAACTATTAAAGGAGTTTATGCAAAAACACCAGAAGGATATATAAAAATTAATGCAAAAGCAACGCTTTTAGCCACAGGGGGCGTTGGACATAACCCTGATCTGTTAGAGCAACAAGGCTGGTCAACAAAGAATATTCACTATTGTTCAATGCCAAGTAATACTGGTGATGGTTATCAGATGGCTATGTCAGTTGGCGCAATGGATATGCTAAAAGAATCTCCAGAATTTATGATGAACTATATTCAGGCTTTTCCTCATGAAGGTGTACATTTATATCTTGATCCTATTAATGGATTTATGTCTTTACCATCTGGAGGCCCAGTAGTGTTTGTCAATCAAGATGGCAGACGTTTTGTGAATGAAAATGTCAAAAAGTATAATTTGTTATATCAAAGAATGGCAATTAAAGCTACAAAAGTCACATATGAAATATTCACACAAAGAATTTTTGATAAACTAACCAAGAACGTTGAAAACGCAGATGAAATACTAGCTAAGGCTCTAAAAGAAAACGAAGGAAATTCATTATTCAAAGCAAATTCAATTTCAGAACTTGCACAAAAAGTAAACCTTCCTGTTACAATTTTATCCAAGACAATGAAACTATACAATTCTTACTGTGACAATGGCAAAGATCTAGAATTCAATAAGGATAAAGAAATGTTAGTTTCAATGGAAGATGGTCCATACTACATCGCTCGCTTAGATCCGTCTAATTTAATTGGCGTTGGTGGAATAGGGTCAAATAGAAAATTTGAAGTTATTAGTAATAATTTCGAAAAAATTCCTGGATTATACGCTTCTGGAATGGATTCTACTATGCAATATCGTGATGTATATACGATTACTCTAGGTGGGTCTGCTTGCGCTCATAATGTTAATTCTGGTCGACAAGCAGCCAAAAATGCCAAGCAATATATTCAAGAACTTTAATTAACTAATTAATTTTTAAATAATACAAAAAAGAGCTTCCATTGAAGCTCTTTTATTTTACAATTTTTGTGCCATGAAGTTGATTAACATTCAGTTCTGCACTAACCAAATTACTATTTTCGGTTGTGATGCCTCCACCTGGCAAAATTTCTATACGATCATTCGCCCATTTAATTATTTCTTTTAAATGGAGTATTGTTGCCAAGATAGGTTTGTCTAATTTTCCACCATGTGTCAAAATTCGTTTGACTCCTTGATCTGCTAACCAGTTTAATTCTGTTTTCTGTTTATCATTTGATATGTCATCAAAAGCCATGTGCATAACGACTTCAACGTTTAAGGAACGAGCTAGTGTAATTAGATGTTTCATTTGAATTCTATTTATTTGATTATTGTTGGTCAAACATGCAAAAGCCACTCCTTGAGCACCCAGTTTGGCAGACGCTTCAATGTCATCAGCCATTATGCCGATTTCATTTTCGTTATAAACAAAATCTCCACCTCTAGGTCTAATCATTATGACAACCGGTATTTTAAAATTCTCAGCATAAGTGACAGATTTCTTTATTACGCCATAGGAAGGCGTAGTGCCACCCAACGCCAAATCATTATTCAGCTCTAATCTGTCAGCGCCAGCCTTAATTACATGAGGAATATTATAAAAATTTTCAACACACGCTTCTTTTAGCATTTTATTCTCTTTCTTTTAGTTAAACGTTACTCGACCGGAGCATTGATTTGTTTTTGATAATCATCTAACCAAGACTGTGAAATAGGCTCAATCTGAGTCTTTTGATTTTTTCCAAGGTTGGCCATTAAAATTTGAGCTTTTTGTTTTTCATTAGCAACACAAAAAGGAAATTCCACATTAGTAGCTACTCCCCACTCACCTTTTCGATTTAAAGCAATTAAAGAAATTTCCCCTACTTGACCATAGCGCTGTTTTAAATCTTCACAAAATGGGTAAAGTGCTGTGTCACAAGCATCTTGAGGAGACTGACCTTTTGCCATTCTGCGAACTATTTCATATGAAAGACAACCTTTCATAATATCTTCTCCCAAACCTGTTGCAGTGGCTGCCCCAATATGACTGTCAGCATAAAATCCAGAACCCGATAACGGTGAATCACCAATTCTACCATCTTTTTTCATAAATAAGCCTGAAGTTGATGTAGCTGCAGCCATCGATTCAGCTTGATCAAGTGTGACTGCTCCAACAGTATCGTGCCCATCATAGGGATGCAGTCCAGTTTTAAACTGCTCTTTTACCTTATTTTGCCATATTGTTTTTGCTCTTTCTGTCAGCATGTTAGTCATTTCAAAGCCATTTTGCATAGCAAATTTAGCAGCACCTTTTCCGACTAAAAAGCTGTTAGTTTTATTTAAACTTAATTTTCTGGCTACAGAAACAGCATGCTTAACATTTTCAATGGCCGCGACTGAACCTTGTGCTAAAGTATCACCATTCATGAACGCAGCATCCATTTGGACGACTCCATCTTCATTCGGAAGTCCGCCATACCCTACTGATTTATAGAGAGGATAAGATTCAACTTTTTTTATTAAGTTTTCAACGGCATCTCCTGCGCTCTCACCGTTTTGCAACATACTGCTTGCTTTTAACAACCCATCGTATGACATGCTCCAAGTTGATATTACAGCCCAATTTTTCATTATGATCTTCCTTTTTATTCGGTATAGTAATAATAGTAAACTAGACTCCTTAAACTAACAAGCTACAAATTTAAAAGACAAATTTGAATCAAAAATAAAAGGCTTTGAACCAAAAATTCAAAGTCTTTTTATTACCACATGCCGATAAGTTTAGTCCAAACCAGACCGCCGCCTAACCAGATGATGTTAAGTACAACACCAATTATGGCGCTTAGTTTCCACCAATCTTTGTTAGAAACATAGCCTGTTGAAGAAAGCAAAGCAGCAGGACCTGCCGAATAGCTTGAAGTTGACAAGTATAAAGAACCGTCCAAAGCTAACATTAACGCTGCCATCACAGGTGGCACTCCGGCACCAATCGCAATTGAGAGAAATCCTGCGTAAAGAGCAGAAATTTGTGTAGAAACACTTGGAAATAAATAGTGGAGGTAGAAGTAAACCAAGAATAAGATTACCAGTACTAAAACCCAGTTCATACCATGAAGTGCACTACCTAAAGTCTTTGAGAACCAAGGGAAAAAGCCCAAAGTCATTAATTTTTGTGACAT
Source organism: Lactobacillus sp. ESL0261 (assembly GCF_003693025.1). Lineage (NCBI taxonomy): Bacteria > Bacillati > Bacillota > Bacilli > Lactobacillales > Lactobacillaceae > Lactobacillus > Lactobacillus sp. ESL0261. Next base: position 446,272 of record NZ_REHN01000006.1, read on the forward strand.
CAACATGATAATTGAAAGCCAAGTCAAGATGTTCCAAGCAAAACTTTGACCTAAAATATCCTTAACATTAATTACGCCAAATACCAATAGTAATGCAACTGCAATAAAGCTCACCAAAGTAGCGTCAATGCCAAACCTAGAACCTACTAACCATAATGCAACCGACAGGACAAAAATCACACCCATGATTTTTTCTGCAGCCGTCATTTTGCCTAATTCTTGTAACTTTTTGTTTGCCCAAGCATGAGCATTAGGTGTTTCTTTGATCTTAGGCGGATATATTTTATATAGAATAAAAGGTATTAATATTAAGGAAATTATGCCCGGTACAATTGCAGCTACAAACCATTGCATCCACGAAATGGTAACGTTTTGCGTCTTTGCTATTCCTAATGCCACCATGTTACCGGCTAAACCAGTTAAAAACATTGTGGAAGTAACGATGTTAACTTCGTATTCTGTAAAGACAAGGAATGAACCCATGTCACGCTCAGTTCCCTTTTTAGGATCTGAACCCATTTCTCTTGATAAGTTATCAATAATTGGGTACATAATACCGTTAACACGAGCGTTGTTACTTGGGATACCAACTGCCAAAACAGTTTCCACTAACGATAAGGCATAAGCCAAACCTAAAGTTCTCTTGCCAAAAGTTTTTACAAAGAAATAGGCAATTCTTTTACCAAGACCTGATTTAATAAAGCCGGCCGCCATAAACATACACATAGCGACCATCCATGCCGTGGAATTACCAAAACCGGCAGTGACTTCTTCCATCTTAAAAATACCGGTTAATGTAGCAATCACCACCGCTATTATTGTAGTTGCCATCATTGGTAAAGGTTTAGTTACACAGGCAATTATAGTTGCAATAAATATAGCGAATAGGTGCCAAGCTTGAACGTTAATTGCCGCTGGTTTTAATGGAGTTAACAGCCATAAGCCAATGCCAATAGCTAGTGGTAAAACCCACTTTTTCCATTGAATTTTATCTAACATTTTCTCTCCTTTTGCAGTGCTTTTTCTATGAAATGCAAAGCTTATAAGTTTTAAAGCATTGCTTTTGTTCAAAGTATTCGTTATCAATTATTTAAAATCACTAACCTTGCGATATTTTGGGGTATACGGTCAATAGCAAGTTATAAATCTATTTGTTAATTGTTAATACTTAGAACTATCACAAAGCTTTTCATTTATTGTCGTTCAACATTCTTAATCGCTTGGTTGACAGCTTCTTTAAAAGCAGCACTAGTTGTACTTGCGCCACTGATAGCATCAACCTCTGTAGTTTGCTTTTCAATCATTTCATTAGTTAGAACCGGGATTGCTTTTCCTCCCAAATAAGGAGTTTCTTTTTCTTGTAGTGTCTCAATTTGAGAAATTTTATCACTTGACATGGTGATCCGCACAACTATTGGTACATCATTAATGCCATTTTCGCTAATACCAATACCCTGATTTGGGCCAGCTTCAAAATCAGTTGAAGAAGCATGAGCATCAGTTTTTAGATCAGGATTTTCAGAAGCTCCTGTAACCACATCAACTTCAGCCATTTTTCTTTTAGGCCAAGCTGCATTTTCTCCGGCAATTTTGCCAGAAATTAACAAATCAGCAATACTGTTTGCACCAACATATTTGGTAGCAAAAATGTCTCCTAATTCACCGGCTTCATATAAATGAGGAATAACATTATTCTCCATGTCCAAAACTTCGCAATTTTCATTACGACGAGCGCCACCATGTGTATGCAGAATGTTGTGGCAAATTGGGATAGCATAATATGGACCTGCGCCAAAAGCACGCATTGTTTCAATTTTACGATTTAAAAACATATCGCGCTTTTTTTCATTGACTAAAAAGTTAAAATCACTGACAGCTTCAGCTAATTTTGGTGCGGCAATCTTGTCAGCCAATTCAGCAATAGTTTCTGCTTTTACTGCATAGGTGATCAGGCTTTTAATTTGTTCAGCCTTATCTGAATCGTCATTAACTAGTTGCTCAAATTGTCTTTGATCCATGATAATATGTGGATGATTTTGGTTAGGAGGCATAATCCAGTTACCGTGGTTGTATTTGTACCCATGACGGTCCTCTTCGTCTTCACGGTAATACCGCGTCCCGTCATCGCCAGCAACGAAAATACTGCCATTAAACAAGTTCTTCCAGTTGATCATATAGGCAAATTTTTCTCTTGGCGCGCCTTCTCTTAAAGAAAAACCATGTGAATCATAGTTGGACATATGCCACAGTCTAGCGCCAGCTTCAACTGCTAAATCAATTCCTTTACCTTGATTATATAAAGTACCAATTGGAGCTAAAGAACCTTGACCTAAAAAGTTTTGAACCATATCTTGGTTATTTTCAAAGCCACCACAAGCTAAAACAACTCCGTTTTTGGCAGCTACATTTCTATTGATTCCTTTGTGTTTTATTTGCACACCTAAAATGGTTTTAGTGTTGGGGTCCTGAATTAAATGTTGTGCAGGACTTTCAAACCAAACATCAATTTTGTCTAAACGCTCGTAAACTTTTTTACGTAATAATTTCCAGAATCCGCCATTATACATACCAGAAGTCATGCTTTGTGAGCGCATGGTTTCCGCATGTTTGTATTCTGGATATTCACCTTTAGGTCTTCTACCAGTGTACTGAGCTTCAATGCCAAAATAGTTTTGTGAATATTCTTTCATTTTTAAAACATTATTGACAAAAGCGGCTAGATCTTTAGGATCATACTTGAAGGGATAATAAGTTTGTTTATAATACTCACGTAGATCCTCAAAATTGTCACCCCACGCGAATGCACCACCAGCGTATCTGGTATTACCCCCTTCATGACCCTCAGGAGCCGCATCTATCAGTAGAACATGGGCATTGTTATCTGCTGCGAATCTAGCAGCACTAGCGCCAGCGCCACCGAATCCGACTACAATTACGTCATAAACGGCATCCCATTCGAGAGTTGAATCGTAGATCAAATTTTTCACCTTAACTTTCTTATAAATCGTTCTTTTGGTAAATATAGCTTGAAGTGCTTTTTAAATCTAATTAAATTTTTCTCATAATTTAGCTTTCTTAGTTGCGATAAAATGCATAGTAGCAAGTACTTCTTGTACATTAAAGTGAATTTTAATATAATTTAAAAAGATACATTTATAAATAAAATTTATTTAGGAAGTACAAATGAACGAAAAAGATCTATTATATTTTTGTAAATTAGTCGAAACTGGTAATTATACGCTAACTGCTAATACTTTTGATGTTACTCAACCGACAATTTCAATGGCTATTAAACGCCTGGCGGATAAATTCGCAGATCCATTGATTTTACAAAAAAATCGCAAAAGCAAGATTGCTTTAACTGATGCCGGAGAACTACTATATCGTAAAGCAAAAATATTATTACAAGATATGGCAAGTATCAATTACGACGTGATGCACGCCAGCGATAAAAAAATCCGACTCGCTTTTTCTGGCGAAGCCGGTAGTTTATATATTGCCGACATTATTCAACAATTTTATCAAGCTGGAATTACAGATTTAATTGAATCAAAGATAGAGCGATCTGCAGACGCATTTGCTGATTTAACCAATGGCAATGTCGATGTTGCTATTTATTCATGGATGGTTCCCATTAATGATCCCGAATATTTTATTCATAACTTACAAAAAACTGAACTGGTGGTAATTACTAGTAACACTGATAAATGGCATAACGTTCATGAAATTAGTGCTGCCAACTTGCGTGAGTGCAAATTTGTCGCTCGCACTCGAGGCTATTTGACAAGGGAATGCTTGGAACAAGAAGCAAAACTAGGGGATTTTACTCCTCAAATTTCCTATACTGCAACTACAATGAAACTTTTAATTGATTTGGTCAAGCGTAATGTTGGTATAGCTTTAGTAATGGAAAGCAGTCTTAAAGACTTTTCTGACATTCACGTGATTCATTTAAAACCTGGCCAGCGGCTTTGGGCATATATGCAAATTGCTATGAGAAAAACTTTTATACCTAATAAATATCAGCAGAAAGGAATTGAAATATTACGCAATTTTAAACCGTAGTGAAATTTTGCAAATAAAAAAAGTTCACGACTTTTTAAAGTCATGAACTTTTTTAAGTTTAAGCAATAACATTAAACAAAAATGCGGCAATTCCGCCACCTAAAAGTGGTCCAAAAATTGGAACCCAACTATAAGCCCAGTCGGAGCCACCTTTGTTGGCAATTGGCATAAACTGATGTGCAAGTCTTGGTCCCAGGTCACGGGCCGGATTAATCGCGATTCCAGTTGGTCCTCCTAAGGACAAACAGATTGCGGTAATTAAAAATCCTGCTAGTAATGGGTTTAATCCTGGTGCCAATTTAGCATTGGTTAATCCCAACAAGCCAAATACCAAAACAAACGTAGCAATCATTTCAGTAAAGAAATTCCAAGTATAGTTTCTAATGGCAGGCGTTGTGGCAAACGAACCTAAAATGCCTTCTTGATCAGTGGTTTCTTCCCAATGAGGAAAATAGGTTAGCCAAACTAAAATGCCACCGATAAAACCCCCAGCAATTTGAGCTAGCATATATGGTAAAACTGAAGACCATGGCAATTTGTTTGCAATAGCCATTCCTAATGACACTGCCGGATTAAAATGTCCTGGGCAAAGCCAACTAACACAAAATACTCCGAAAGTTACGGCAAAACCCCAACCAAAAGAAATAACGATCCAGCCACTGCCTTTTGCTTTCGACTTGTTCAAATTGACACCGGCACAAACGCCATCTCCGAGCAATACTAAGATGATAGTTCCAATGAACTCTCCCACTAATTGCATTGTTAAACTATTATTCATTTTTTAATCTCCTACTTTGATTATTAGGCTGCATAAGCCTCAAATAATGTTTAGTAGTAAATTACTCCCTAACAAAATATATTATAAAATTTTGCTTGTGTAAACACTTTCTTTAAATAAAATAATTTTTAAAAAATTGTTTAAGAAACTGTTATTTAATTTCTTTGATTATATAGCATTTATATTTAAATTCTTAAAAAATTCCGTTATATTTTTATAACTGTTATTTTTAGCAAAGTCTTTTAAATTGAAGCTTTAAACCTATTTTTTAATTTTTAAGGGTTCAAGTTGTTTTTCTATTTCAGTTAAATCAACTCCCGCTTCAATCAAAGTAGCAGCAGTATATGCACCTTCAATAAAAGCTACATCATACAAATGAATCTTTTTAGAAGTCATTTCCATCGCCAGTTCAAGATTCATTTTGGCACTTCCAAGATCATAAAAAGCCAAAATTTCATCGGCTTTATTGTCAGAAAAAGCTTGCAAAACCTTGTCCATACTGGTACCTATATCTTCTTCATTTGTTCCACCAGCATTTGTGATTGATACATCTTTGGCAACTTGATCTAAAAGTTTAGTCAAACCGGTAGGTATTTCGGGAACATGTGATACTAACGTAATGCCTAAACTCATAGTATACCTTCAGTTTCCAGTAAAGCTTCAAAGAGATAGCCGCTAGATTGTGAGCCGGGATCAACATGACCCTTTGATCTCTCTCCCAAATATGAAGCACGACCCTTTTTTGCTACTAAATCTTTAGTTGCAGCTACAGCAGAATCAATTTTTTCTTGAGTTAAATTATGCGCTTTCACTTCAGGTACGAGCACTGACCAAACATCAACCATCGTTTTGTCACCTGGTTTAGCACCGCCACGTTTTTTAATACCAGCTAATGCAGCATCCAGTAATTCACCAATATCATCGCTAGTAGCGCTCTTCTTGGCCATTTCTAAAAAAGCTGTGCCATATAATGGGCCTGAAGCTCCACCAACAGTAGAAATAAGAGTCATTGCAATTTGTTTAAATGCATCAGTAATAGTTTTTGGCTCTAAATCCAGTTTTTGACTGACGGCATTCATGCCTCGGCTCATATTAAACCCGTGATCCCCATCGCCAATTGCAGTGTCTAAATCGCTTAAAAATTGCTTATTCTGCTCAATTTTTACGGAAAATTTATTGATCCATTCAACTACGTTTTTAACCGTTAATCCCATATTATTTCCCTCTCTTTTACCAAGCTATCGTTTCAACTGGTTGATTAAGATATTCAAGCCACTTTTCGTCAGCTAACTCAAAAATTGTGAGTGAAATACCAGCCATATCAAGCGATGTCATGTAATTACCAATTTTGATAAAGGCAGGTTTAACATTAAATTCCGCCAATTTATCAAGCAAATCATTACTAAAAATATATTGTTCCATCAAAGGAGTTGCACCCATGCCATTAACTAAAACAGCATACTTTTTATTTTGCTCTAAATGCATTTCATTATTTAACTTGCCCACTAATTCAGATACTAAGTCTTTAGCAGGTTTGATTTTTTCACGACGATAGCCAGGCTCTGAATGAATGCCAACTCCAAATTCAATCTCGTCATCTTTTAATACAAAACCGGGTTTACCAGTTTCAGGATTAGTAGCAGCCGATAAAGCTACAGCAATTGTTTTAATATTAGGCAAAACTTTTTTAGCTGCTGCATCAATTTCGTCAAGACTTGCACCATTTTGAGCCATAGCTCCCAGAATCTTATGCATAAACAAGGTTCCGGCAACTCCACGTCTTCCTTGTGTGAATGTACTGTTTTCTACAGCAATATCATCATCGACTACAATTGATTTAACTTTAATGTCGTCCATGTCAGCCATATCTTTTGCCATATCAAAGTTCATGACATCCCCTGAATAATTTTTTATAACTAGAAAAACACCTTGCCTTTGATCTACTGCTTTGATTGCTTCGTAAATTTGATCTGGAGTTGGAGATGTGAAAACCTGACCGCAAACTGCTGCACTTAACATCCCTTTACCTACAAAACCTGCGTGAGTAGGTTCATGTCCTGAACCTCCCCCGCTGACAATACCTACTTTCCCGGTCATTGAATCCTTATCTGCTCTCATAACAGCTTCGGTATCTTTAACTTGAGAAATAAATTGTGGATATGATCTGACCATACCTTTGACCATTTCAGGTACAACATTTGCTGGATCATTAATAATCTTTTTCATATAATAGCTCCTTAAGTAAATAAATGTAACGCTTACATAACTATTATACCAAGTAACATTTATATAAACCATTTGCGTTGCAATAAATTAAATATTTTGCGCAAAATAAAAACTTTAGCACACTTCATCAAAAAAGTATGGCTAAAGTTTAATACAAAACTATAAAATAATATTATTTTCTTATAACCTTATACCTGGTAGATCTATCATCATTAGGATGTTCTGAAGCATGTCCACAGGCAACAATGACACAGGTCTCAAAATTCTCCGGAACACCAAGCTCTTCTTCCAAATTTTTGGCAGAATTAAGTACACTGGCTGCACTCATTAAATAAACCGAACCTAAGTTGAGTTCTGCAGCCTCTATCATTATGTTTTCTGCTGCAACAGATGCGTCTCTTTCACCAAATTCATTATTCTTTTTAACATTAATGACAAATAATAAAGGAGCATTATAGCAAGCGTTACTTGTAACCTGTTCTATTTGTGACAGTAATTTTTCATCCTCAACCACTGTCATTTGCATTACATCAGTTTGGTGCATGCCACAAGGTGCTGCCTGAAACGCATTGATCAATTTTTCAATGTCATCTTGAGCAACTTTTTCATTAGTGTATTTTCTAACAGCTACTCTTTTTAAAACAGGATCAGTCATGTGTTTGCCTCCCAGAAAAAATTATTTGATAACTGCTTTACCAGTCTTATGAACTAAATCAGACCATTTTAAAAACTGTGTTTCAGATATTCCTACTAACTTTTTACCTTTGATCTTCTTGGTACTATAGACAAAAACTGTTGTACCTTTTTTAACGTATGAATATTTATTTCCTTTTACCAAAAGCTTGCCTTTGCTATTGTATACTTTAGCGTTGCGTTTTACCTTGTAGCTGGCAACTTTAAAAAGTTTTACATTACCTGGCTTTACGTATTCTTTCTTCTTAGTTTTCTTGCCATTTAATGATATTTGCAAGTAACTCTTATTTTTAACTGTGGTAAAACCCGTAATTGAAAGAATTGTTCCTTTTTTCAGTTTTTTGTTTTTAATTCTTTTACCCTTACTGTCAAATATATAGGCATTTCTCTTTAATTTGACAGTTTTGCCTAAATATTTTATCGCATTATTTGAATTAGTATTATTTTTCTTAGGCTTTTTGTCAGTATCTGCAGTAGCAGGATTATTTGTACTGTTAGTTGTATTAGATTGTCCATTATTGGTTTTACTTTGGTCAGTAGTATTTGACGTGTTTGAATCTCCGTTCGTAGTATTAGATGTTGTAGTATTAGTCTGACTTTGATTGGTGGTTGCTGCAGGAGTATCTGCAGCCAACACTGGCTTAGTTACACTCAATCCTAAAGTCAAAGATGCAACTCCAACTATACTTAACAAAAGTTTTTTCTTCATTTTGACACCTCATTATTGAAAAACTTATTCATATACATTCTACTACTTTGAATAAATAATTTCTTTTACAATATCAAAACAATTATTTTACCTTCTAATCTTGTGGCATTTAGTTTTTTTTACAACTTATATTATGAGGTACAGAATCTACTTTTGCTTTATACTTAGAAATAGTGAAAACAAAAAAATGTTATTAAAGGAAGAACTTCATGAAAAAGTCGCAAAAAGAATCAATCGAAATACTGGTCACTATAGACCAAAACTATATCAAACCACTCGAAGTTATGATGTATTCCCTTAGGCTGAACAATATGACTGAAGAGTTTCATGTCTGGCTAATTTACGACAATATTAACCAGCATGCTCTGAATAAATTAAAAAAATTTGGGCTAAAAATAGGAATTCAGGTATCCACTTTGACTATGAATAAGAATATTAAATTTCCTGATTCATTGCTCAACTTGCATGATTATCCTAAAGAAATGTATTTCAGATTACTTTCAAGTAAAATTTTGCCAGCAGATCTACATCGAATTATTTATCTTGATCCTGACATTTTAGTTATTAATTCAATAGTGCCCTTGTGGGAGTTAGACCTTGAAGGTAAAATGTTTGCAGCTTCAGTTCATGAAGGGTTAACGGACATTATGAGTTCAATTAATAATATCAGGCTGGGTACATCAACAGGGTACTTTAACTCTGGAATAATGCTGATGGATTTAGATCAAATGCGTACAAAAATTAAAATTACAGAAATTACTCAGGCAATTGAAGAGCATCATGATACTTTAATTTTGCCAGATCAAGATATTCTCAATTATCTATATGGCGAAGATATTTTAAAAATTCCAGAAACGCGCTGGAACTACGATGCCAGAGCTTTCTCAGTTTACTTAACCAGAAGCACAGGTGAAATCAACACCGAATGGGTCATGAAAAACACCTCAATTTTACACTTTTGCGGTAAACCTAAGCCGTGGCAAAAGGAGAAACATTCCCGGTTTAAGCCCCTTTACCTTAATTACCTGCAAATGGTCAATCGCTTGTTAAAACAGCAAAAATTAACGTAACATTTAGCTTTTTACTGTTGAAGCTTGCTATATGTGTGCTAAAATAATAAAAGTTGCCGAATATCAAGCGACACAATGCTTTAGGTGGATTAGTATAGAAAAAATGCAAACTATTTAATAGCATTGAATGTGTAATATTTTTTATAGAAAAGAGAAGAATTATGGCTTCAATTAACAAGTCTGAACTTACTAAAGAAGTTTCAGCAAAGACAGATCTTAAACAAAAAGATGCAGAAAAAGTTATCGATGCTTTAATCGAATCAATTAAGGATAACTTGGCTAAAGGCGAAAAAGTACAAATCATAGGTTTTGGCTCTTTTGAAGTACGTAATCGTGCAGCTAGAAAAGGCAGAAACCCACAAACTGGTAAAACTTTAACGATTCCTGCAACTAAAGTACCTGCATTTAAGCCTGGTAAAGCATTGAAGGATGCAGTTAAATAAATTCTACATTTAAATACGAAAAAACAACGAGATTCAACTCGTTGTTTTTATTTTGCTTTAAAATTTTTAACGATTTTGATGATTTAATTTGTTGGCAAAAAAATCACCAATAACTTGAACAATAAATATTAAAATAATAACTAAAACTGTCGCAATAAGTGTTACGTCATTATTAAAACGATTATATCCATATGAAATTGCTGTATTACCTAGTCCACCGGCACCTATAGCTCCTGCCATTGCAGTTAAACCGATTAAACTGATAATTGTCACGGTAGAGACGCGAGCAAGTTCAGATCTAGCCTCGTTTAAGTAAACACTAAATATAATTTCCCAAATCGTAGCTCCTAGACTTTGTGCTGCTTCAATTTTTCCGTGGTCAACGCTTTCTAGTGCTACTTGAACCTGCCGAGCATAAAATGGAAAACAGCCTAATGTCAGAGGAACCAATGCAGCTTGAATACCTATTTGTGTCCCAACAATTTTTTGCGTTACTGGAGCTATGAATGCCAGTAAAATAATGAACGGAATTGCTCTAAAAATTGAAACAATTTTATCACAAAGGTTAAACCAAAATTTATTAGGCCTGATGCCGTCACTCTTTGTTAGGACTAAAACGATACCAAAAACCATTCCCAAAATGCCGCCAAAAATTCCGGCCCAAAAAGTCATATACAGAGTTTGAATAATGCTGGTGCCCCAGCCAGTGTCTCCCAGCCAGCCTAATTGCACAACATTGGGAAAAACTTTGCTAAACCAACTACTCATATAGATCCCCCTTTTCGTTTAAACGAGTGACAGCAACTTTTTCTTTTCTTAAAAAAGCAACTGTCTCCTGCTGTTTTGTCTTGTCTCCTTTGACTTGAACAAGTAAAGTACCAATTGGCTCATCATCAAGCAATTCAACATTGCCATATAACATGCTGGCTTCAACTCCTACTTCACGGTATAAATCAACAACAATTGTTTTGGTGACATTAGCCATGCTATATACAAGTTGATAAATGGCCTCATTATCGTTGTCAAGCTTATCAATATTAAGAGATTTCAAAGTGTTGATTACTTCCAAAGAGCCACCCACGAAACTCTTGGTCAAATCATTTTTAGGATGTAGCACAACATCCCTTAAACTTCCTTTTTCAACAATTTGTCCAGACTGCATTAAGGCAACTTTATTACAAACTTTCTTAATAGCCGCCATTTCATGGGTTATCAAGACAATAGTTAAGTTAAGATCTTTTTGGAGCTTTTTGAGCAATGTCAGAATTTGAAGAGTATTTTGGGGATCAAGTGCACTAGTAGCCTCATCTGAAATCAAAATATCTGGTTCATTCGCTAAAGCTCTGGCAATAGCAACTCTTTGCTGCTGACCTCCGGAAAGCTGCACTGGATAAAAGTTTGCTTTATCTCTTAAATCCACTAAATCTAATAATTTTAATGATTTTTCCTTAATTTCTTTTTCTTTTAATCCAGAATGTTTCAGGGCAAAGGACACGTTGTCAACCACGCTTATTTCATTTAATAAATTAAAATTTTGAAAAATCATGCCAATTTTTCTGCGAGCTAGTTGTAAATCTTTGTTAGCTATTACCTGTTTGCCATCTTTGACAAAATCGGTTCCGTTAACTTTAATATTACCGGCTGATGGTTTTTGTAAAAGGTTGACTGTTCTGACTAAGGTAGACTTACCTGCTCCGGAAAAGCCTACAACTCCGAAAATATCACCTTTTTCTACAGTTAGACTAACATCATGAACTGCTTGCACAATTTTGCCTTTTTTATCAGGAAAATCTACACTAACGTGTTCTAAATCAATAATACCCATTACAATCTTCTCCGATCATTAAAATTTTTACTTCAATTTAATGTCCCAAGCACTTCTAGTCATATTTCCGTAATATTTCTTTTGTATCCGTTTAGTCTCAGCGGTTTGATAACATTTGACTACCGCCTGGTAGTCCTTGTTCTTTGCTTGGTCTTTCTTAGCTACAATGATATTTATCCATTGATAAGAATCTTTATTTACCGGCTCAACAAAGATTGTTTGTTTTTCACCTAAACCTGCAGGACGAGCAAAGTCATTATTAATAACTGCTGCATCGACTGAATTAATCACACGTCCACATTGATCGGCACTAATTTCTTTAACTTTGATGTTTTTAGGATTCTTCACAATATCCGCAACGGTCACAAGAGCTTTACCTTTGCGTAATGAAATTAATCCAGCATTTTTCAAAACGAGTAAGGAACGAGATTCATTACTTGCGTCATTTGGAACAGCAATTGTGGCACCTTTTGGCAGCTCGCTCAATTTATGATATTTCTTTGAATATAGCCTAATTGGATTTATATCTGTGCGTCCGATAGCTACTAATCCACCATGATTGGCTTTATTCCAAGCTTTTAGAAAAGCATAATGTTGGAAAGCATTTAGATCTATGTCTCCACTTTTTACGGCCTTATTTGGTTGATTGTAATCAGTGAAATTCTTGATTTTAATTGTTATGCCATATTTTTTCTTGGCCAAGGCCGCAGCGTGATCCCAAATAACCTCTTTGGGTTTTGACTCACTAACTATACCTACAGTAACAACATGGTTCTTTTGATTGCTATCCCCTTTTTTGCCAAAGCTAAACCAGGCAATTGCAATAATTACAATGGCTGCAATTACTCCAATAATTATATTGCGACTTTTTTTAGTCATTAGAAAAACCTCCCAATTTTTCAATAAAAAAAAGCACTCATCCTAAACTAAGGACGAGTGCTTCGTGTTACCACCTTTAATTTGTTTATTACTCACGTAATAAACCTCAACAGCTATCTAACAATAGCTTGCAATGCTAACGGATGCAACTCCGCCACTAGCTAAATATCACTAGCAGTCATCATTTCAAGCCCATGTTCACTACACCTTACTAACTGACTCTCACCAAACGTCAGCTCTCTTTGTTAGTAAAAATAATAGCTACTCTGCTTTTCAAGATGTATTAATTATTTAATTGTTTATTAATTTAACATCTAAAAAATCTTCTGTCAACCAAAAAATAAATTATTTTTTATTTGTTTGGTATGATTTTATAGTTTTAAAAAAATATTGTCCTACAGCAAAAGTAACAATTGCCATGCCAATTACCTGCCACCAATAATTATGATTTAAGTTTTCTGCAAGTAAAAAACTGCTAATCAAAATCAGTATGCAAATTAGTAAAACGACGGTTGAAGCAATAACTTGTTTCATGTCACTTCTCCTTTCTCATATAAGTTAAAAATTCATATGGATAAGAATTCGAATCATCAGGTTGATGAAATTCCCTTTTTACTATCTTAAAATCGCCATAGTTAAGCTTGGTCATTGTCACATCAGCTGTAAAAGCGGCTTTTATTTCAGTTTTTTCTAAGCAATCAACTTGCTTTTTTAAAGCACTAAAAACCGAGTTACCACCAATAACACAAATTTCCAGATTTTCGTGCTTGTGAATCCAGCATTGTAATTCACTGATCGACGGTATTATTAAAACTCTTTTATCAGAATCAAATTCCTTTTTTAATTGCTGACTAGTTGATAAAACAACGTGCGTACGTCCTGGTAGAATATGGGGCAAGCTCGTGAAAGTTTTTCTACCCATAACAATGGGATGTCCATATGTTATTTTTTTAAAATGGTGTAAATCTGCGGGCAATCTCCAAGGTAAATGTCCATCTATACCAATTTGGTGTTTTTCATCTTCTGCCCAAACAAAAGTGATCATCAGTTCGCCTTTCTTTCTTAATTATAGCGCTTTATTTATTAGATTTCTTGTCTTTTGCTCCACTTTACCAATTGTCCCTAGTTACATTTTGCTTTTTCCGCAAACAAATTTGGACATGATTTTTCAAGATAAAGTTGCTATAGTTATTTCAGTATCTAAACAGATTATAGGAGAAAATTATGTCTGAATCTAACGAATTTACTGAAGCAAAATATAATAAAATGAAACAAACAGAGGCAGATCTGGTAAGAGATTTACAGGAAGTTGTCAAAGACCCTGCTAAAGAAGCTGCCTTAAGTGATGCTATTTTTAAAAATCACCAACACTGGTTGCAAATTGTTATGCCGAATTATTCTACTAAAATTCATTTAGGTATTGTGAATGCCTATGACAATGATACCCGCTATCAATCATATTATGATGACAAGGCAGGCAAAGGTGCAACTAAGATCTTAAGTAGAATTGTCAAAAAACATTTAGACAAATAAAAGAAGTCTTTTGAAAAAGACTTCTTTTTTGTTAGTGAAACCAGCTAACATGCTTATCGGTAAATGCCAGTAAATCATTAGTTAAATACAAAATATATGTTAAAAATAAAGTTAGATTAGCATCCCCTTGAAATGCGGTAACTCCCCATAAAATAATTGAAAGTATTCCCTGAATAGTCCAAAAATAGTATTGCTCGCGAAAATGTAACATACAAAGAAGAGATCCAGTAATTCCAATTGCTCCAGCTGTTGCATCGATTAGGGGTCTTGGACTAGTGAAAAGTTTAGTATCTAGCAGATAAAGTAAAACTAGCACCATGGCAAAAAAGATAATGGTAAGAAGCCACTTTATCAGTGTCAAACCATGAATATGTTTTTCCGTATCTTTAGACCAAGACGGCAACATTAATACAGGTAAATCTAACAGCAAAATATAAATAGCTTGCAAAATCACATTGGCATAATTTTTGGCGTATATGGAAACTATAATATAAATCGCAGAAGAAATTAAACCTAAAATACCATTGATTTGTCTGGCATTAGTAATGGCAAGTGTACATGTAAAACCCAAAATTGCAGCTACCATTGTTAACAAGGAAATTTGAGTAACGGGTGCGGCTACAGTAGTACCAACAATAATGCCTATTCCCAACATTAATAATAAATATGTTTTAAAACTCCAGCCTCGCATCTGCTCTATATACCATCTTAATTTAAAGATTCCAGCACTCGGCTTTATTTTCATCAGACCTTCCTACCTTCTGTTTAAGTTTAACAGTGAAAAAACACGGTTTTAATCATAGCATAACTTCTAAATGACTTTAAGAAATTTAACTAGAAGGTCAGATCTCTGTATTGATCTTAAGTATCTTGTTTTGCTTTATTCATTCTTATCCATTCTTAATATTGACCATTTGAGGAGAAAGGGTGAAATTACAGTTGTCATGATAATTGCTCCTATCACAGTTGAATACACTGCCGGCGCTAGCAAATGATTAGTCAAACCTATTTGTGCGACAACGAGAGCCATTTCACCACGCGAAACCATTCCGTTCCCAACTAACAAAGAACTTGAATTGCTAAAACCCGCAATCTTTGCTCCCAAACCTGCGCCAACCAATTTTGAAAAAACACCACCAATTACCAAAACAATAAATAAAATAAAGTCGTGTAATATTCCCTTAATGCTCATATCTAAACCAATACTGACAAAAAAGACAGGAATAAAACTGCTGTAGCTAATCACGGTAAAATTTTTCTTGAGCGTTTTCTGTGCTGAAGTACGATTCAGAGCCAAGCCGGCAAAGAAGGCGCCAATTACGTTACTAAGCCCCACTTCTTCAGCTCCCCATGAAGCAAATGCCACAATTATCATTGTTACTAAGGTCTCTGGAACCGGCAATGTCAGACGCTGGCTTAAGTTGATTAACCGAGGTATGACATAAACGCTAAGAAAAATTAATAATATAAGAAAGGCTGCCTGAATAAATAGGCTCACAATAAAGTTTTTTCCCTTACTTGAGCCTTGCTCAGAAACACCTGTCAGTCCACTAACAATGCTCAAAAGTAATATTGACAACAGGTCATCTGCTACTGCTGCTCCCAAAATTGTCATGCCCTCTTTTCCTTTTAGGCGTCCCATTTCTTGTAAAACTGCTACCGAAATTGAAACAGAAGTTGCTGAAAAAGTTAATCCTAAAAATAAGCTTTCAACCTGTGAAAAATTAAAGAAAATACCTGTCGCATAGGCGGTAATGATTGGGACTATCATACCAAAGGCAGCTACCAACACACTAGGACGTAAAAGCTTTTTTAGTGTTTTAATATCACTGTCAAGACCTGCCAAAAACATCAAAAAAATCACACCGATGTCTGAGAAAACTTTGATGATTTCGCTAGGTTGTACCAGGTTAAAAACTGCCGGTCCTATTATTATTCCAGCTAGTAACTCACCGACAACGGCTGGTAATTTTAACCTTACACTAAATTGGCCGCCAATTAGGGTAGCTATTAATATAACAACTAGCATTCCTAAAAATTTCATTTACCTTCCAGCTTTCTATAGCAAAAAAGACCTTCAAAATTGCTCAGGCAACCCAAACCTGAGAAAAATTCTTGAAAGTCTTTCACTTCAACCAAAATATTTATTTAATTTAAGAACCAATTTGATTTTTGCACAAATTAGCAACTTTTATTAGTATAACTCACAATTTTTTTAATTCAAATTTACAGAGATATAAAACAATTATTGATCAATCTTTCACTAAATAAAAAATCGTAATAAAGCTAAAGAAACTACCCCAACAATAACAATTACTAAAAGTGATTTGCTAATAACCGCTGCTATAAAAGTTGGCACTGAAGCAACAAGATATTCAAGGTTAGCTTTTGGCAATTGTCCTGGTTGAGCAGTGAATAAATTGCAAAACCACATAGTAGACATTATAACTATCGGTACAAAAGATAGAAATTCAACCACTACTTTAGGTAAGGTGAATTTTTTTAATAAAACAAAGGGAAGTATCCGCGATAGCCAAGTTGCAAGTCCACATCCGATAATAGTCAAAAACAAATAGTTAGAAGAAGACACGTTTTATTACCATCCCCAATGCACATCCAATAAGAGTTACAACAATAATAACCAGACTGGGTGGCAAAATCATTGTCAAAATATAGGTCAACAACATTGTCAGTAAAATTACTATTACTTGTAACAGCTTATTTAAAGATTTATCATTGTTTACTTGCAAATATAACAAACCAATAAACATTGCCACATTTGCAAAATCAAGACCTAATTGTTTTGGATCTTTAATAAAGTTGCCAAGTATGGCACCAATCGCTGTAGCAAGTACCCAAGTTTTATATGAAATCATATTTTCAGTATTGAACCAACTGAAATTCATTTTGTCATTTGTAAAATTTAGTTTATTCATCGCCAGAGCAAAACTTTCATCAGTTAAAAGCGTGCCAATTAAAATACCTTTGCCCAGTTTATCTTTCTTAAAGTACGGTGCCACCGTTGTACTCATTAAAATCATCCTTGAATTGACCATAAATGTAGTAAAAATAATTGAAGCAATCGGACTACCTGCTACTAGCATACTAATAGTGGTAAATTGTGCTGACCCAGCATAGATTATGATTGACATCATGATTACTGTAATAGTCGAAAAACCTGTTGAGCGAGCAATCACACCAAAAGCGGACGCAATTCCTAAATAGCCAAAAACTGTTGGAATTGTGTCAATAACAGCTGCACGCTTAGATAATGAACTTTCCATATTTCACTTCTTTAACTCAAAAATTAACTTACAATTAAATTCATGCATGCTTGTTTTATAGTCATAAAAATACGAACTATATCAGCTTCAGATAAAAAAACTAGTTTACCTATTACAAGCAACTAGTTTAATCATGACTTTATTCACTTTTATTCGATTGCGTGAAATCTATTCCACGATCTTTGAATACCTTTTTAGCAACATTAATCGCGTTTAGCACTTTAGGAAATCCCACGTAAGGAATAGTTTGAATAAAAGTCTCAATTACCTCCTTTGGTGTTAAGCCGACATTTAAAGCGCCATTGATATGAACATTCAGTTGCGGTTCTGTGTCACCTTGTGTCAGCAAAGTTGTAATGGTAATCATTTCCCTTTGCTTTAGATCCAGGACACCACGATCGTATACGTCACCAAATGCAAATTCAATAATGTAGCGACCTACATCTTCAGATAAACCAGCTAGTGAATCAATAACTGATTTGCCGCCCTCTTGATCAACTTTTTCTAAATTTACTAAACCTTTTTGATAACGTTCATCATTTTTCATAGTTTTTCTCCTTTTTGTTTTGTAAACTTTTTTAACGGTTAATAGAGTAGTTGCTGGAGTATAGTCCATGTCAACTACTATTTCAAAATTTTTTGGTAGTGGTAAAATATGACGATGTATCATTTACTTTGCTGGAATTTTTTAGAAAGGAACTACAATGAAATATTCAATTGGTCAATTTTCGAAACTTAGTGGCTTTTCAATTGACACACTGCGTTATTATGAAAAGCAAAGATTACTTTTTCCAAATCGTGATGAAAATAATCGTCGCATCTATACTGAAAAAGATGTAGCATGGATTAGTTTCATTTCTCGCTTAAAAAAGACTGGTATGAGTATTAAAGAAATGCAAAAATACACCAAATTACGCTATGAGGGAGACCAAACTATACCTGATAGACTTGTTTTACTTTTTAAGCAGCTTGATAATTTACATGAACAGGAAAAGAAACTTAACGATAATATCAAGTTTGTAGAACAAAAAATCAAAACCTATCTCAAGACAATCGGTGATCTAAAAGAATAATATTGCTATCTAGTGTGTATACTGATTTAATTGCTTTTTCCGATATTACATCAAGCAAATACACAACAAACACGCACTTGTTCAATTTAGAAGAAAATGGCAAGTTGAAAAAAATTTCAGTTAAGGTATAATGTTATTCGTTATGGAGAGTTGGCAGAGTGGTAATGCACCGGACTCGAAATCCGGCGAACCAAGTTTTTCCTTGGCGCGCAGGTTCAAATCCTGTACTCTCCTTTTTGTAGTAGCTATAATCATTGATATACCAATACTTTGCTAGCAATTGGTTCGCCAAATGTTCGCCAACCTTTTAATTATAGTAATTCAGAATCAAATATAAAAGAGCAGTTATAAAAACTGCTCTTTTATTTCTAATAAACTAATGTTTAACTTAAAAGCTTATTGTATTTCAATATGATTAGTATTACTTAACTCTATTTCATTATCGACGATAGCAATTTTATCCTCCCTCATAGCTTTTAACCAGTCTTACAATGTCTGGCTGTAATTTCTTATCTAGCTTTTTGATGTTATACGTAACTTAATGTACAGTGATATCAAAAGTAAACGATGAAAGATTTATTAAAATACGCTTTTGACCATGTGCCTTCTAATAAGCTGTTTATGTTATATTGCAAAGGCACTTTCATGAAACCTCTAATTCCGGACAAATCATTAGTAACGTTTGTAAGAAAACCAACTTTTGAAAATGCTGATTTGACAGTTGTTTTAATAGATGATAAGGCTACGATTAAACATGTAAAGCTTGTTGGAGATAAAGTCATCTTAATTTCTAAAAATAATGACTATGATTCGATTGTGTTAAACAAAGATAAGCTGGAAAAAATTTTAGGTAAAGTTGTCTGTGTAGAATACGATATTCAATAGCACTAAAAAATATGTGTAAATTTATTCTTTTAAGACATTTATAAAAATGGTAAATTATAAATGTACTGATACAAGTATAATGGGAGAAGGGAAATGAAATTTTTATGGGTAATTGCACTAATAATATTTGTTATTTACATTATTATTAGTGATAGAAAATCAAAAAATAGAAAAGATTATAAAGAAGCACCAACACCAAGTAAAAATCCATCAAATGAACCATTAGTAAAACGTTGGTGGGTATGGGGACTAATACTAGTTTTAATTTATGGTTTCTTTGTATCAACTTCAAATAAAGCCGAGAATCATGATGAAACATACAAAACTACCGCACCTCATTCAATAAAACCATCTCCTGTAAAAAAGAGGAAAAAGCTTTCTGACTATGCTTCCAAAAAGGTTTCCAAATTTATACCAGTGAAAAACACTGCTAAAGCAGTTACTTTAGGTGCTGGTAAGTATAAAGTCGGCAGAGATATCAAGCCAGGCAGATACGTTATTAAAGCTGTCAAGGGCAGTGGTAATTTATCTAACAGCGATTTCACTATTAACGTTATTTTAGGAAACGATGCTAATGGCGATCGGTTAACTTCTTTTACTACCAACTTAGTAAAAAACGACAAAATCAAGATAGATTGGATAGAGTCTACAAGCTTCACACCAACACCAGATAAATATACATATAAAACAAAAATAAGTGCTGGTATATGGTTAGTAGGACTTGATATTAAACCCGGAAGATATGTCATACGGCCAATAAAAGGCAGAGGTAATTTAATATCGGAAGATGGTTCTGATGATAATTTAAACGAAATATTAGGCAAAAATGCTGAAAAAGGTCAAGTCAGCAAAGTAACGGCTGATTTAACTGCTGGAGAAGTTATATTGTCTACTATAGAATTAATTGGCTTAAGTAAAAAATAAGATTTAAATATTTAAAAAACAAAAAACCTCTAGGAGATCATAGTTCGAATTTAGATTTATTAGAAGTAACATAAATACAACACTTTTATGACCTTTTGCATTCTCTATCATAACAGTAAAGGAATTGATTTATATGCTATTTCAAAACGTTTAGGAAACTCATACATGACAATAACTGCAAAAGCTTATGCCTATATGCTTGATCAATTTAAAGCACAGCAAGATAATAATATTGAAAAAATCGTCAATAGCATATAAAAATGTTCGCCAACTTTAAAATTAATTATTAATTACTAAATTTCATTTTCTATTATTTTTATAAAAATAAACTGCACCCTTCTTTTATCATTACTATGAAAATAATCTTATATATTTTTTGTTTTACAAAAAGGCATTGAGCAATATAGTGAAGTGACCCCCAAATTTAGGACAAATTTGGGGGTCATTTTTATGTCTAAATTATCTAAACAAGATAAAGCTGAAATCTATCATCTTTGGCACGATTATCAAATCAGCCCTGCTGAGCTAAGTCAGCGTTATCGGGTTGGCAAGACTAATATTAATTACTTGTTAGCTTTAATTGGCCGTCACGGTCTAGCTATTTTAGATCAGCCTTTCACTGCTTATACAAGTGATTTTAAGGAGCAGGCCCTTAGGCGAATCATAGTTGAACATGAGCCTGCCCGTCGAGTATCTATTGACTTGGGCTTAAAAAGTAGTGGCATGTTGTCCAATTGGCTGCGCGAATATCGTAAAAATGGGTATAATATCGTTAACAAGCAGAGAGGACGACCGCCCCATGACCAAAAGAGGACAGCTGATCAAACAGGAAAATCATCGGCTCAAGCAAGAGAACGACCGCTTACGCCAGCAGAACTTGAAGCTGAAAATCGAGAACGAATTCGTAAAAAAATTGAGCGTCTTAGTCGACCAGCGGACCAAGAACCGCAAGCCGCGGAAATAGCCCAGGCAGTTACCCAACTAAGGCGCGAGCTTAAAGTCAGCGTAACTTTTATTCTTGATGCCATTAATGCCAATCCTGACCTGCCCCATCTATCCCGCAGTAATT
>NZ_REHN01000007.1:0-12994 GCF_003693025.1 Lactobacillus sp. ESL0261
TTACGTTTACTGGTTCAATCATATTAGAAGATCAAACAAACTAAAATACACGACCCCGATCAAATATCGAAATCGTGCATTGAGTCTTGCGTAATATTAAAATGTCTAACTTTTTAGTTGCACTTCATTTTGCAATGTACCAATTTTTATGCCTGTTTTCTGTTCGGCTTCTAACCAACTAGAATATTTTTTGCCAGCAATTACTATTTGATGAGATTTAGTTGAATCAATTTTTATGCCTTTTTTATCTAAAAATTCAGTTAATGATGGACGATTAATAACCTTTTGATTACTTTGGTTGATCAAAAAATTATTAATACGTGAAATAGTTAGGCTTTTATCATTGGATGCAGCAACAACATTTTTAAAGCTTATTGTTTTACGTTCTTTGATTAATTTTTGAGCAGCTAAGATAATATCTTTTTCGACCTTTTTTTTTCGATTTTCACGTTCCGTCTGCAGATCAAATTCTTTAGCAAAATCATCAATACCTTTCCAGTACTTCATTATTTGATTAGCTGGGAAATGATCTTTATACATTTCTTTCCAAGTTGGCATACGATGATACTTCTCAATTTCTTTTCTGCCTTTATAAATGACCTCTTGTTTGCTAATAATTGAATTTCCAACAAAAGTAGCATTTATGTGACAGCTTTTTAAGGCAGCCCTCCATGATCCACCTAATCTTCTGGCTGCAGTACGTGAATGTTCATATTGATTTTCTTTAGGAGGATAACCTAGTCTATGATATAAGTCTTGAATTTCTGAAATCAGTTGTATGGTTGAAATTCCACGATCACAGTGTTTGATTACACCTACCTTGTAGTCATCCATTGACTGTAAAAAGTAACGATATAAGCCATATTTTTTGATAATAATGGTTTGAGAACTAGTAGATAAATCTTTCTTCAAAGGAATTCTTTGAAGCTTTTCCTTTATTTCTTTATATTCCATAATAGCCGTATTTAAAGTCTTTTCTTCCATCTGTTTTTCCTTTCTAATTAGTCACAATTTAGCATTTGCTTTTTAGCTAGAATAAAATGTAAAAATTTTAAAAAAACTAAAAACAGGTGATGTATTATAATATTTTTAATATTTATCAAATAAAAAAGCCCAGTTATTTAAACTGGACTTTTTCTTTGAGCGAAAAAATTTTGATCTTGTGAATTGATCATAAACAAATATAATAAAATAATTACTAATTCTTCTAAAACAACAATAATTTGATTGAAAGATAAAATCAAAAAAATACAATAAATATTGATTTTATCCAATCATCTAATCTAAAACAACTTTTTTAAAGTCTTATCATAATAAAACCTCCATACTAAAAAAGATCAGTTATGCTGATCCTCACTTGTAGTATTCAATTTTCTTATTTAACTCAACGCAAAAAAGGCTTTAAGTACATACTTAAAACCTTAATTTTAGTTAGCGATAAACAATAAAAATATCTTACGATAGTGATAAACAATAGACGAATTTCAACAATGAAATTCAACACCAACGCTTAATGATAAATCAAAAAATCAAGCAAAATTAAATGAATAAAAATAAAATTTATTCACATGATTATTATACAAAATTTTTATCCAATAGTAACCCTAGATTATCTTGAAATATTATATCGTACTTGATAATATTCCAAGATTTTCCTACATATTAAAACTATCAGGATTTCCAAATTGGTCTTTTAAAACCTCTGACCAATTAGAAATATCATCAATATGATCGGGATATACACTTAATAAAGTTCCAAGTAATTGTATGAAATAATTTGAAACAGAGCGCTTTTCATCAGTGCTTACTCTAACTAACCGAGCAGGGCCATTAGCAGCTTCTGCAAATACGCAACGAATGTTAGAATAATTGATCTTTTCTTGAATAAGACTATCAATAGGTAGAACTTTTTTTTCTTTAACTGTATTTTTTTTTGTTAAATAGACTGTATTGGAGAAGGCATCCCATTTTTGGCTTGGATAAAAGAAATAATTAAGTTCTTCACCTTTAACATTTTCAAAGAACTTATTATAGAACTTAATTGCACCAGGTAACTGTTCTGGATATTTAGTATAAATTGCTTGATTTAATGATTTGAGACCTTTAAAAGTATCATCATAATTTGAATAAGTTAGAGATAAGAAATTGGTGTGTCTAGTACCCACGAAAAGGCAATGCCAATCATATGACTCATTCTGAATGTATTGTGCAACATCTATCACGTCTTGTTCCACTTTGTGTTCACTTAGAGACCTATCACAATCATAAGTGCCAAAAGTAGATAATCTTAATAATAAGGAATTAGTTTGGCTTCGCCAATCTGCACTCCTAAATAATAAATGTGTCCGCAACGTTCTTGCTTTTTTTTCAATAGCTTCCAAATATTTAATAGGATCCAAATTATAAGTACAACAAAAGCTAAAGACTAAATTAGCATATTCAGATATATTATTGAATGATGATTCGTAATACATAGTATTATTGTCATAATTTACAAATAAAGTATAATCAAGAATTTCATCATTCTTTTTTAGAGTCTTAAGACTAAGATTTAAATCCTCAAGTTCCTTTTCAATTGATTCAATTTTAGAAATATTCATATATTTACCGATGTGAGTAAAAGTATCAGTAAGCTGAATATAATCAAAATCTTCATTAATTTTCTCTACAGGATTTTTTCGATAGCAAATATCTTTAATGCCACTAGTTATTCTCTCAAATAGGTAATCTTTTTTAAATTGAGATTGTAGTAGCAAGTTAAAAATCAAATCTGATTGTCCCTGCATAGAATTACCACAAGTAAAATTGGATACAGCTTGGTCTTTATAATATACTGTGATTAATCCTGAGTAACAAGTTATATCATCTAATTTTTCTACCATGTTTTTAATTTCGTTAATTTTCATGTTGTTCTCCATCTGATCTATAATTAATTTCTGATTCACTTTCAATTGTACAAAAATTTATTTGCCCAAAACGAAAGTTAAACATCCAAGAATTATTAAATATTTATCTTTAAAAGCATAATTTTTTCGATGCTGAGAAGGCGATTTTAAGACCAAGTTCAGTTAATTTAATTAACAATGACACAGAATGCTTAAAAATAGCAAAAGAAAAAAGCCCTTTTTTGAATGAAAAGAGCCTTTATAAATTTAGAAAATTAAACTCTATTAAAGTTAATTTGATCTAGTAATGCTTCCTTACGTTCTTCTTCAAAACCTAAGTATCTGAAAGTCATTGCTTCGCTACTATGATTCAACAAGTGAGATACGAAACCAATATTATGTCCTGTCTGTTCGTAAATAATGAATGCTCCAGTCTTTCTCATAGTATGTGAACCAATCCAATCAACACCTAATTTAAGTCCAATTTTGTGACAGATACGATAATAAGTGTTCTCTGCAATCGGCTTATTTTCACCTAAGTATCTTGAACTTGGAAATAACCATTCACTAGATGCTAATTTTTTATAGGGATGCTTTTTTTCATAGTCTTGCAACCACTCATAGTAGTCTTCCAATACATCTCTTACTGGAGTGAGATATAGTCTGTTCTGCTTTTTTGTTTTCTTATCTTTGGTAAAGACTTCTTTTTTTACTCTGCCCCTCTTATCGAAAACTTGATCTTTTTTTAAAGCCAAAACATCACTTACTCTTAAGCACGTAACTTTACCTGTCTGAAAAATGGCATAGTTCCTTTCTCCCATTTCTCCTTCGCTTTTTAATTTGTCTAAAAACTTTTTTAGCATAATTGAGTCCGTAATTGGTCGTGTATCTTTATGTTTTCTCGGCATTTTTTGTTCCTTACTTTATGTTATCTTTTAAAGCCTTGCTATATGGTTATTTTAACGTATTAAGTAGAATAATTCTATTATATTTATTTATTCTACATAGTTAAATAGCTCAAAATTTTACTATCAGTAAGAATGCACCTTTTAGCATACTATGTAGAAAAAGTATCTTTTTCTACATAGTTTAAATTTGAAGATGTTTAATCAAAACAAAATATACGGCTAAGTTTATTAATTAATAGTCAAAAAAGATGAACTAGGCCTTAGAATCGCTCTCTCAGCATAACAAAAAACAGAAGCAAGGTATAAACTTACTTCTGTATATTTAATCTGTAGAAACCTTTTTCCGAAAAAGTACAATATCTTTTAAGTTATAAGGATCATAATCTTTTATAAAAATTGGTATAACCTTCCAAGGACTATTAACCAAACATAAATATTATTTTTCTTGCAAAATTGCATTAGTCAATAAAGATGAAAAATTCAATTTTAATTTTTTCGCTTTACGATCAGCCCACTGGGGAATGGTTAAAGTCTTTTTTACCAACTTATCGTTGTCTAAGTACTTTGATACATTTGCTCTAATCAAAGTTGCAAAAGAACCATCCGGGACTTTCAGCTTATCTATTTTTGAAGGAGAGTTAATTGAGTCACCACTTTCAATATAGTCCGCCAAAGTTAATCCTAGTGCTTCCTCAGCCATCTCAATTCCATAAGAAATATTATCAGTATTGATTCCAGTAAAAGCACCTTGAATGTCAGGAAATTCGATTAAATAACCGCCATTAGTTTCTGGTGTAAAAATTGCAGGATAAACTAAATAAAGCTTAGTTTTTTTACTCATAAAGCATTCTCCTTTGAAAAACGCAAAGTGATTAAATTATCAACTTTGCGTAAAATTTCAGGGCTTTTTAAGCCCTGCTTCCTTAAGAATTTTACGCTCAAGGCCATTACCAAGATCTTGATTGCCATGAATAGGTACCGTTATTCTTACACCATCTTTATATAAATGATGATGTGAGCCAGCAACTCGACGTTCAATCCAGCCATTTTCGAGTAATAGCTTGAGCATCTCCTTTCCTGTAAGTGGCATGTATACTTACCTCCTTACGTTTTTAATTGTAACACGTATTACACGTGTAAACAACAAATAAATTAGTTAGCGTCTTTTAGTCACTAGCCACTTCATTAATCCTAGAATACTAAAAAGCAGTTAGAGGGATGTTTACGTGCATCCATTGAATAGAGCCATCATTCAACCTAAGAGAAGTTGTCAAGAACTTTATAACTTAGCACAATACTTACCTAAGAAAAATTTTTCAAACCAGCTTTAGTCAAACGAAATATCATTAGAGCTTTACCGCAATTTAATTAATCGTTGGCGTCCTGGAACATACACCTTACCTGTTATCAGTCATTTACCATTTGAATTTATCTAACAGCAGGCTTAATTTGTTTTTAAAAACTATTAGGTAGTCGAAACAAAAAGAGAGCTTAAAGCTCTCTTTTTTACGTATTTAGACTTGCTGATATTAAGACGGTATGAATTCTATCCTATCCTTACCTTTTGCTTAGTTGCTTGGGCAATTTTACTCAATAACTTTGTGGAAGTATTCATTGAACCACTCTTTATCCGTACAATTGTTGATTGTGGCTTATCTATTAGTTTTGCAAATTCTCTTTGGCTTAAGCCAAGATTACTTCGTAAATTCCTTACCTGAACAGCAATTTCAAAATTTATATTATTTTGACTAACTTCTTTGGCAAATTCAGGATCACGCATACTACGTTCACGTGCATATTCATAAATTTTTACCTCTTTTCAAATTCAATCTTCTTTTCTTTGCCTTACTTATTTCTTTGATTGGTGTTTTTTGTCTTTTTTATTAAAACCATGTGTCATAACATAATGCCCATTTTTAAGTCGTAATTGTTTTAAGAACCTCTACGATAAAGAATATGAACTAACAAAGTTTGCTACCTTTAATAATTAAAATGGTATTATACTTCCTTTATAGCATCTTTATTATCATTTATAATAGACATATAAAGATTTGGAGATGAAACTACTTGGATGCAAAACAATATTCAAAATTAATTGATAAGGAATTACAAAATTTACCAATTTATGTGTTTTATTATTCACAACAACCTAATCTTTCTTTGACTACTGTTTACCAATATTTAACTGAATACAGACGATTCTTTGATTGGCTTAGAATTACACCTGCTGATGTAGAAAATCCAAGTAAGGGGTACATTAGTAATGCAAAGAACAATAAGGATATTCAATTATCTACTTTAGAGCATCTTCAATCTGCTCAAATTCAAATGTTCTTAAAAGAATTAAGTGTAAAGCAAAATAAACAATCTACAAGAGACAGCAAAAAAACAATTAATAGAACAATCAATGCACTTAGATCATTATTTCATTACCTTACTGTTACTGCGGATTTAAAAAATGGAGAGCCTTACTTTTATCGAAATGTAATGCTTAAAATCCCTTTGGTAAAAGGATCACGTGAATCTATTTCTTATCGTAATGCTAAATTTTCTTTACCTTAAAGCAAAAAAGCAAAGCACTGATAAGCAATAGTTTGCGTATTTAAAATATACTTACCTTTGTTGTCTTTTCTGGGTTTATCAATATTGTCTAGCTGTCCAATTATTTAATATAGCCCAAATCTATTAATTATGCATACTCTCAAATATTTACTTATCAGTTATTGTGTCCTGACACATGAACTTGTTGGTTATTAATTTTTGATCTAAAATAAAAAGTTAGCTTGACAATCACTTATTTCATATAACTGACTTCCTTGTTAATGCACTTTTTCAACACATGGACCCTAAGTGTCCAATACTTTTCAAACAGATTTAAGCAAGGAAATAACGAAGCTGCCAATTTTTATAACGACGTTAATTACTATTAGGATAAAGCGTAAAAAATGCTTACAACTCAAACCCACTTTAGCACAAAACAAAAGTGGTAAAGGCAAAATTGAGCTAGCCTCATCTCCATCACTAACGTTAGAATGTTTATATATAAAAAATCATAATGAGACTAGTGTGCAAGAGAACCGTTTAACTGGTAAAGACCACACTGCTATCAAAACCTAATCAATAACCTAAGTGTGAAACTTGTGTTAACTATCATCAAAAAAATTTATACTTAATTCTTGACATACTTCATATTTTTACTTTTGATTTTCACTGTACTTAACAATTTAATCTTAAAGTTTTATTTTCAAGTACATAGTGTGTAAAATGTGCATGTTTAAATTCAATATCGTCATAATAATGAGCAACCTCAATCACTGTACAATCTAAATTTTGAATAATTTTATTTATTTTGTCCGACATTTTTGGATCTAAACTAGAAGTTGCTTCATCAATTAAAATAATTTTTTTATTAAAAAGAAGAGCTCTAGCAATTTCGATTCGCTGCCGTTGTCCACCAGATAAGTTTTTCCCACTTTCACCATAATATCTATTTAAAGCATCGTTACCTAGTTCATTAATCAATCCTACTTTTTCAAGAACAAATAAACAATCTTTAGTTGAGAAATCCTCGCCTAAAGTTAGATTAAAACGCAAAGTATCATTAAATAAGTTGGGATTTTGTCTTATATAAGCAATCCTACCAGATTCGAGAATATTGTTTATTTTACTATTCTTTTCCCTCAAATAAATTTTTCCGCTACTTGGTTTAATAGAACCCTGAATCAAATTAAGTATTGTCGATTTACCAACACCAGAAGCTCCTGTAATCAAAATTTTTTCTCCAAAAGTAATATTTAAATTCAAATTATTGATAATCTGTTTACCATTTGAGTACGTAAAATAAACATTTTCAAAACAAATTTTTGGCTTAATATCTTTCGATATTTTTTTAGGAGCTTTAAATTCAATCATATGTTCACTATAAGATTTTCGAATTTCTTGAGTAGTTTTTATCTTACTAAGATACTCTGAAACTGTTCCTAATGGACCTACGACTCTGTCACTAGCCATAAAAATACCAATCAAAGCTGCAGAAGATATCTTTCTTTGAATAACTAAAAGCAAGCCAATACCAATAGGTAAAATATAACTAACAACTGAAAGAATTGAAGCGACAAAAAAAGTAACAGCTTGCCAGTTATTCATAAGTAAATAAGAATTTTCGGATTCATTTAAATACTTATCTGTATCATTGTACATATACTTTTCAGCTAAATAAGTTTTGATAGTATTGGCTCCATTAAATAAATCAGTTACCTTACTTAAAAATCTACTACTATCTTCCTGCCACTTTGAAGAAGTGGCAGTTAATTTTTTACCAAAAATCTTTGGAGTTATCATAGGTAATAAAGAAAATAAAATAAACAAAATTCCAATAGGTATGCTTAAACTTAAAATATAAATTCCAGAGATTAATGCCATTAACAAAGACGCAAATACTTCAAACATCAGACTAAAGTAATCTGTTTCAACCAATTTAAAATCATTAAATATTTTTGAGACATTATCCGCAGTATCACTACTAAAAGTTGAAGTATTAATTTGCCCATAAATAAAATTACTTTTGAGCTTTACATTAAGCTTTTTTATTGCTAAATTTATTAACATTTTTCTTAAAGTCATTGAAAAATACACAATAGCCATTGCTGAAAAGCTTTTGACAGCATAAAACATTACTTCTAAAAATGTTGAGTTATGATTAAAATTTGCTATAGAAGAAAGTACCTGTGCCAAAACTACTCCATCAAATGATGAAATAATTGTTGTTATTATTATTGAAAATACGAGCCAATTAGGTAACCATCTAATTATGTTTTTTATTTTCATTTTTATCACCGTTGTATATTAAATTAATATATAATACTTAATTGATTGATATTCTATTTTTGGAAAACAAATACCAATACCACCACTTTTCAGGAGTCTTAACTATTATACTGTTTATCAGTCTGTGAATATTATTATTAATCTGTCCTACTGTCATATCTTTTATATTTATCTTGGAATAAAATCTTAATTCATAATGAGGAAAATCATCTATTCTTGTAAAAGTAACTGGTTGTATATTTGAATTATTTCGTTTAGCTAAGGCTGCTAATCCGTACGCTACGGGAAAGAAATTATCTAAATACTTAGTACAATACTTGGGTTTAGGACCTAATGTATATTCTGGAAATTCAAGTATATTTTTTGAATTTTTTAATAAATTATCCAACTTAAAAAGAGCATTAACTGGGTTAGATGTGTCTAAAACTTCTGTTATGTACTTTTTTAAGCTCGATAACATTACATCTAAAATGGACCGCATATGCTCCCCTTCATCACCATTAGCTAATGGAACATTTTGAATTCTTAAACTCGCCAATATTATTGGTATAGAATAAAAATCTCCCCAATGTGGACTAAAAATTATCGTATTTCCTCTCTTAATATCATTTAATTTTTCTTCATTTATAATAATTAAATTATTTTTTAGAAAACACTTTGTCTGAGAAAATAAATAAACAAATATAGCATCAGTTTCTTGAAACAAAATATAGTTAGCCCATTTTTTGCTCAGTGACTCTTGGTTTTTTAAATTAGTAAACTTCATGGCTTTACTTGCAATTGTCACAAGGTCTTGAATATTTTCTTTTTTTTCGTTTATTTCAATTTGTCTAATTAAAGAAATTTCTTTCCAAATCAAATCAAGTTGATTACTTTTTTTTAATACTTGGAAAAGACGTTGATCATCTAGATCACTCAAATACATAGAAAAATCATAAATCATTCTGTTGACTCTTTTCTTATCATAGTCTTTCTTATTTGATACAAGTTCATATCAAACTCATTAAAAGAGTTTATCAATAACAAGTTATCATTATTATTAAACAATTTAAAAAACTCATTTATCTGAATAGCAGCAATAATTTTTATTATTGGCAAAAACGACATGTTCACCACAGGAGGTATAATTTCCTGATTTTTGTTTCGTCCTAGTTTTGATGTTTCAAGATAATCTTTCCACGTAAATGTTTTTTTAGGAATTACCATAGTTCCTAAAGAGGCCTCATGTCCTGAATAACCTCCACCAACAATATGTGGTACTCCCTTTTTTAAGCATTCATTTGAAACCAACAGTGATACATTTTTTATACTTGGATAATCAGCACACGAAAAAACAAAATCTGTCCCTGCAATTACTTGGTTAATATTAGTCTGATCAACTTTTAAGCTAATGTTATTTATATTTATTGCAGGATTAACAGTTTTACCAAATTTTTTAATAACATCAACCTTTGATTTATTAATATCTTTAGATGTAAAAATTGCTTGATTGGCTAGGTTTTCTGGTTCTACTTTGTCAAAATCAACTATAGTATAATTTTGAACACCTATTCTAAATAATTGCTCAAGTAAATTTGATCCTAATCCTCCACAGCCAATAACAGTTATATGCTTATTCATTAGCTTTTTTAAAAACTCATCAGTAAATTTGTTTTTATTAGGATACATATTCAAATAATTATTTTCCCTATCTAATAGTTCATAATTATTTTTCAAGGACTTATATACTATTAATCCATCGCAAAATAATTGATTACAAAAATCTTTTAGAAAATGTTTATTGATTTTTTTTGAGGACAGTTTCTGATTTACCATGTGTAATATTTCAGAGTCAGTAAATTCACCCGTTAAATAAGATATAATATTAATGGCCAATTCATCTGCAGTATATGATATTTGCTTATGCTCGTTATAAATTTAAAATTCTATTTTATTTTTATTTCTATATACACCTATTCCGGGCCTTATCATTGGAATAAACATTATTCACCTTTTTATTTTGAAAACTAACTAAAATAAACGAGTTCTAAGGAACTCGTTTATTACTAACATTTATCAGATACTTTATTTGGAGTAATGCTTTCCACTTTATTAGTTAACATAATTATTCACGAGCTTTCTAAATATATTTTAATATATCATATAACGTTTTTAATTAAATTGCAACTTTATTTAATTTAATTACAAATTTTTATAATATAAATTTTTAATCCTTGCCTGCTGCTATTTATAGTTTTCTTTTTTAAATTATTTGCTCAAAGGGATTTAATATCTGCCCAACATTAATGATTCCTTGATTCAATAATTTGTCTTAGCTACTTCGCCAAAGTTTGCTTGAAACTGCTCATAATACGGCAACTTCTTTACCTTAAAGTTGCGGGTATAATTTTTAAGTTCATGGCTTGATCAAGCCAGAAGAAATAATGCTTAGATTTCTTGTCTTGATAATATATTCATTTAAAAGTTAGCTACTCATATAAAGTCTGTTTAATACAAATCCACATTGCTTCAATATTGCTTTTTACGACTAGGCAGATGCTACATAAATAAATCTAATAACTTATCAAAAGTGGGATCATTAATTAACATTTTATTAGTATTACGTGATAAATTGTATATTAAAAACTGTAAGTCTTGTAATAAACTAGTCATATAGAAGAAAATCTCACTGAATATAATCTTGTTCAAATTACATTTTAATAGAAAGTTCTTTTCTGTTTTTTTATTTTCCACATAAATATTTTATACTAACTACAATTTATTATAATTTTGCTTCTTAACTAAGCTTGATATATAATATTTTAAAGATTTATTTGAATATCAAAATTTATTTAACAAGGGTAAAATAATCATGATTAAAAATAATATTTCAAAAAATCAAAATCTTATTGCCAATCAATTATCTGACTTACCAATTACTGTAACATGGCTAAAGCAAGTTGATTCTACTAACACATACGCTAAACAGCACTTTCAAGCACAACAATATCAAAGTATTATTTTAGCTGGTAGTGATGTCCAGACACATGGCTATGGCAAACAAAAACGTTATTTTATTTCTAATAGTGGTGGCGTTTATTTGTCGCTTATTGCAAAAGTGCCACACTTAACAACAAGTAATCAAGGACTTTTAACTACTGGAACTGCGTGGTGTCTTCACCAAACTATTCGCCAGCAATTTAATACCATTTCCGATATCAAATGGGTTAACGATTTACTCTTACATGGGAAAAAAATCGCTGGTATTTTGATCGAAAAGATTGCTACTCAAACAGTTATAATTGGTATTGGTTGCAACTTGTATCAGCCTAATTTAGAACAAGCGTTAGCATCTAGTACTAATGTATTAGACTATCCTCCAACCACTGAACAATTTTGCAAGTTTGTAGCCCAATTAGTTAGAAAACTCATGTCATTTATACCTAATTTTACACAAGAGCAATTTCTATATGATTACGAAAAAAACATGTCAATGCTTGGACAAAAAGTAACTGCTATAACAGGAAAGAAAGCAATTACAGGAGATGCTGTCAGACTCGACAACCAAGCAAACTTGATTCTTAATAATCATGGCCAGCTTGTAACCATTAATAGTGGTGAAGTACTTAAAATTAGACAATAATTTATTACTTTTAAGTAAGCAAAAATTAATAAATAACAAGTTTATTATCTTTTCCAATCTTCGCTTAAAGACAGCTAATGTCACAATAAAAAATAGAAATTATTGATCTTTATTCAGCAGTATTTTTCTCATGCCTTAATTATTATGTAAAATGAATTAATCTTTATGTAACTAAAGCTAGACGGACTTAAAAGCTTATATATTATTTAGTTATAATTTACTTCTGTATATTTTTATTCTATAATCTACTAATAAAGAGTAAAACTTTTAATTTAAATATTAAAAATAATTAGTATACCTATCTTTTTAAAAAGCATCGTGCAATAAATGATTTAGTTTTAGTTAAAGCACCTGTACTTATTTCTACCTTTAATTGAAACTGATAACAGTCATAATGAGGTAAGTATTGCTTTATGTAAGAGCTATATTCTTAAAGATAAAGCCAGAATAATAACATATTTACCATTACAATAATATTATAAAACTATACCATTATGAAAAAACGTTTATCTAACTTTCAATTAAGCATAGAATTACATATTATTGAAGTATGTACGAACAACGTAATTGAAATCATTGAATAATAACAAATTAAAGACCAACAATTGATCTGACCCCCCGAAATTGAAGTGCAACTAAAAAGTTAGACATTTTAATATTACGCAAGACTCAATGCACGATTTCGATATTTGATCGGGGTCGTGTATTTTAGTTTGTTTGATCTTCTAATATGATTGAACCAGTAAACGTAA